>JAOZHT010000004.1 GCA_026014735.1 Candidatus Bathyarchaeota archaeon
AGACAAGATTGAACCCCAGACAGCGAAGTACTACCTGAACCGCTAGAAGAAATTGACAAATTATAGTAAACTGGATCCCAGGTGTAATGCGCAACCAAATTCCCATCAGAAGTCAGCGGAATATTCCCCTGAGCATAATTCTGACCATTAAATGAAAAATAACTGAAAGCATAGTTATGCAACGACTCAACGCTGACAGAGTAGGTTTTACCGATTAACCTCTGATTTCCACAATAATGCGTTTCACCGCCCACGGTGAACTGAGGATATAAAACATCATTTTCATGACCAGACGTATCGCAGAAAGCAGAAAAATTCACACGGGGCTGATAGAGTTTTATATCGGCATTTCCATAAACGGCCATACGGCTATTTTCTCCAGTTGTTGAATTATGCCATTCGCCATCTCTATAAGTCGGCCATAAAGATGTGAAGCCATTCCACAGTGAGGATTCATCAAAATCCGTGTCTCCACTGAACGCGTCATGTGTGGCTAGGTCTAATGCGTTGTGTATTGTATTGTCTTCCGCCAAAGCATGGTAGAAAAAGCGACTCACCCAATACCAATATTGATAACCGCAGTTTTCAACTGTCTCATTTAAGGCAGCAGAACCCATTGGGAAGCCAATGTAGCAGTCAGGCCCATTATCTTTTGTGTATGCATGATAACCATCGCTGCTCATTTCATTAGCCGAAGGGTTACTTACTACTGCCTTGTGCATCCAAGCGAACGGCATACCCTGTGCATGAGTACCGTTTACAAATCCTCCTTCGCCCATCACTGGATACTCAATTCCATGGTATGTATCAACCCACTGGTCGATTCTTGCTGACAAGCAGGTATTTATGAAGGCGAAGAATGTGTTGTCGGTTGTATGATTATAAATTTCTTGATCATATACCCCATACTCAGGGTGGTCTGCGGGCTCGGGATGAAAAGTTGTTGTTGTAAAAGTTCCTCGCTGGTCTTCTATCATATAATGGAATTCACCGTTTACTATGTTGCCGACTCCGTGGTCAAAGTCAACTACTGCCATCTGAGGATAGTTGGAAGCAAGATAGGTTATTTTGCTCAGAATTGCATCTTTATTTGAGCCTGAATTCTGTACTCCTTGATTATCTATTTCTGGACCGGGGAAATTGTAGCTGTTGTTTGTAAACAGACTTGCGATGTATAAGGCAAGGCATTGTTGGGCACCAACTTCATCATTTGATTTGCGCCAGCTTTCGCCTGTATTGGGCGGATTTCTTGAGGCTGAGCTTTCAGAACCCCAAACACTTGCACCACCTGTAGCACCCATGACTGGCTCCGAGATTACAGTAACCAGAAGAGGGGAAAGTACTAAGAGACAAAGCAATAACCTACTAATTTTAAAACGTCTTAACTTAGTCAGTCCTTTAAAAGAAAATGGTTTTTTCTCAAGGAGAACATAGGCTGATACTGACGAAAGAAAAACTCCTGTAAATACAGTGAGCGCTATTAGAGGTAATGCCAATATGAAGGCACCTTCACTTGTTAAGGCCTCGGGTTGCTCTGTTGATGCGTTTTCATTGCCTGCAAAAGGAAGTAGTCCAGTCGGTGGCTCCATTGTTGAAATTCTTTGATGAATATAGCAGACTTCCTTTGTGTCTGCCCAGACATAAACGTTAAAGCCATAAACGTAACCAGGGTAAAATTTATCCAGGCACACCCAAACGTGATACATTGGATAAAGCTCAAGAGCGTCTTGACCGCGTGCTTTGTCAGCATCTACATATATGGACGGAGCAAAGAGTTTCTCCACTATCATGCCGTTGGTTACATTAAATTTTATCCCGCCGATGGTTCCTGGTTGCGAACTATCGGGCGAGTAAAGCTTAACTTTAGAAATCGCAATTTCTATTGCTTCTGATTCAGAGAGAGTTATTTTTGTGTTGCTTATAGGGTATAGGTTCCAGTTGTCAATGAAATATTTGAGGAAGCCATTCTCATAACGCAGGGCAACGCATTTGTTCGGCGCTTCTATGCCGTTGCACACGTATGTCCATCTAAAGGTCATACCTTCTGATACAGATGTTATGTTTAGCTTGATATTTTGGGAAATTTTTGATGTATTTGTATTTATATCCTCTTTTACTATCATACTGCTTAATTCTTGGTAGAAAGAGTTACCAGTTTGGACTTGGTAATTGCTGAGAAAGTCCCGTGCCATCGTGATAGTATCGGCGCCATGCAATTTTGCTGAGGGCGAACCCTCGTTAGTTGAAACATAAATCATTTGCAATGAGCCTTTTACGAAAGTACAGCGTGTATCCAGATTGCTGCTTGGGCTACTCAAAATTGTATAGACAGTATCTTGAGGAAGATTCCCCTGATACAAGTCACTAGAATATAGTGATGTTGAGATATTATAGTGTGATAAGTCAACGCCCAGAACATTTTCTAAAGTTAGAATTGTCTTTTGTTGACTTGTAGGCTCTGCTGCTTTAACACTTGGAATAGATGTAACTACAATCGAGGAAAGGATTGAAAGAACAATTATCGACATTATAAGTCGGGTTTTTTTCGTCATTCTTTATCACTTCATGCGCTTATTGAAAGCAAACAAGCAAGGTTCTACAAGTCAAGATTGCGCATGTCGCTTTTATATTTTACTAATAATTCGTTCAGAAAAACAATTATATTTTTGAACAACATTCAATACTACATACATCGCATTTAATACATCAAATAGTAAAATATATATCTGCAAACTGAGATTAGAAGATTGGTGAGTTGATGAGAAGAATAGGCGTTCTTTTGCTTGCCATAGTTCTTATAGTTCCTTGCACGATGATTTTCAACCCTGTAACTGCGGCTACATCGGATGACTCATGGGAAACTAAAGCGCAGATGCCTATTGCTTCCTCCGGTTTAGGCGCAGCAGTTTGCAATGAAAAGATATACGCTATCGGCGGTTACGATGAAAAATGGAAATTAACTGGGACAAATCAGATGTATAACCCATCAAGCGACAGCTGGACTATTCAGGCATCGATGCCTACCCCGCGGTCGTTTTTCGGAATAGCAGTTTGCCAAAATAAGATTTATGTTATTGGAGGCGCCAACAAATCCGGACTTGTTCCCTTTTCAAATATCCTTGAAGTCACTGGAGTGACCAACATAAATGAAGTCTACGACCCCGCAACTAATACTTGGCAGACTATGTCGCCTATGCCTACACCTCGAAGCAATATACAGACAAATGTCGTGGAAAATAAAATCTACGTTACGGGGGGATTTACTTTTCCCAATTTTGAACTTATCAATTCTATGGAGGTTTATGATCCCCTGACGGACTCTTGGTCAAATATGTCACCGATGCCAATCCATCAGAGCAAGTTTTCTTCAGTCGTTTACAACGATAAAATATACTGCATAAACGATAATATCACCCAAATATTTGATCCTAAAACAGACACCTGGACCTCCGCAAGCCCACCACCCGACTCGGTTTATCAGAGTGCGGCAGGCGCCACAACGGAAACGACGATCACACGGTTATATTTCTTCAGTGGAGGGACTAATTTTGATTTAACCCAAATCTATGATCCAGCCCGCAACATTTGGACTCAAGGTGTCTCTATGCTTTCACCGCGAATCGACGCGGCAGTTGCAGTATTTAATGATACCTTTTTCTTGATGGGGGGAACGGAACCGAATTATGCCAAAATTCTTGCGGTCAACGAAAAATACCTCCCTGCCGATTATGGAGGCTCCGATGACCAAGAAACCTTGACGGAATCAGCATCCTCCGACCAAACGCAAACCTTCCACACAACATTACTTGCAGCCACAGCTGTAGCAATCGCACTCGTGACTATTGGGCTGGCTGCATATTTTAGGAAAAACAAGCACACTTAGCAACTTTCAGGCACATCCCCATCGCCCAAACAGGGGCAGCCAGATAAAATAGGGCAACAGCAACCGCTATCAGGGTAGATACCGCGCAGTTATGGTGGTGCTGTAGCTGGGCGAAAAGTACACCGAACACTCACATTTCGGGTTCGGAAGAAATCCACAGGTCTGGAGGTTTGCCTGCTCAAGCAAGCGCAGTATGTCCTATGCGAGGAGCTTGGCAAAAAATGGTGTTGAGGTTCCAGTGGAAGAGGGGGTTTTTTGCGGTTTTGCTATCATTTTTGACTATTTGCGCGGTGATGCTGTGGTTTGCATTCCCAAGGTTTCTAGTCAGGTTCATGTCAACAATTCTTAAATATATAGAAAGCGGAAGGTTCGCTAAAGTGATAGTAGCCTAAGAAGGGGCAGACTGGCGGGTCGGAGATGGAAGGCGCAAGTGACTCCGGATGGAGCCAGTTAAGCCGAATTCATCCCTCTTGCCCAGTTCCTAGGCAACTATCTTAGCGAAAGTTTAGTTCATTACACTATAAATACTTACCGTTAAATTTTAACAACCCAGACAGCGATTGTTTATTTTCAATATGTTTTCACAATACACTTTAGCATTTCCCACTAATAAGAAGGCAAACCACAGAAACACAGCGCCCAAAGCACCAAAAAACAGCCGCAGAAGCGCACGGCCAAACAGACTAAAAGAAATTTATGTCCCAACAAACAAATCTAACACACAGCAGAGGATGGAAAAGAATGGCGGAGAAACCAATCACGGAACGCAGCAAAGAAACCCTCGCATGGATCCAAAAACAGCAGAAAACAAACGGGCTAGGCATGGTTGAAACCGAAAAGGTCCCCGACCAAGCCGCCGTGCGTTATCTGCTCCGCAAAGGCGACGTGTTTGAGCCGCAGGAAGGCATGATAAAATCCATGGCGGAACCCGAATCCGAGGAGGCAGGCGAATTCCCCGACCATGCACCATGGGTCTGGAGAACCCCTAAGCCCAAACGCAAAGGCGACATACCCGAACCGTACGAGTATTTGGCTTACCCCGACTGGACGGTGCTGCCCTCTGCGGTGGCGGAGGCACTGCGGGGCATGGGCTTCTCCGGCGCACCCTTCCTCTACGAGGGCTACAGCTACCGCAAAATGATGGGCGGCGCGCTACGACGCAAGATGGTGGGCACCCACTCTAAAGAGGAACTGCTTGCGGAGCTGAGTCTTCGGGGCAAGTCAGATGCGGAGGTGGCTGCGCTTAAGCAGAAAATCGAGGATGCCGCTGAGGAATGCAGGGGCAACAAGACGGTCACCGAGGTGGAGGTTGCCGAGGGCATTGTGTATTACCCCAAAGACGGCAGCGTTGGGTTTGCTGAATAGTGCAAGAAGTGTTAAATATGGAAATCACTGATTAACTGATGTTTATCTTAGCTGCGGATGAATAGTATGAAGCCAAATTTGCTGACGTTTGATGACGTTATTGTTTCTCAGGGCGCCAAAAAAGCGAAGACCCCACGAGTCGGGAAAGTAGAGTTTAAAAGCATCAGGGTGAAGGGTAAAACCCTCAAGTTTACCGAGGCTATAGTCGCCGATGTTTCTTCAGAGGGTAAAGTGTATTCTTGTACGAACAGGGATTTCGGCATCGTTGTAATGTCCCCTAACTTGCAGGACTGCATAAGAAGCTTCGAGGATGAAATACGCTTCATCTACAGCGAATATGCATTAGAAAGTGACGAAAAGTTAACGGCTGATGCAAGAGACCTCAAGAGTAAGATACTAAGCCGCGTTAAATCTTAGGCGTTGCTTGCATGGCAACTCTTAAGGCAAGAGAAGTAATCAGCAGCCTAAAAAAGAAGGGTTTCCTCCAATCTGAGGGCGACCACACCTACTTTGTTTTACACGTCAGCGGTAAAAAAACTTCAATCCGCACAAAAGTAAGCCATGGAAAAACCGAGTTGGATGAGTATCTGCTGCATATGATGTCACTCCAGGTTAAACTGGAAAAAAGACAGTTCGCTGATTTGGTTAATTGCCCACTTTCAGCACAAGATTACCTGAGAATTTTAGAGGCACAGGGCTACCGTTTTACTTGAGGCTTTATTTACATACAGCGCACTGTTGCTTTGATAAGGCTTAATAGTTTCTTGCGCCGAGTACATCTAAACTGCCAGTGTGACTTGTCATGGTTGATGTTTGGTTACCCTACGGAAAAACCGACGTGTGCGTACGTGTCCCAGCCCGCAACCTGCTCGGAACCATCGAGCCTAAAGAGACCGCTGCGGCGCCGGACCAGAAAGCCGAAATAGAACGGGCCCTGCATGAACCTATCGGCGCCAAGCGCCTATCGGAAATCGCCACGGCTGACTCTAAAGTCGCCATCGTCGTGGATGACCACACCCGCAAAGCCCCCAGCGAGCGGATGCTGCTGCCTGTGCTATCGGAGCTTAACTTGGCAGGCGTCAAAGACGAGAACGTCACAGTAATTTTTGGCTGCGGAACCCACCGCGCCGTCACAGCCGAGGAAGCCAAGGAGCTGCTAGGCGAAGAAGCCCTAAGACGCGTCAAAACGGTGAGCCACTGCTGCACCGGCGAGGACGCCGTGTATGTGGGCACCACCAAAACCTACGGCAACAAGGTCTACGTTAACCGGGTTTTCGCGGAAGCCGACGTTAAGGTGCTGCTGGGCGATGTGAATTACCATTACTATGCGGGTTATGGGGGAGGCAGAAAGAGCCTGCTGCCCGCGGTTTGCAGCCAGGAAACCATCAAGCAGAACCATGCCCTGCTGCTTTCTGCTGCTGCCAAAACAGGCAACCTTGAGGATAACCCTGTGCATGTTGATATGATGGAGGCGGCGCGGCTGGCGAAGGTGGATTTCATCGTTAACGTGGTGGAGAACAAGAAGGGCGAGATCGTGCGGGCATTCGCCGGCGACTTAGAAGCCGCCTTTCTGGAGGCTACTAAGCTGGTGGATGAGATGTACCGCGTCACGGTGGATCGACGCGCCGACATCGTTGTGGTCAGCGCAGGCGGGCACCCAGCCGACATTAACCTCTACCAGGCCTACAAGGGACTCGATAACGCGTTGGATGCGGTGAAGCGGGGCGGCGTCATAATTCTTGTGGCGGAGTGCCCCGAGGGACATGGCAACCAGGTTTTCTATGACTGGATGATTAAGCTGCCCGACATCAAAGCCATGGAGCGCGAGGTTAAACGCAACTTCGTGATGGGGGGACACAAAGCCTACTACCTGCTTAAGGCGCTGCAGAATCACCCCATAATCCTGGTTTCCTCGCTGCCGGATTACTACGCCACCAGCATCTTCAAGCTAAAAACCGCACGGGCCGTCAACGACGCCTTAGGCGAGGCTTTCAAGATTGCGGGGTCGGCTTCGAGGGTTTGGGCGATGCCGCAGGGCAGCTACACCCTTGCCGTGTTTAAAGCCCCCGAGGAAGGCAAAGCTTAAACTCACCGCCGCATGGTGTATGCCGCCTGTATGTTGCCTGCGTTAAGCGTAACCTTTAAGTTTCAACATATAAATCCTGTTAGGCAAGGCGAAACGATGCAAGAAACCTTTACCCTCCGCAAATTCGGCCCAGACGACCTGCAAGGCGTCATGCAAATCAACCGCGTCTGCCTCCCCGAGAACTACACAGACTTCTTTTTCGTTGACCTCCACCAGCGCTTCCCCGAAACCTTCATTGTGGCGGAGGAGAACGGCAAAATCGTAGGCTACATCATGTGCCGCATAGAAGTGGGCTTATCTAACTTCGGCTTCGGCGGCTTGGTCCGCAAGGGACATGTGGTTTCCATCGCGGTTATGCCGCAGGCAAGACGCAAGGGCGTGGCGAAGGCTCTGATTAATCGGGCGCTGCAGGGTATGGAGTACTATAAAGCTAAGCAGGGTTTTCTGGAGGTCCGCGTAACCAACGACGCCGCGATTACCCTGTATAAGAATTTGGGCTTTGAGATTACCCGCACCATTAACGGCTACTACAGTGACGGCGAAGACGCCTACGTTATGACTAAGCGTTTATCTTAGCCTAAAGAAACACATAAATTACTTAATTGCCGCTCTTAGGGTATGGCAACAGACCCAGCTTTCTTTATCCTGTTCGAGGTTGGGTTGTTAATTGTTATTTCTTCCCTCGGCTCAGAGCTATTCAAGAAGCTTAGACTCCCCGGGGTAATCGGCGCCATCTTAGTCGGACTCTTCATTGGGGGCCCGGGAGGATTGGGGCTTGTAACGGACTTGACAGTAATTAACATATTAGCAGCGTTGGGTTCGATTTTAATCCTCTTTGTCACGGGTTTAGAGTTTGATGCTGCAGCCTTTTGGAAGGTAGGCAGCAAAGCCTTCCTGCTTACCACCATCGGGGTGATTCTATCAATCGTCCTGGGATTTGGAATCGGGTTGGCGCTGGGGTGGACCTGGCAAGCCGCCATCCTTTTAGGAGCCGTATTAGCACCCAGCGGAACCAGCGTGATAGCCGCGGTTCTCAGCTCCGAGGGCGCCGTAGATTCAAAAGTGGGGTCAACACTGATAACGGCAGTTATCCTCGATGACATAGAGGGCATCCTTATCCTAACCGTGGTGCTGGGAATCATCACGGAAAACACGTTCTCAACCGCCAGTCTGCTGCGAGTAGGCGTCATTGCTACCCTGTTTATCTTCGTATCAATCTACATAGGCAGCAAAGTTTTTCCGCTGATAATCAAACGATTCGAACGCGTCCTATCAGATGAAGTCTTATTCGCGGTTCTGCTGGGCTTGGGGTTAATGCTGGCTTTTGTCGCCACACAAGTCGGATTAGCAGCAGTAACTGGAGCATTCATCATGGGCGCAATTATCCCCCACGCGAAAATAGGCGAGAAACTGGCAAACAGACTCTCCATGATGAAGGAAATCTTCGCGGCGGTTTTCTTCACCAGCATTGGGTTGGTGATTAGCCCCGCAGGCATCCTCGTGATGCTTCCAGTTGGCCTTCTAATTTTGGCAGTGGCGCTTGCAGCCAGATTCGGCGGCGGATGGATTGGCGGCCGATTAGCAGGATACAGAAATAAAACGTTGTGGGCAGTAACAGTCGGGCTTGCGGTGAGAGCGGAAATGTCCTTTATCATCGCCTACGAAGGGGTAGCAACGGGTATCGTGGGCACGGAATTCTTGGCTTTAACAGCCATAGTTGTGATTGGCTCAATGATAGTTGTTCTGCCGCTCTTTACTCGCCTAATTAGAGCCGTCACAGCAGCAAACCCCCCTAAGTAGCTTGCAGAGCCAGATAGGGCTTAGATGCAGAAAACAGGCGCTTTATGGTTAAAGGAACAACAAAATCCAACACAACAACTACGGCAAGCAACCCAAACCGCACATCCACCGCTAAAGCAGCAGTGTCCACGAAAACCTGGAAGTTCTGGGCGCCCGCCACCAGATTCATCGACGCCATCCAAAGCGTCAAAGCCGTCAGCGGCACAGCGGCGATGAGTGAAATTTTTTCTTTTAGCCGAAAAAGCAGCACATAGGAGAACGCCAACACGGGACCATAAAATGCCAGCGCACCCAGGATGCCCAGGGGCCAGCCCAGCGGGTTAAGCTCGATGGCAAGGCCTGTGACGTTGATGGCGTAGAAGGTAGTTATCAAATCCAGGCTCCAGAACGCCAACGCGGCGCCTTGGAAGGCAAAAAGCAGGTTATGCCAGCGGTGAGGGTCAGCTTTTTCTGGATGTGCCTGTGGGCGGAGTTTGAGGAGGGCTATGCTGGAGGCTGCAAGAATCAGAATCAGCAGGTAAAGCAGGCCCAGCCAGGCGTCTCCGCCGCGGATAAGCGCAGCCACATTGAATATCCAGACGATGCCGGTGGCGACTAGAAAGCCCTGGGCTAAACTTTTGATTGCCCCCATGTGAAGTATTCTCCCCAGGTTCCGCTAGGCAGCCGGCGGTAATAACTTTTATTCCCAAAAGCAGCCTGCAGGCACCTGTAGGACAACGCAACATATTAAAGCCGCTTGCCAGACGCGTATCAAGAGGAGACAACACTTGGTTAAGACCGCCCTGATTAAAACCAGAAAACGCATCGCCCTAATCGCCCACGACAACAAAAAAGAGGACATGCTGCAGTGGGCAAAATATAACTTGGGCACGCTCCAGAAACATGAGCTCTACGCAACAGGCACCACAGGCACGATGCTGCAAAGGGAGCTTGGGCTCAGCATTAACATTTTAGAGTCAGGCCCCTTGGGCGGCGACATGCAGGTTGGCGCACGCATAGCAGACGGCGACATTGATTTCCTGATTTTCTTCTGGGATCCCCTTGCACAGTTGCCCCATGACCCCGACGTAAAAGCTCTTCTGCGGGTAGCCGTGGTCTGGAATATCCCGGTGGCGTGTAATCGCAGTTCAGCGGACTTCTTGATTTCTTCACCGCTTATGTGCGAGGACTACGTGCGCAAAATCACTGACTACGAATGCTACCGCCACCGCCTCGACAGGCAAATTTAGCCTCTGCCCTATTGGCGGTCAATACAGGATGCAAACCATTAAATAACCTCCCAACTTATCTTTTTTAGGGATGTTATTTTGGATTTCTTATCAACCCTTCAGATAGTGATACCTACTGACCCCGCTACTTTGCTGTGGATACTTATCGCACTGATAATCGTTGGGTTAGTCGTGATTGTCGTCATCGGTTTCCTACTTGCTTTTCCAATCGCAGTGTTGGCAGCGGTTCTGGTCTGGTTCCTTACAGGCGGAGACCTATTCTTGACTGCGGTGACTTTTCTGGTGGTTGCTTTAGTTTCGGCGATAGTGGGCAAAGCATGGCGTGCCAGCCGCCACAACCATGACCATACCCATGAACATGAACATGAACACGAGCATGAACATGAGCACTTAGACTAACACTTGATGCACAGACACAGCTTTCTTCTTTGTTCCGTAGAAAACGCAACTGTTAATCAATCCTGTAGACACCCGGCTATAGCAAAACGAGGCTATGTATGTATCTAAAGGTTAAGAGATAAAAATGGCGTAAGCCCGATCGGGCTAACTCAATTTTTAAGAAAAGGAAAGGGGTGGGTTAAGCTGCTGGCTTAACTTTCTGGTTGATGCAGGATGCTTCTGCGTTGGCTTTGCGGATGAGGTCACCGATGGTTTCTTTAGTTGGGATGGCTGCGCCCACGGAGAGCGAGACTGCTTTCTGGTGTGCCTGCTGGAGCAGTGGCTTGATTGTGTCTTTGCATGGGTAACCGACGCTAAGCGCCAAAGCGAAGGCTTCCTGGTTGCTGGACTCCACCTGTCTGCGGGTGGCTGCAACGTCAACCTTGAGTTGGTCGCCGGTGATCATTAATCCGTTATCGAAGACCGCGCGCATGGATATGCCTAATTCAACGGCTTTTATGCCCAGCTTCGAGAGGACACCTGCCAAACGCTCGTTGATGGGTTCGCCTCTGCGGACAACCAACGTGTCTTTGCTGACCCAGACGCTACCGTTTTCGATGCGTGTAGGTAACCCGACTGCGTTAAGTTGACTGATGACTGGTCCTGGAGGTTGACCGGTGTTGCTTGCGGGAATAACCACATCGTCTGCGGCTATGTCGCCGGCTTTAGCGGTGGTTTTTACTTTGCCGCGTTCCAAAAGCAACGCAAGCTTGAAGGGGTTAAGGTCGGTGAAGAGGAAAACGTTTGATCCCTCCAAGTATTCCTCGAGCTTCTTGAGTTCAGATTGGTTGAGTTCTTCGATGGCGATTTTAATTAGTGTGTTCTTGAGGACGCGCAGGTAAACTTGTCCGTGCATCGATTTCTTGAGTTCCTGCAGCTGTGAAGCGCGGACCTTCTGGAGGCTGGCGATGCCAACGGATTTGTATTCCTTAAAGATGTCTTTAATGGCTTCTACTTCGCTTGCTTTTTCATCTAATACTTGTTGGGACGGCATGATTCTTCTTCTCTGTTTATGGTTTAATTTTGACGGGTTCACCCATGCTGGTCTTGATGAACGCGTACTTTACGTTTTTGAGGCCACGTTTAAGTTTTCCATCCAGCATACGGAGAACAACCATGGTGTTGTCGGTCAGGTCCTCGTCGCTCATCTTCTGAGAACCAACAGACACCTGAATGATGGGTTGGTTACGCATGCGGACAACCACCGTTTTGCGGTGCTTACCAATCAACGCAGCGATGTCGGCGTTAGGTGGAACAGGAACAGGCATTTTGCCTCTTGGACCCAGAACGGGACCCAAAATCCTACCGACCAGAGGCATCAGAGGCGCTTCAGATATGAAGACGTCGTAGGTGGATGCGATTTTACGCAGTTCCTTCTTTTTGCCGTTTAACGCATCAAGATCGGCGCGTTCTATAACATGGTCAGCTTGAGAGTTCTTCGCTTTGAGGGCAAACTCGCCTGAAGCAATAACGCAGACCTTATTTGGTTTAAGGGTGTCGTGCGGAAGCTCAACAACCTCTTGGATTTTACCTTCTGGCGCCTTCATGTCGATTTCCTGAATGTCCAGAATCAGGTCTATGGTCTGGTTGAATTTTTTGTCTCCAGCTTGAGATTTTGCCTGTTTTATCGCTTCAGATATAGTCTTGTTGTCTAGGGGCATTTTTAAGCCTCGTGCCAATAGGGGATAAGAAACCCATTATAAAAATATTCGCCCAACATTAGTCGCTACCAAATAGGTTATCATAGTTGCCAGCGTCGATTTCTTTCTGGACATCTCGGGGGTCTTTGCCTTCAACGGTAACGCCGATGCTCACGCAGGTACCCAATAGCTCTTTGGCTGCATCCTTAATGTTCGAAGCCAAAAGCTGGGGACTCTTGATTTTGGCGATTTTAAGAATCTGCTCCATCGTGAGGTCGCCTGCTTTAACGGTGTTGGGAGTTCCGGAGCCCTTCTCGATTTTCAGTTCAGCGACGATGAGGGCGGATGAAGTGGGGGTGCCCACGGTTACCTCGAAGGTTTTATCTTCGGTGTCAACACTGACCTTGACTGGAACCTTCATTCCAGCGTATTCCTTGGTGACTTCGTTGATTTTGTTGACAATCGCCATGACGTTGACGCCTAAAGGACCCAAAGCTGGACCCAACGGGGGACCGGCGTTGGCTTGTCCGCCGCTAACGATTACTTCTACAACTTTCTTTTCTGGCATGTTTGTTTTCTCCTTATGCTTTTGCTTTTTCTACGAGTTTTACATAGTCTGAATGGACTGTAATGGGCAAAGTGAAGGTTGCCTCAAGCAACTCCAAGGTAACTTCGCCTTTAGATTTGTCGAGTCTTGTGATTTTCGCGCGCATTCCTTTGAAGGGTCCACCGGTGATTTCGACGACGTCGTCTTCATTGAGGTCCTCCATGACGGGTTTGCGGACGATGTAGCGTTCAATTTCGTTAAAGCTGATTAGCCCCGGAATTCGGCTGCGAACATGCCTGACTCCTGAGATGGCTTCCTCAACTAGGTGCGGTCCGTCTGCCTCTATGAAAACATAGCCTTTGAGGGTGTCGGGGACCAGAAGAGCCTTGATGGGTATATGGGTCATTTCTACCTTTGAGGCAATAAGCCGTGCCACGTTGCGTTCTTGACCTGTGGTGGTTTTCACTGCGAAAATCTTTACCTGTGAGAGCTCTTCTTTTTTATCCATGACGCCTATTCCTTCTATCCTGTTGCGCCGCCTAAAGCGAACGATAATAACTTTATTATAAAGCCGATTAAACCAATAGCGCCGATACCTAAGAAACTAATTTTTATGGATAACCAGAGTTCTTCGCGGTCCGGTTTCACAGCTAGCTTTAACGTCCTTGCCGCCTGCGTTAGCCAAGATTTTATACCCATATTTACCGCACACTCAAGATTTCATCAGCTATAATAAACATTGCTGTAATGTTTAGGTTTAAAAAACTACGGTGCCCCCACTTTTAAAGCTTCCCAAACAGGCGTACTTGAGGGGGCTTATATTTTCTGGTACGGCAGCCCCGCTGCCTCCAAAGCCGATAGAAGCCCAGGTTTATCTTCGCTCAGAATGCCCTTCCAGTCAAGCACTGCTAAACACACGTGTCCACTGGTTTTATCTATGCATTGCCGCAGCATATCCTCGTCGATCCTGGAAACAGCATGCTTGGGAACCATATGCCCAAACGCGGCTTGCCCCATAAGCGCCATAAGCGTGAACTTCTGGTTGTAATGGGTTCCGCCTATACCTAAAGCCACTGGAGAAGCAGCCTCGGTGAAGGTGGCAACTGCCGTCATGGCGCTATGAGCCACCGCCTCCGCCGCTTTGACATCCCCCCACTGAGCCTCAGAGCTGCCCAGCTCCACAAACATCGTGGGCAAATCCAAGCTGGGGCCATGGTGGGTGCACTCGTAGGAAACTTCGTATTGGAAAACGTTGAGGGGATCTTTGTAGTGGACGAGGGCTTTAAGGGCGGTCTGCATCGCCGTGGCAGGCGCCATCGAGAGGGTTTTTGATAAGCCGCCCAGTTCAGCGTCGCCAAAGTTACCTGTTGTATGGACGGAGAGGGTGGGTTTGCCGCTTTGGCTGCTGTGGCGCGAGAGAAAAACGCATAGGTCAGCTTTGGGAAAATCAGTTTGGAGATACTGGGCATTGACGGTTTCCTCTTCAAGGGTGATGAAGGTTACGGGGTGGTTGTTGATTGTGGCTTGGTAGATGGGGCTTTTCTGGTAGGTCTGAGGGGTTCGGGTGAAGTTGTACTGGGTAAGGATGGTTTTAGCGATGTTTACTCCTGCGGGGTCAAGGCTTGAATGAACAAGTAATATCACATCAGGCACATCCAAGTATCTATACACTTACAGCTAAAAAAGCTGTTTGGGTCAACTGCAAATGGAAGCTGCCATAAAGCTTATTATTGAATGCCCGATTGACCCTAATAGAGGCGCATAAAAGATGCATCTGCTCAACTTCAAGCAACTCCAAGGCAAAGACCTCCTAGACCTCGTTGATTTAGGCATACAAACCAAACAGAACCCCAAAAAGTACCTTAAAACCTTCGAAGGCAAATCGGCAGCGCTGATTTTCCAGAAAACAAGCACCCGCACCCGCGTCAGCTTCGAGGTTGCCATGACGCAGCTGGGGGGACATGGGCTTTTCATCGACTGGAGAAGCACCAACTTTACCTTAGCAGACATCGGCGACGAAATGCAGTACTTAAGTCGTAACGTGGACTGCATAATGGCACGTTTGCTCTACAACAGGGACCTCCAAAAGATGGCGGCGGCTTCTAAGGTGCCCGTGGTTAACGGCTGCGACGACATGTACCATCCCAGCCAAGCCCTCGCCGACCTCATCACCATCAAAGAGAAACATGGCAAACTGGAGGGGGCAAAGCTGGTTTACATCGGCGTGCACAACAACGTCACTAACAGCTTAATTGAAGCCTGCACCAAAACAGGCGTGAAACTGACCACTGTTACCCCGATTTTCAATGAGGCAGCACGAGACGAAGAGTTGCTGGCTGCCGCAAAAAAAACTGGGCTGTGGGAGTCAACGTTGGATGTGAAGGCGGCGGTTTCAGACGCAGACTTCGTTTACACCGACACATGGATCGACATGGAATTCTTCACTGACCCCAAATTCGAATCGGAAAAGGAGAAGCGCATCAAACTCATGATGCCCTACCAAATCAACTTAAAGCTGCTCAGCGGCTGCGACCCCTACATCATGCATGATATGCCCATCCACCGCGGCTACGAAATCAGCGCCGAAGCCATCAGTAACGCAAAATCAGTTATTTATCAGCAGGCGGAGAATCGGCTGTACTCGGCAAAAGCTATTTTCCTAAAGTTAATCGGCGCTTAATTGGCGATTTATTAAATCGCTGAGTGTCCGCTTTGGCTGTCCGAAAGGGTTTTTGAGGAATTATCGCGCCAGAATTGTTAGCGATGCTTCTTTGGTGATTAGTTCTGAACCGTGACTGAGCACTTTTCTAGCGGGCACTCCAGCTATGGTTATTCCCGGCTCCAGAAAAGATTTGGATACATAGGCGTTTGCGCCTATAGCTATTCCGTTAGCTATCGTAATCGGGCCAACCACCACAGCGTTAGGCCCTATGAAAACATGGTTGCCTATCTTAGGGGCTTGTTCATCTTTCGGTGAGCGACCCACTAAAACCCCCATTGAGATTCTGCAGTTTTCACCTATCGAGGCAGATTGGTTGATAACGATTGGCCCAGTGTATTGAGCTATGGATAAACCGGGGCCGCAGACATTTAACGGAATGTAGAAGTGCAGTTTCATGCTTAAATGGTAAAGCCTATAGCGAAGCCACTGAAAGTACAGTTTAGAGAGGAAGCCCTTTTTGCAGTTATTGTAGTATTCAGCTTTACGGAGAGCACGCTGGAATTTCCAGATGTCGTCTCCTACTAGTTTTGGTTTTTTACGTCCATGAAGAGTGTCACCAAGGGCTAAACGGTCTGCTTCCAAGAAAAACTCGTATTCATCTTTTGAAGAGATAACACGATTCATTTTAGTCACTCAGGCTAACGTTGAGTTTTGTTTATAAAAGCTTATTCCCAGCAAAAGCCGATAATAAGATACCGCTTTACCAGATTTAGAAAGATACCAGTGACCACCCAAGAGAAAAGAAGCGGCGTAAACCATGACCTCTTGATCTTCAAAAGTTCAAAAGAATAAAACAAGGGATAACACGCAAATAACACTAGTCACAAAAATATGCGTTTTTAGCTGTTCAGGTAGTTGGCGCTGTATTCGGTGCCGTTAATAATCACTTTTATGGGTTCCCGGCGGATGTTTAGGACCTCAAGAACCTTGTCAGCGGGATACTTCATAATCGGGGTAAGCATCGAAACCGTAGCGTAAGGAGCGGGTGGAGTGTAGGTGACTACGGCGGTTGTAGAATGGGTTAATCGCTCATATTTTTGTACATCAAGGTATTCGAGGCTGCCTTTACCCGCGAGGTAAACAACAGAACCATAACGGCTAAACTGAGAAGCTATCCGCTCGGTGGTGTCAGAGCCCTCGCTGCCGTAGGAAATGGAAAGGTATGTTTTGATGCCTAAAAGATCCCGCATCCATATTATCAGACGCAGATTAAGCTCCCAGAGGCGGCTGTAGCTAAAGAAAACCTCCTTTAAATCTTCACGGTAGGTGCTCCAAAGGGGGTACTTGCCGTATACCCGTTCAAGTTCCGCCCAGCGGCTAGGCATCAAATGCGCTTTTAGTTTTGCGTCCTTAATGGCGCAGCCGGCGGAGGCTTCGATGGGCAGAGTTAGCCATCGCCATTGGTTGTCCGTTCCGATTTTGACGCGGTGCACGAAGCGGTCGCTATGTCGGCTAAGTGGGTCGTAGGGGCAGATATCCATGATGTTTGAGTGGAACATGCGGTAAAAGAACCCGGGGTAGGGAAGAAGCGTGGGTTGGTGACCACTGAGAATCAACACGTCGTCTAAACAGAGATGCTCAACTTGCTCTGATGCTCTCTGAGTATCTTGGAGAGCCAATTGGCAATCAGTCTGCAAGAGAACCACTCTAGTCAATAAGCCTGGCACCTATTCAGGGTTAGACAATAAATCAAGCCATATAAATCTATGTATTGACACTCAAGCAACAACTCAAGACATACAGCTAAACAGGAAAAAGCAGGCGCCAGCGGTTTTCCTCAGCGCAAGAGGCTATTTCCGGTTTGGCACCCAACGAGCCTTATCCCACTGAGCCTTACTGACTTTCTTTTGGGGTTTTTCTCCCTGATAACCGCAAACATAGCATTTTCCGTCATGCACCGAAACCACGTCGCCGCAGCTTGGGCAACGATACTTCTCAGCTTGGCTTTCAAGGAACGCCTCCATGCCCTTATCCCTGATTGCCTTGAGGTTTTCAACCATACTCATGCTATAGCGTAGACGGTAATGCTCGTCTAAGTGGGTTAACCTCGCGCAGGGCATATCGGTGCATAGATGACATGAACTGATTTGCTGCTTCCGAATTTTCTCGCAGTCCCGCTTTAGGAATGCGCAGTTCTTGTTTCTTTCACGGCAGCCGCTGCAATGCGACACTTCGCCCTTCTTTTTGGGCACGCCCCGAGAGTAGGCAAGGTAGGCTTTGCAGACGCCGCAGTTCATGCCGCAGGGCGCGATGAGGTCAGCGTTTAAACGGTTTTCCATGTTATTGGCATAGTCTTCGAGGGCAATTATAGATTTTGCACTTGAATCCAGCAAACGCTATAAGGTCAACTATACCCCATCTGATTGGCGATTAGGCTTGGAGAAAACACCAAAACTTCTGCGCTTAAACCCCATGCACGCAGCATACGTTTACTCGTTAAGCCAAAACCCCGAGGAAGAAGCGCTTTCCAAAATAACCCAATTGAAAATCAGCGGTGGTTTGGGTGGGCGTTTGTTTGGCAGAAACATTTACCCCACCGACCAGCCTGAACCCCACGGATACGAATATTATCTAACTGTAGAAGATAAGGGCAAGCTTAAGGTCCAACCTATAGTGGGGGAAGTCCCGGGTGGATTATACGCGGTTTTAGACGGTGTAGGCTTGTTTAGCTTAAGCGAAGATTGGAAGAAACTTTTCATGTGGGTTGAAGCCAGCGGCTATGGACCACTCGGTGTAAAGAAAGGTGTGCATGGCTGGGTAAACAGCGCCTTTGAAGAATTCATAAATTGGCAGGAACAGAAACCGCCGAACGAATGGGTTTTTCGCCTCATGGTTCAAGTAAAAGAATAACCCAAATCCCTTACACTGCTGCTTAGCGTAGGTTTTGGCTTTCTTTGTTTATCCTTAACGTATCCGTAGGTGACATAGGACAGCAGCAGCAAGAAAATTGCCAGCATGAACGCTGCCATAACTGTTTGTCCGCTCTTCGCTTGACCCATTGCGGCCAGCAGGAAGCAACCGCAGAAAAAGATCAGAATGCCCTTGGCAACGTCGCCTGTGGTAGTCATAAGAACACGGCTGCTTTGCCCCTTAAAGTTCTTACGTATTTCTAATCAGCAAACCTTCCGGTATGCTCTTTGTGTCTATTATTTCTGAACGTTGCCTTTTGGTAGCTGCATTTTAAAAAGAAATATCTCTACCGCCGAGCATCTAGAATGGGATTTCCATGTCTGCTAAACCTTTTGTTTTGTCTCCGAACGTTTACTGGGTAGGCGTCAACGACTCGGACATTAAACTATTCGAGGGCCTCTGGTCCATCCCCGAAGGCGTATCATACAACTCTTACTTGGTGGTGGGCAGAGAGAAAACCGCGCTTATCGACTGCGTCCACGAAAGAAAAGCTCAGGAGCACTTTGAGAAAATCAGCCAAGTCCTCGACATCTCCAAAATAGACTACTTAATCATCAACCACATGGAACCCGACCACACCAGCGCCATCCCCCAACTCCTCAAGAGGGCGCCCAACATCAAAGTCATCTACACCCCAATGGCACAAATCATCTTCAAGAAATTCTACCAAAACGACCCCGCCGCTATCCTCACCAAAGGAGATGACATGACCCTCCCACTGGGCGACAAAACCCTCCGGTTCATCCAGACGCCGTGGCTGCATTGGCCCGAAACTATGAGCACCTACCTCCCCGAAGACAAAATCCTATTTTGCTGCGACGCCTTTGGAGCCTTCAACGTTCTGCCGGATGGCGCAGTATTTGAATCAGATATAGTTGACAAACAGGACGTTTGCTCATGTTCACAGAAGTATTTTGCTTCGGTCTTTAATGGGCAACGTGAATGGGTGCTTAAAGCCATAGAAAAATTCAGCAAACTGGGTTTGGAATTTGATGTGTTAGCGCCAAGCCATGGGCCAGTCTTCAACCAGACTGCAAAGCAGAAGCTTGCTGACTGGGCAAACTGGAGCCGGGGCAGCTTCAAGAGAAAGGTGGTGGTTGTTTACGGCTCGATGTATGGCTTTACGGGGCGATGCTTGGGCGCCGTAGAGGAGGGCGTGGCGGAGGCAGGTGGAACAGTTGAGATTTTTAATCTTTCCGAAGATAAAGCAGTTGATGCCCTAACCGCCCTAGTTGAAGCACCCGCCTTAATCGTTGGTTCCTCCACCTATGAGCATGAAATCTTCCCCAAAGTCGCCGACTTCCTAAACATGCTGAAAGTCAAAAAATACGCTGACCGCATAGCAGCTACCTTTGGCAGCTTCGGCTGGAGCGGGGAAGCAACCCGAAAAATCGCCTCTGAACTGACAGCGCTGGGTTTTGAGTTGGCAGGTCCGCCGATTCCGGTGTATGGGAGCCCAACGCAGGAGAGCCTATCGGAAATTAAGCGGTTAGCTAAAGCCGCAGCGGAGAAGGCCTTCCAGAAATATAAAGCCACAGGCTGAGCTGGAGAGGGCTGCGCGGTTCAGCTAGGTTAAGGCAGGTTGATGCATAAGTATCATGGAGTTCGGTAACATAATTCTTAAATCGCCCATCTGCTAGATGGTTGGCTGAAGGTACTTAATATGGTTAAACTGGATTTCGGTGGCGTCAAAGAGGACGTCATCACCCGCACAGAGTTTACAGTGGCGCAAGCCCAAAAAATCCTAAAAGACGAAGTCGTCGTCTCCCTTGGCTACGGCATACAGGGAGCAGCCCAATCACTTAACATGAGAGACAACGGCGTAAAAGTAATCATTGGACAAGAAAAAGAAGGCATATTCAAGAAAGAATGGGACAAAGCAGTCGCAGACGGATGGATTCCAGGCAAAAACCTCTTCCCACTCGAGGAAGCAGCAAAGATGGGAACCATCAAAATGTACCTGCTTACCGACGCAGCCCAGAAAGCCCTGTGGCCCAAAGTCAAAGCCACCCTCAAAGCTGGCGATGCACTCTACTTCAGCCACGGCTTCAGCATCGTCTACAAGGAACAAACAGGCGTTATCCCACCTAAAGACATAGACGTTATCCTCGTTGCCCCCAAGGGCAGCGGCACCAGCGTCAGACGCAACTTCGTTGACGGCTCAGGCATCAACTGCAGCTTCGCGGTTTTCCAGGATGCAACCGGCAAAGCCATGGACCGCGCCAAGGCACTTGGCATCGCCATCGGCGGAGGCTACCTGTTCCCAACCACCTTTGAGAAAGAAGTCTACAGCGACCTAACCGGCGAACGCGGCACACTTATGGGCGCATTAGCAGGCATCCTTGAAGCCCAATATAACACGTTGCGCGCGAACGGTCACAGCCCAAGTGAAGCCTTCAACGAAACCGTCGAGGAACTCACCCAAAGCCTCATCCGCCTCGTTGACGAGAACGGCATGGACTGGATGTACTGCAACTGCAGCGAAACCGCCCGCATCGGCGCCCTACGCTGGAAAGAACGCTTCCGCAGCGCAACCCAACCAGTCTTCGACAGCCTCTACGAGCTCGTGGCGGCAGGCGAAGAAACCCGCATCGTTCTCGAGAAGAGCAAGGCAGCGGATTACCGCCAGAAACTCGCTGACGAACTCAAAGAGATGGGTCAAAGCGAGATGTGGCGTGCAGGAGAAACCGTCCGCAGCTTACGTCCCAAGCAACCCAAGAAGTAAGCCTTCGCCCCTTTCCCTTTTCACTTCTTTTATTTTTTAACCTCAAGCATATTCATTCTGGCTTGCCGACTTCGCTAATTTTTTATAGTTGACCCAAGTGCCTGCTTTGTTATGCGAGGCTCCCTTTGGACTACATAGCTGCAGCGGCACTGTCTATTTTTGCGGTAACGCTGGTTCTGATGCTTAAGCGTCCATGGGGTATACGGCTGGGCTACGCTGCGGCAATCGGAGCAGCTGCCTCGCTGGCTCTGGGCACCGTTACCTTGGGGCAGGCGGCGCAGTCTTTTTTGAGTATTTGGGATGCGGCGTTGGCGTTTGTGGGCATCGTGGCGCTCTCGGTGGTTTTGGATGCCATGGGCTTTTTCAGGTGGGCGGCGCTGGGAGTAGTGCGGCTTGCGGGCGGCAGCGGCTTACGGCTTTACTTCTACGTGACGCTGCTGACGGCTGCGGTGAGCATCCTGTTTGCCAATGACAGCGCCGTGCTGATCCTGATCCCTATCGTGCTGGAAATAGTTAGCCTCCTCGACATCGGCTCCAAAGGCAAACTCGCCTACCTCTTCAGCGCAGGCTTAATCGCCGACACCGCAGCTATGCCACTTATCACCAGCAACCCCATAAACATCCTCAGCGCCGACTACTTCGGCTACAGCTTCCTAGACCACCTTGCCTTCATGGGACCCATCGCAGTAGCCACCATAACCAGCAGCATAGCCATCCTGTACTTGTTCTTCCGCAAGGGTATCCCCAAAGCCTACAACCCCGCCGCCGCAGAAACCCTAACAGCCGGCAAGCCCCCGATTTCGCGGGCCCTGCTACGGGTCTGCATTGCCACGTTGGTTGCGGTGGATGTGGGCTACGTGGTGACTTCGCTTCTGCGGGTGCCTGTTTCGCTGGTGATTTGCAGCGGTGCAGTTTTTCTTGCGGCAGCCTACGGAATCAGCCTAAAACAAAACGGCTCCGTAAGCGGCGAGCGCCGGGGGCTTTTTGGGTTAGCCCGCGACATCAACTGGGACATCCTGCTCTTCATGCTCGCCATCTTCATCGTGGTGCAGGGCCTCGAGGCAGCAGGCATCACCAACCTCCTCGCAGCGGCGCTCGATGCTTCCAGCAGGTTGCCCTCGGCTCTGGGAATCTTCGCCCCCAGCATGGTCGTCACCGTCGGCGCATCCTTCATGAATAACTGGCCCATGACGATCCTTGGCATGCTATCTATCCAGCACATCGGCGCCTCAGGCACGCAGCTCACGGGGCTGGTGTTTAGTAACGTCATAGGCAACAATTTGGGACCCCACTTTTTCCCGCTGGGTTCACTGGCGATTTTGATGTGGCTGGAAACCATGCGGCGGCGGGGCGTCAGCATCAGCCTGTGGAGTTACCTGAAAGTCGGCGCGGTTCTCTCCATCGTTGAGGTGGCGGTTGCGTCGCTGGTTCTTTGGGTGGAGATTGCCTTTTTTGGGTTTAAGCTTTTTATTTAGAAGCCAACAGAAAGATGAGGCAGGTGGCTAAGATGCTGGTTAGTAAAGGAAAATTTGGGCAACAAACCCTCAGAGACGAAGTCATTGTGGTTACGGGCGCAGGCCGCGGAATCGGCTATGAAGCTGCAAGGGCACTTGTTTGGCTGGGCGCCAAAGTAGTCGTCGCCGAAATCGACGAGATAAACGGGAAAGCCGCAGAAGAAGCCCTCAGCGCAGAGTTCGGGGCAGACAGGGCGTTTTTCGTTAAAACTGACATAGGAAGAGAAGGGGACATCGAGAAGCTCTCGGAGGCGGCGCTGAAAAAGTATGGCAGAATCGACGTAGTTCTAAACAACGCCACTGTTTTTCCAATGGCAGCGGTTGTGGATTCCCAAATAGGCAAATGGGACCTCAGTTACAACGTGAACCTGCGTGGACCCGTGCTGTTAGCCAAAAAATTCGTTCCCGACATGCTCAAGCGCAGACACGGCGTCTTCGTCTGCGTTTCCTCCTCGGGCGCAGCCCCCTTCATGGGCCCCTACGAGGTATTCAAGACTGCTCAGGTGGAGCTATCAAACACCCTCTCCGCGGAGCTGGAAGGCAGCGGCGTGTATGCATTCACGATTGGCCCCGGCATCTCCAAAACCCCCGGGTTCATCGAAGGCGGAGGCAAAGTGGCGGAGCTTATGGGCATGAGTCTTGATGAGTTGTTTGAACTTAACAAAAACGCGCAGATTTCCCCTGAGGCGGCGGGCGCGGGGTTTGCTTTGGCTGTTGCCCAAGCACAGCGTTATCATGGGCAGGAAACCAGCTCTATTCAGGTGCTGCGGGAAGCCAACATACCCTTCGAGCAGGACGCATCCGAGGCACCGCAGCCAACGCCGCAGGAACCGCAGCGCCAGCCAGAAAAGACCCCGCAGACGCGAAGGCTAAGGGAACTCTACGAGAAGGTGCTTAACAGCTTCATGGAGCAGTCGGAGGGCTGGAAGAAACGCAACCTCTTCGAGCGCCAGTGGGTTGCCAGGGACTTTAAGAAAACCACCGGTATGTCGATTGATGAAATGCAGACCAGCATAAAAGCGGCAGGCGACGCCATAAAAGCGGGCGCTTACACGGCTGAGCATAGGCAGACCGCCAGCAAAATCGCAGCGTATTATCTGCATCAGCGAGAGCAACTGATGGGTTTCGAGAAAAACCCCCAGAAACTCGAGCAGAACCTCAAAATCCTCGACGGCTACATAGAAGACGCTAAAGCTCTAACCGAGGCACTGACGATTCAGCACTGAGAAATCTCACCAAAAACCTCGCTGTACGCATCCAACGCCTCTTTTTCATCTTTAACGCCCTTAATCAGCATGCGTCCGCCCCCAAACAAGGTAACCTCAAAACCGCGGAAAACAAACCTCAACGCCAATTTGCTCTTCAGCAACACATCAAAATGTTGCCTGACGCGCTCATAGACGGCTTCGAGGGGGATGCTCAGGGGTTTTTGGGGGTTAATGTTGGCGGTGTCTTCGCCGCAGAGCCAAACCAGCCGACTTCCCTCCGCCGCCGATTTGGATTCTCCGCGGCAGACTGGGCACTGTGGATTTGCATGGAGGGGCAAAACGGTGAAGTTCATATCGGTGAAGTCGCAGACCAGCAGTTTGCCCAGAAGCGGCTCACCTATGCCAGTGATTAACTTGATGGTTTCTAGCGCCTGCAAGGTGCCGATTGCCCCCGCGGTTGCGCCCAAGATGCCTCGGCGGTTGCAGGTGTCACGGTCCATGTGGTCTGCATCTGCATTGTTGGGCATGAAGCATTCCAGGCAACCTGTTTTGGGGGGATAAAACACCGATAAGTTGCCTTCAAAGCCTATGGCGGCGCCAAAAACATAGGGCACCCCCAGCTCCGCGGCGGCGCGGTTAACAATGTGTCGTGCAGATACGTTGTCGAGTCCGTCAACCACCACGTCGACGCCGCTTAGCAGGGTTTTTGCGTTGTCTTGGTTTAGGTTCTCTGAGGCAGCATCCACTTGGATGAGGGGGTTGTGTTCAAGGAGTTTCTTTGCGGCCACTTCAGCTTTGGGGTAACGGAGGTCGCTTGGGCGATAGAGGATTTGGCGGTGCAGATTGTGGGGTTCAAGCGTATCTTGGTCGATTACTCGGATGTAGCCCACGCCCGCCAAGGCAAGGTAAAGCGAAGAAACGCTGCCTAAGCCGCCGACGCCGACTACCGCTACCCGCGCGTTTGAGAGCTTTTCCTGTCCGGCTTCTCCAAGTTCTTTTAGCACAGTTTGTCGGCTATAGAACACTTCTTTGAAGTCTTTCTGCATCTTGCTATTCCTCTGGGCGTGTGTTTGCCTTTAACGTGGAGGTGCCTATCATAGATTTCCCTTTGCACTATGGGGGAGACGCTTTCACTTTCGGTGACCCCTCCCCTGCCAGGTAATGTTGTTTCGCCGTTGATTTAAATAGGCAAAAGCGGGGTAACTGGTTTTCCGTGAACAAGATGCAGCAACAAGAACTCCTCTTCAGAACTCGGCAGATACAAAAGAATTCGGTCCTGCCACGGTTAACCTTTAACGAGCCAGACATAGACGGGCTTTTCCCAGGCTTCAAGGCAGGCGACTTCGCAGTTATCTACGGCTCACAAACAGTTAACTCCCAGGTTTGTCAACTCTGCGTTCAAGCACAGATTCCAAAAGAGTTCGGTGGACTCGAAAGCAAAGTGGTCTTCATCGACGCAGCAACCAGCCCTTCCATTTCAAGCCTGCCACAGGCGATGCAGCTAAACGTCACCAAAATGCGTGCCTACACTGCATATCGGTTGGCTTCAATCGTGACTGAGCAGCTAGAGCAAGCCATCGTTGAATCCGACGCAAAACTCGTTGTTATCTCAGACATTGCGGGTCCATTTCTAAGCGGCAACGTCGATGACCAGGAAGCCAAAGCAGCCTACAGCCAAGTTATGGGTTACCTCGCAGACTTAGCAAAGAAGCACCGAATCATCCTTGTTGCAACTTATCTTTCACATGAAAGCAACCAGAGAAACAGCATGCTGCAGCAGATAAGCTCCTCAAAAGCATCTGTTGTGCTTCGCTTCACCAAGACGCCTTATACCAGCGAAGTAGAGCTGGAGAAGCATCCAACCTATATGCTGGGCGTTGCGGAGTTCACGGCCGAAGTGAAGACGTTAGCTGACTTTTCAGCTGTGCCAGCTATCGCTGTTGCCACTTTAAGCGTCAGGACGCTATAAAATCCTCAGAGCCCCTTTTGGGGCAAGGGGTTTAGGAGAACAACGAGAAGGAGGATTCTTCTTCAGGTTCCTCGTTTTTCTTGTTGAATTCCGCGATTTTCTTGTCTAGTTCCTCGGCTTCTTTGGTGTTGCCAAGTGCTTTTTGGCTGTCCCGCGCGTTTTCCAGTGCGCTGATGCCGTAGCGTTCAAAGCCCTTCGCGAAGGATATGTCGCTGGATTTGGTATATAGTTCAACTGCTTTCTCGTATTCTTTGAGGTTAAAGCTGCATTCAGCTGCTTTATAGTTCATTTCGGCTGCGCCGAAGTAGTTCTGTCCTTTATAGTAGAGGTCAGCGACTTTTACGAAGAGGTCGCGTGCTTCGGCTAGTTTGCCGTTTTCCATAATCGCCATGGCGTCTTTGTGGAGTTTAATGGGGTCTTCTTTTACACTCATGATCATCAACTGCAAAATACTCTGCTTGTACTCCCATTTAGAATTTTCCCTCCCCCAAATATCCCTAGCGCCTGTTTTTTTTTCTATACCCCCTTATTTATAGGCTCAACATATGCATAGAAGAAGGGGTTTTTTGTCTGCATCCTCTAGTTTTCGCTGGGAAAGAAGGCTGCCTGCTGATTTAATCTATGTGTGTCTAGGCAATTGCCCCGGTAGCATCATCGATAAGAGACCTTTTTGTCTTCGATGCATGAGTTGATAAGCACGCAAGCAGCGTATCATTTATAGCTGATAAGTATGTACCTACAGCTATAACACCGTGATGACCATGAGTCAAAAACAGGAAAAGCAGTCCCCCGATAGGAAACGCTTAACCGTAATCCAGGTTGCAGTCTCAGGAGTCATGGCGGCACTAGTCATAGTCGCCACCGTCACGTTTCAGATACCAAACCCCGTCACACGGGGCTACACAAACATAGGCGACATCATGATTTTCGTCAGCGCCCTCACCTTTGGCCCAGTCGTCGGCGGCATCGCGGGTTCGGTGGGTTCAGCACTCGCCGATGTAATTTTGGGCTACGGCATCTTTGCACCCTTCACCTTCATCATTAAAGGAGCAGAAGGTACAATCGCGGGGTTAATCTCCAACCAAAAACGGCTCTGGCGTGACATATTAGCAGTAACGGTTGCCGGCGCAGAAATGGTCCTTGGGTACCTGCTGATTGAATATTTTGTGCTGGGGCTGGGCGTGGCTGCATTCGCCGAAATCCCCGGCAACGTCTCGCAGGTAGTTGTCGGCGGCTTGGTCGGTGTCCCCATCGCTCTGCTGCTTCGAAGAACGCTGCCTAAAAGTTGGAGAGCGCAACGCACTTAAAAGCTAGAATAAACAGAGGATAAAGTATGAAGCTACCGACTGGAAAAATCCCCATTGAACTGCTAAAAGACATAGTTTTCAAGAACCTGGGCGCTCCCCGAGGCGAAGTCGTGCTTGGCCCAGCCGCCGGGGTAGACGGCGCCGTGCTGGATGTAGGCACCAAAAACGCCATCGTCTCCATGGACCCAATAACGGGGGCGGTGGAACGCATCGGCTGGGAAGCCATCAACGTCAACGCCAACGACGTCGCCACATTCGGGGTGGAACCAGCATTCTTCTTCAGCTGCATCATGCTGCCCGAGGGCGCAGACAGCAAAATCGTGGAAGCCATCAGCAGCCAAATGCACCACGCCGCCGCGGAGCTAGGCATAGCCATCGTGGGCGGCCACTGCGAATCCACGCCGGGGCTGACAAACCCCATTGTGGTAGGCTGCATCATGGGCTTAACCGAGAAGGGCAACTACGTGACGGCTGCGGGGGCAAAACCCGGCGACAAAATCATACTTACCAAATCCGCAGGCATCGAGGGCACGGCGATACTTGCCACAGACCGCGAACTCCAACTGCGAGAGGTCTTCAGCCATACCATGCTCGACGACGCCAAACACTTCTACAGCCAAATCAGCGTCGTCAAAGACGCCTTAACCGCCTACCACGCGGGCGGAGTCCACGCCATGCATGACCCCACCGAAGGCGGCATCCTAAACGGCATCCACGAGATGGCAGACGCCGCAGGGCTGGGGGCAAGGGTGTCTGCGGAGAAAATCACGGTGGAGCCGGAAACCGCGAAGATCTGCCGCTTCTACGAAATCGACCCGTTGCAGCTCATTAGTTCAGGGGCGCTTCTGATTGCCGCTGCTCCGGAGGCTGCGGAAAAAATCGTTGATCGCCTCTGCAGGGAGAGAATTTACGCGGATGTCATCGGCGAATTCACGGGTAACGTTAACAAGCGGTTGCTGATGAAGGCGGATGGCTCAGCGGATATGCTGCCACGTCCCGTTTCAGACCATCTTTGGATAGCGTTAAGCCGATAAGAAAACGTTAGGTTTTATGCAACCCATTGCGGAAGCCGTTGAGCGGCAGCTGCAGAGCCCAATACAAAAAGAACACCGGATAAAACAGCACGTACTCGTAGAGATGAGAGTAAACAAGGCAGCAGCGTAACTCCACGATTGATTGGCTTAAGCCGTTTTTTAGGCTCCAGTTATCCGGCGGCTTATCATGCAGACAATAAGCCTCCGACGCCACCAACACCTTATAGCCGCGCCGCTCAATTAAGCGCACCAAATACGCATCCTCGTAGGCATGGAGTTCCTCAGGAATCCGAATCCCCGCCACCGCCTTATGCAGAATCAGCGTGTCATGCATTCCGCCCCGCAGCTTAAAGCATCGCCGCGCCACACGCATCTGAACCTTGAGAATATGCCGGTTTTTGACGTTAGGCAAAAGATCGATGTTTACTCCCCAAACCGCTCCAACGCCCTTAGAGGCATCGGATTGGATTTTACTAAACCAGCCTCGGCTAAGGATTACGTCGCTGTCCACAAACACAAACCACTCCGTGGTCACTTTAGCTATGCCTGCGGTGCGTGCTCTGGCTCTTGAACCCTCCATCTGGAAAAGCTTGACGTTGCCGTATCTGCGGTTGAATTCGTCAAGGATTTTGAGTGTGCGGTCGCTGGAGAAGCCATCGATGACGATGAGGTTTTTGATGGGCACGTTTTGGTAAACAGAGGTTAAGCATTTGCGTAGGAGATGCTGGCTGTTTTTGGTCAACAAGACGACGTCGACTTGCATAGGTGCCCTCAATGTAGTAGCTACATGTTAATGGTTACCTTTACCCTTAAAAATATGTAACCTAAGCTTTTGTTTTCGTTTAGGGCGAGAGCATCTGGTAGATTGAGTAGGCAGTATAGAAGCCGTAAGCCAAGATTAGCCTGCTGATTAATCGGGGGTTCCCAAACCGGAAGGACTCCGCCATCAGATCTAAACTTCCCCTCAGACTCCAAACGGTCTCGGGGCGGTAATGGATACAGAAGGGGCTATAGCAGGGCACAACACGGTAGCCCTTGGCGGTTATCCAGTCTTTGATGTAGGCGTCCTCGAATACATGCAGGTCAGGGGGGATATGTATGTCCCGCATGAGGCTACTTCGGATGAGAGTGTCATGGGTGCCTCCTCGAACCTCAAAAATCTTGCGGGTGGTCGTGAGAAACAGCCGCAGCGTCTTGGGCTTGGTTATGGTGGACCAAACCTCAATGCCCCATACTGCCCCAACGTCGGGTCCGATGTATTTTTTGGCTTTCTCATACCAGCCCTGGCAGAGCACCACGTCGCTGTCCACAAACATAAACCACTCCGTTTCAACGTTTTCAATGCCTCGTTGGCGCGCGGTGGCGCGGGTGCCCCCATCGAGGATTACTTTTACGTTGCCGTATCTGCGGTTGAAGTCCTCAAGGATCCTGTGGGTGCCGTCGACGGAGTAACCGTCCACCACAATCAATCGTGCAACCGGCACGTTCTGGTAGATGGATTCGATGCAGCGGCGAAGCATACGCTGGCTGTTTTTGGTTATCAGGACCACATCGATTGAGTCATCAGCCACCGCATTCACTTCCTTGCCGCTATCCTAACGGTTAATCCATACGTTGGAAAGCGAAACGACCTAAAAAACAGCTTGCCCCCAAACCGAGCAGCCAAATCATAGAAGGACTCCACAGATAAAGCCCCAAACCCTAAACGTCCAGTAACTGTTTCCCACTCCGCCTGCGTTCGGGTGCTTATGTGTGTTTGGTCGTAGTCCCGCATCAGCCTACGCAGGGGCTTCTCCACCTTCCGGTTTGGGGTGGTGCAGACAAGTACGCCTCTGCAGACCTTAAACATGCCGTATAGCGCCTGCTCAGGATGGGGCAGATGCTCCAGCACATCAAAACACGTGACCAAATCAAACGTATCGGCCTGAAAGGGCAAAGCGGTTTGGGCGTCGCCGACCAAAAATTCGCCGCTGCCAGCCTTCGCCTGCCTCGTGCCCCATGCGGAAACATCCATGCCCACGGCTTGGTAGCCTGATTCTGAGAGGGCCTGCGTGGTGAATCCGTAGGCGCAGCCGACGTCTAATGCTTGTTTACCCTGACCGTTTAAAAGGGGCATGTTGAGGGTTTGGGAGGCCCACTGTAATACTTCCAGTACATGCCGCTTAACCAGCTGCTGTTTTAGCGTGTACTTTCTTGTTTGGAAGTAACTCTGGGTGTATGCCAATCCGGTGCCCGCCATTATCTTTTATGCGGGGTTGCTTTTATGTTCAAGCCCAAATCACCCTGCCCGCGGCACAGAGGAAAACAACAAAAACACAGGTGCAACTGATAACGGTTTTATAGTTGTCCAGACTGAATACTCTAAACAAAAAGTTAAGCGGCAGTGAAAATTAAGGTTTGACAACGGGCATAAAAAAGGCATTATCCATCGCGAGGCGTTCCTTGGCTTCAGGTAAACCCCATCATGCACAGTGGCTAGTTACCAGAAAATGCAACTACCGCTGCGTAGGCTGCAACGTCTGGAAAGAACAGGATCCCAATGAACTGTCAACCGAAGAAATAAAGAAGGGGCTAGACATCCTCAAAAACGCAGGCATAATCGAGCTGGTTATCTCAGGCGGCGACCCCCTGCTAAGGCCCGACATCGGCGAAATCCTCGATTACGCCTCAGAGCGCTTCGTCACAACCGTCTACGATAACGGCAGCATGGCGGCAAAAAAAATTGATCTGCTGCGCAAAGTCGATTTTGTCGCGTTATCCATCGACAGCCTAGATGAAGCCAAGAACGATTACATCAAGGCGGTTCCGGGCGCCTGGAAAAACGCCATGGCAGCCGTCGAATTGCTCCAGAAGGAAAAGCTCCCCGTGAGCGTTACCCCCACGATTAGCCAAAAGAACCTCTATGAAATCGTGGATATAACCAATTACTTCACCGGCAGGGGCGTCCCAGTGTGGTACTGCCTCTACAGCTATGACACCTCCGAGGACAGCAAGCAGCTCTTCAGGATAGGTAAAGCAAACGACGAATTCGTAATAACAGACAAAAAAGCCATGGTGAACCTCTGCAACCAACTTATCGAAATGAAGAAAACAAACAAGAACATACTGATGACCACCAAGCTCCTTGAGACACTCCGCAGCCTCTTTGACGAGGAACAGCGAACCTGGAAATGCCAAGCACTCAGCAGCTTCTTGGTGGTGGATCACCTCGGCAGAGTTGCGCCTTGCCACAGCAGAAACTATTTGGGCAGCGTCTTTGATTTACCGCAGAAAATGAAAAGCGAAGAGTTCAAGGCTCTACGCAAGGACCTCCATGACTGCACCCAATGCAACTACCTCTGCTACGTATTCTACTCCCTATACGGCTCCCCCAGGGGTCACATTGCCCTAGCAAGGGAACAGTGGAAAAACGCCAAGCTGCTCCTCAAGTAGCTTGCCTATAGCTCCAAGTTCTGGATCGCGGAGAAGCACCCCGTGAACATACTTGCCAGCTGCCGACTGTTAGGCTGCGGCGCCTCCATATCTGCAACGCAGGCAATACAGATCAAAGATATGTCATTGCTTATCAATCTTGGGCCGGCGTCACGGGGCCGCCTAAGCTCTATGGCAGCGGGCAAAAACAGCAGTGAACCCATAAAAGCCGAGGTACCCACCAAAGCAGCAACCACCAATTCTATAGCCAACTCTTCTTCGCCTCGCAGGTTTGGTTTTTCAGCATAATCTCTCTCCTTTACCAGAATGCACAGTTTTTACCCAACCATGCTGCCGCCGCCTCAGTTTCGCCGCGGCTAAATCAAAGATGGCAAGCATACAGATGGGCATGTTATAGAGGAAAGTCACCATGGATAATGGAACCAGCCACTGCGTTCGCCTCCGACCGTCCAGGTATAAGCCTACGCTGACCTCAAAGAAGGGTGCAAAGTTGCCTACGAAGCTGTAGAGGGACAGGGGAAGAATGATTGTTAAAGCGAAGAGGTAATAGCTGTTTAGAAGCGGATTCATGTTGGAGCAAATCAGAATTAAACCCATAATGAAGGAAGCAAACACCAGAATCGGCATAAAGTAGATGTTAAGCAGCAGCAACCCATCGATTTTCTGCTTCACATCCAGCTTGGTGGTGCAGAGCACACTCCAAAAATGCTTAAAGAAGCATTGCATATGCCCCTTTGCCCAGCGTTTCCGCTGCCGCCAATACGAAGCCCAAGTGTTAACGGCTTCTTCGTAGCATTCAGCGTTAACGTCATATTTTATTCGGTAGCCAGACAGGTAAATCCTAAAAGTCAAATCAGTGTCCTCCGCTAAAACCCCCTCATCCCATCCGCCCAACTGCTCCAGCACACAGCGGCGAAAACCACCCACGGTGCCCCCGAACTGCGTAATCAACCCCAAAATATCCCTTGCCTCCTGATCAACACGGTAACCGCCCACACGCTCCAACGCCACCAGGCGAGTTATCGCATTCTCAGGCTCATTTAGCACCACCACTCTACCCTGGACCGCCCCGACTTTGAGATCAGTGAAGGCGGCGGTAAGTTGCCTGACAATCTCTATGGATGGGTAATAGTCAGCGTCAAAGCAGAGGATGATTTCGCCGCGAGCGCCTTTGAAGCCCTCGTTCATGGCGGCGGCTTTGCCAATTCCACCGTGGGAGCCGCGGTGCAGCACCTCCATGTAGGGGTAATGTTTTTGGTAGTCGTCAGCGATTTTGCCCGTGTGGTCAGTGGAGGAATCATCGATAACGATGATCTGCAGTTTATTTTTGGGGTAGGCCACCTCGGTGAGGCGCTGTAGCAGTCGCCCAAGGACTCTTTCTTCATTTCTAGCGGGGATAAGGATGGATACAGTTGGCTCAAAGGGGATTGCGGCGGCGGGGACGGTTTTTGGTGGGTTGTTGGCTTTTTTTAGCACCGCCAAAGTGAAGATGTAGTGGCGGATGAGGTAGGCAAACATGAGAACGCTTAGAGCGATGAAGAAAAATTCTATGGCTTCAATTATCAGCTGCTATCACCTGCGGGGCCCGGAAGCGTAGAAACGTTAGGCTAAGGGACCAAAAAGAGATAACTAGAAACGAGTTGAAGAGGGGATAACTTATGGTGTAGAGGACTTTGAGGGTGGAATCTGAAACTAAGTTGATGCTGGCGACTGAAAGGGTAAGCGCGTGGAAGAGGCAGTTCCATGTGGCGAATAGTATGTTGCCGGCGGTTATCAGGCCCAGTTTGGTGAGGGGGTTGCCTTGGAGTCTGGACATGAGTGAGATGAAGAGTGCGTTGAAGATTAGCAGGGCGATGGTTGATTGGAAATCTGCTTGAAGGTGGGTTATGAGGAGGGATAGCAGGATTATTTCCACCAGTAGGAATTCGGCTAGCCGCCTTATCAGTTGCATGCTTCTCCCTTCCCGTTTCTCCAGTAATAAGTATTGATAAAGGGCTATTGCATGTTTTGTGCTTTTAAAGGTGCGGAAACTATGTTTTAGAAGATTAATCTTCTGAATCTGAATCAGATTTTGTAAGAACTAATTTGTCGACCACCCGACAAAGCACCTCAAACACTTCCACCGCATTCAGACTGTTAGTGTCCAAAACAAAATCAAACGGCGAAAGATCCTCGCCTAAAACAAAACCATAAAGCTGCAGATAAATCGCTTTAGTATGATCCTCTTTCTCCTTAAGCATCTTAACCGCCTGCTCCAAAGTCAAGTTATCCCTCTGGGCAACCCTTGCAGCTCGGTTCTCAAAAGAGGCTTCCAGCCAAATCTTAAAGCCGCCGCCCTTATAGAGCCAAGGCATAGTCCAGCTGTCCAGCAAAACATTCCCCTCCGAGGCATACTGAAGCAGCTTATCGTCAACAGCCTTATCGAATTTGGGGTTGCTGACGCGTTCTTTTAGAAATTTTATGCCAACAGGGTTTTCCCACCAGCCCTCGATGGTTATGTCATATCCCTCATCTTTAGCTAGGGCTTTGAGTGCATCGCCGCCAGAGTAGTAGCGGAGCCCATATTTCTCTGCGATTTTCTTTGCCAGAGTGCTTTTGCCCGTGCCCGCCATGCCAGAGATGCATATGACCATTTTAGGGGTGGCTTGGCAGGTGTGGTTGGGTTGGGGCATGTTAGGGGTCATCTCTATCGGGGAGTTACTGTTCTATGGGCATGACGCCTATTATGCGTTGGGACAGCAGCCCCAGGAATACTGAAAGCAGCGGGTAGAGCCACACAACGGGCAATGGACCAATCCCGGGCAGATATGCCAGCGAGGTGGTTCCGAAGACTGGAATAAGCACCAGGAACCATACGATGAGGTAAACGAAGGATATGCCGATTTGCAGCATCTGCGGCTTGAACATTTTGGCCTGCATGTTGTTTATTTGAGATTGCCTCTTCTTGAGCTTCTCCATCTGCTTCTTATCCTGTGCCCGCGCTGCAGCCATGCTTTCCCGGCGGAATTCAGCCATTTCCTTCTGCATAACACGGTACTGCGCCCAGCCGATGAAGTAGTTAATTAGAACACGGTTTATCCCTGTGTTCAAGAATGCAATGCCCGCAGCAATGCCCAGTATCGCCAGTACGGGAAGGAACGTGACAATGTTCACTTGAAAGCTTACATCGTCAATTTGAACTGTAGATGTGGCGGTGGATGCATCTGTAGCCCACGTGTAGTTCCCTGCTACGACAGGGTTGGTTGCGTCGAACGTAAAGGTTAGGCTTTGCCCCGAACTTAAGCCTTGGCCAGATGGACTCAGGTAGAAGACGGATTCCTTGCGGGTTATGGTCCATGACTGCGAGGCAGGCTGCTGGGTTATAGCTGGGTTGGCTATGGCGCTGTAGCCTGCGGGAATCGTGACGTTGATGTTGGTTAAGGTGCTATTGTTGGCTGCGTTGGTGATTACGCAGGTGTAGGAGGCAGCTTGATTTACGCCATCATTGTTTGACGAGACGGAAAGAGAATAGTTTGAAGCTGCCTGGGCAGCGGCGAAAGCACTCACCGCATAAATCACAAATAACGCCACAGTTGCAAGTAAGATTATTTTTTTGTTTAACGCCTTCATTCTCGGGGCTCTCTTTTTGCGTGGTTATGTCGTTTATGGCTACATGTTCCTCGTTAATAACCATTTTTGCTTCTTAAGAGCCAAAATGAGCAAAACCAAGTTTCTCAATCGACCAAAAAGTCAGCTTTCAAAAGCCTCCATAGCCAACCTGCAAGCTGGAGCGGGCCAGAAACCAAACGGGCCATAGCCCAGGCCCTCTGGGAGCCTAAAGCATCTTGCCTATTCTGCCTCATTAACTGCTTTAGCAAGCGAACGCGCCCAAACCTCTATGCCTGCCCAGTCGCGAGTGTCATGGATGCGGGTGGTATCTAAACCGTTTCTGCGTAGGCTTTTGCGGTTAACCCTAACCATGATGTCAACGACTAAGCCGTGGCTATGACTGAAATCTAGGTAGCCGCCAAAATAGCCTAAGGCTAAAGGCTGCAAACCGTGTTCATCAGCGGTTTTTTGCAGATATTGACATTTTGCTTCTTCACGTTTTTGGTCCTTGCGGTCGGCCATCTGGCAGCTGACAAACAGCGCGGTCTTTTTGGTTTGAAGCGTCTGCTTGTTTTTGCTGAGGAACTCTATTGATTCTTTAGTCCATTTGTCCGCTCGCATCCCGCTACCCACCACGATTAAGTCGTAGCCGCCTATGTCTGAGGGGGCATCTTTTGCGTCGACTATTTCGGCGGGGATGCCTTCATCTGATAACGCTGCGCCGATTGCCTGTGCCACCTTAACGGTGCCGCCCCATCTTGTGCCATAGATTACAAGAGCCTTCATCGTGTTTTCCAACGTTCATTGCAGAATTAGCCATAGTTCAGTTTAAAGTGGCATATTAAGCATGTCATGAAGATGAGAATAAAGCGATGAATAGCAACAAAAAGTGAAAAGGGGAACCCGCGGCTTTGCGGGTCGAGGCTTAATCGCCCAGGATTCGTCTGAACGCTGGGAACATTTCTGCGGCGCGTTCACGCATCAGCAGCTCATAGTACTGGTATATGATGCCCACTGATAGCAGGATACCGGTGCCTGTACCGAAGGCGCCTAGGAAATCCGATAGCCCAGCTAAGAGACCGACGAATATGCCGCCCAGCACCGTCACGACGGGGATGTAGCGTTTAAGTATGGCTTCGATGGGACGTTCGCTGCGGCGGTAACCGGGGATCTGCATGCCGCTGTCCATGAGTTGCTTAGCGACTTTGCTGGGACCTAAGCCGCCGACTTCCAGCCAAATCAGGGAGAACACGGCACAGAAAGCCACGATGATTGCGAGGTATGCGGCTGCCTGCAACGGGTCAGCTAGGACACCTTGTATGTTACGCGGAGCCGTCACGTAGTAGGCTAAGCCGCCCACAGGTTGAACACTGACGCTGCCATCGGACCCGACGGTTTGGTTGTAGTCGCCGATTATTTGGAAAAAGAGATTGGTGCCTGGTGCGGGTGTTCCAAGTTGACTCCAAAGTAGCTGGCTGAAGAAGTAGACGTTGGCGAATAATGCGGAGGCGAAGATGACGGGTAGGTTGCTGACGTAGAGGAGTTTGATTGGGTAGCGGCTGCGGAAGCCTTTGTAGCCGGCGTAGCTCATGGGGAGCTCAACGCGGACACCCTGCAAGTAGATAACGATGAGGAACACAACGATGGTTGCGATTAACCCTATTAGGGAGGGGTAAACGCCGCCTGCGGTGCCAAACACCCATTCTAGCCCTGTTATGCCGCCGCCGAGTAGCTGTGATAGTGCACCGACGAATAAGCCGGTGGGCGGCGCGAACATAGACCAGAGTATGCTCTGGGCGACACCTGCCATGATGAAGAGACTGATACCGCTGCCTAGACCCCAGCCTTTCTGGACAAGTTCATCCATTAACATAACGATTATACCTGCGGCTAGGAGCTGCACGAAAATCACAATTATTACCCCGAATCCCAATTCGTCCAAAGTACCATACATGCCGCTGAGGATGTAGGCGCCGCCTTGAACTGCGGTGAGGATTATGCTGAAGACTTTGCTGGCTGAGGTGAATAGTCCTCGGTCTTCAGGGTTTGATAAATCGCATTTTATGATGCCGGAGCCTGCGAGAAGCTGGAGAATTAAGCCTGCCGTGACGATGGGGCCGATGCCAAGCTCCATCAGTGTGCCCTGGTTTGAGGCGAAGATAACGCGGAGTTGACCGAATCTGTCTGAGGCGGTTGAACTTACGCCGTAGAGTGGAATCTCGGTCATCACTAGGAAGACGACTAGGACAAGGGCGGTCCAGAAGATTTTTTCGTTAAAGCTAACTTTGCGTGCGGGCTTTTTGATTTCAGGTAAAACTCTGCCTACAGGCTTGAATAGGCTGAGGAATCTTCCGGCCATTTAGCAGCTTTACTCCTCGAAGGCTTCTGCTTCTGCTTCTGGGAGAACCAGCTTGCCGCCGGCATCCTCGATTTTCTGCTGGGCAGATTTAGAGGCTGCAGCAACCTGCACGGTTAAGGCTCTGGTTATTTTGCCTGTGCCGAGCAGTTTAGTGTAACCGAGTTCGGTTAAGTTGATTTCGGCGCCTTTTGCCAACTGGTCGAGTTTCTGCAGGTTAATGGTGCTTTCATATCGGTTTATGCTCTGCGGAGAAGTGAATCCGTGTTTCCCAAAGTACCCTGGGTCAATGTTTTGGATTTTGCTCCAGAGGTGCTTGTGGCGTCCAACTCTGCGGTTGCCTTTGCTACCTGAATCTCGGTGTTGCCCGATTCTTCCGTAACCTTGTGTTCGTGAACCTCGGAATTTCCTGATTTTTCTAAGTTTATGGGGCATGGTGATCGGCTTTTCCTATAGCTGTTGATTCAGCTTTTTTTAGCTTGATTTCTAGCACGCCGTTCTTGAACTTGGTGTGCGTTTCGTCTGGAATCACTACCTTCGGTAAATTTAAACTTTTATAATAACGGCGTTCTTTTGATTTGGCGGAGAGGGTAATTTTCTGGTCTTTCACGTTAATTTTAAGCGAATCTCTGCTAAAGCCCGCTATCTCAGCGATTATCGTGATGTTATTGGTGTCTTGGAAGATGTCAATTAAGGGTTTTGGCTCTTGCCCCCTGCGTTTGGCGTAGCTGTTTTGCGGGCGGAGGCTCGGCGGCGTCGGAGCGGATTTTTGGCTTGTTCGCTGTTTTTTGGGTGGACTTAGCTCGTTTAGGTTTAGCCATTTTCGGTTCTTGTTGGTTCTTCGCCATTTTGCACTCATCATTTCCCCCTCCAATTAACTAACGGATTTCTCTGTGGGGATTATAAAATGTATCGCACATAAAGGGTGATAAAAACCCTGAAGAACAGGTTGCTGTTAGCTAGCGAAAAATGCTCAGCGGGGGAGTAGATAGCAGGAAACGGCTGCTTTTTTGTGACATAACGGCTTATTTGGTGGCTGCCCAAGCTTTATTTGGCTGTTTTCAGGTACAAGAAGCCGGAGTTTTCTCTCGGGCGGTTTTGCGTAAATTATAATAGGCATGGATATGCAGTGCTAGATGAGGGTGGAGCCAAGCTCGAAGCCTAAGCATTGATGGCTCAGGCCACAGGCAAAGCACGAGGACTGGTTTCAACTTACCGCAAATAGCATTGAGAACTTTGCTATCAACACCGAGGGAAAAAAAGGCTCCAAAACCTCTCCCTCCTTTTTCTGGCAGCACAACCACAAACCCCACTGTAAAGCTTGAAAGGTGATTTTTGATTGTTCAATTATTAAGGGGTTTCTTGTTACCCTAAAAACGGCATAAAGACTGCCATATACGTTAAGTGAAAGAAGGTAGCTCGGTTGCTTATATTTCTGGCACATCGTTGAAGTTGTCTGCGGCTTCGGGTTTCGCATCGGTGCGCAGAAACTCTTCCCCGTTTACTGTGACAACGCGGACATCTTCGCCTCGCCTCCACTTGCCCAGCATAGTCCGGAAAACCGTGGCGTAGCTGATGCCCTGTTTTATGTTGGCGATAACTTGCTCACGTGACTCAATGCTTGTTTCGCAGACTAGGCAACCGAAGTCGCTGTGGACTTCTACGCAACTGATTTTGGCGGAGCCAGTTATAGATTTGACTCCTGAAATGAGATAGTCTGCCCACTTCTGCATGCCATCACCTTTTGCACCAGAAATTTCATTGTACTATTTAACAGTTATTGCATCGGTCTTTGACATTTAAGTAGCCACCTTATGAGCAGGGTGAACAAGAATGCAAACGCGGCTTGAAAAACCGATTTTTGATATTCTTTGGGAAACATTTATTTGCGGAAAGTTGGGGTTATTAGGTTGGAAGGGAGAATATCATGAGGGGAAAACAAATTGCCCTAGTAACAATGATAATTGTAGGCATAGCGCTTCTTTTTTACAGCCTCTACATCGGAGTTATGATCGGCGCAGACTGGTACGGTAAAGACGCCACTTTTCAATGGCACATGAACAACTACATCGTTATGGATGCTCAATACGCATACAGCATCTTTGGACTCGCCACCATGGCCATAGGGGGGTTAGCAACCGGATTAGCGATGGCTGCCTTCTTTAACTTCACCAAAACCAAAAAACACATCCTCATACTGCTAACGCTCTTCTTCGTAGCCATAGCCACCTCGGGTTTGGGCTTCAACACGCTTGATTTCATGCTGGGATGCTTCTACTGGACCAACATGGCTTACCCCGCGCCTATCCAAGTGCTACTCTTCTCGGTGGATGTGTGGAACTTCTACTTCTTCTTCTTCGTGGTTCCACTTTGGGCAAGCGGGTTCTTGATGGGTATAGCGACAACCTACTTCGCCTTCGTGCACCGACACAGACACGCCGCGGCGGCATATGCAGCACAGGGGAACCTGGCGGACACGCTAAAGACGCAGGATTACGTTGTGGAATCCAAGGTTTTCTGCAGAACCCGCAGAAGCACAGAGCAAACCTTCACAAACACCAACTAACCCTTTTTTCCTCAGAAACATCTAGCCCGAGAACGCCGGCTTTCTTCATTTCTTGTGAATAGGCGAGTCATAATTGTGGAGGAAGTCACCGCCAGCCATACCCGTCATTTCCGGGCAAATCAGTAGATTAATGGTGTTCTGCTTGTGGCGGATTGCACAACCAATCTGCAATGCGCCTTAAAACCCGTTTCCAAAATGCATTGTTTTCTGCAAATCACTGGTTGTTGTTGTGTAAAGAGGGGCACCCACCACAACAACTATACAAAAACAGGTTAAAGCAGAAAAATGTGCTCACTAGAATAAGAGGGGGAGGGAGGTACTTCCAGGCGGGACGCTATGCCTTCAGTTTCTCGTCAACAAGCCGCTCAAACTCAGCTTCGTTCTCAACCTTAAATATCCTCTTAGGCTTCTGCCTGCCCATCGCGCGACCCTCCTTGAGACGCCGCTTTACCTCGCGGTCTATAACGCCGTAAGCCTCCGGGCGCGTAATGGCAACTTCGATGAGTTCCTTATGGAGAACGCCGTGTCCATTAACCGATGTGCTGTCAAGCAGGAACTGTCGACCAGTATCAACCGCATAGAACTCGACGAAGGTTTTGGTAAGCGACGACAGGATTTCCCCCTTAAATTCGGGCTCGTTTTGGACGGGGGCTTCGGGGATTACCAGAAAGATGAATCTGCCGGGGGATCCCTTGACATGATAGAGTTCCCACCAGCGTATGTTGCTGATTTTGAAGAGGGCGTCATTTATCTGTCTGGAGTAGACTTTAAAGCCAAAGAAGTTACCGGATTGGTCTCCGGAATCGAAGTCGACGGCGTCAGTGGCTCTTCCAAGAGACATTATAGCCGGCAACGTAACAGTTAGCGATGCTGTTTCTAGCTTGACGGTGAAGGTGTAGGCGGGATCCATGACTTCAATCATGTCACCTGTGGGGTACCGTATCAGGGGAAGACATTCGTTGGGACGGGTTAATATTAGCTCGCCACGCAAGCCCTTTTTCCATTCATACCAGGGTGTTGTTTTGGGTATGTAGGTTGGGTCCTGTTTGGCTTTGATGACTTCTTCGGGGTTAGCAATCTCGGGAATAGAGTAACGCAGAAAGAAGCTGAGCCAATCATGCTCGGTGGAAACCTGGATTGCCTGAACCCACTGCTCGGTTGCGCCGAACACGTCATGCATCTCCATAAGCGGATAAGCTTTATGGATTTTAGGCAGATACGGCGCGAGCGCTTCAGCGTGGGAAAAGCCCAGCCTCGTCTTAGACAGGGTTTCTGCAAGGTTGGAATAGTCGATGCCCCGCATTAGATACTTGCAGATTAACCATGACAACCCCGGAACCTTAACCTTATCCTTCACTATCTTCTGCACTATCTTCTCGAATTCGCCGGGGTGATGCGCTATCTTGTGGATAACAAGGTAAAGCCATGTGACACCAACCGTAACATCGATACGTTCAAGCTTAGAGGCCTGCCTCAACGCTTTGATAACATCCATTTCGCTGGCCAAAGTAGAAATCAAACCGGTTAAACCATACTTTTTTAGGACAAGCCCAAAGAGGGTATCGCCGCCAGTGGAAGTGAAAACCCAGGGGCTATCCGTGATGCGTACGCCGCTAAGGTAGAGGAGCTCGAGAAAACCCTGCGCGATGACATCTAGGTCGCCTTCTCCGTAGTAAACTTTTTTCTGTTTGCCCGTGGAGCCAGAGGTGTACCAGAATATGGCGGGTTTTTTAAGAAGCACCTTCTCGGGGCCAATCCGATCGAAGAGGTCCTGAATCTGCTCATAGGAGGAGAGGGGAAGCTTGCTTAGCTGCGAGATGTCAGTGACATGTTCGATTGAAGCGTAGGCGGGTGAGCGGCTGGCGCTTGAGGTAATCTGGTCAAGCATTTCTGAGTGAAGCTGTTTTAGTTCACTGTACGATAAAGTGAAGTCCCGCAGAATCGACGCTTCAACCTCATCTACTAAAGCTTGGTTTAGGGGCATACGTGTAAAACCCAAAGTGTGATGCAATAGATTCCATATGAAAGTATTAATAGATATGGCAAACCGGCGCCTGAAACATCCACCTAACCATCATGCACCCGTAAGCAACAAGACTATACGCTGACGATAAAACCAGTTTACACAAAGCAAACTAAAAACAAAAATCAAAAGGAAAAGAAAGGTTACGCAGATTAAATCATGCGTTTAACGAGATCGTTGATGGCTTCGCCGCGGTACCCAGCTTCGCCGCCTGCATTAAAGGCCTTCTTAGTTAAGCCCTTGTAGCCCTTTGATGGGGGATGCAGCTTAAAGCGGGGTTCGATGTCGGGTAGGCTCTTGTATGCAACCTTGCAAGATAGGAGGGCATCGGCGAGTTCCTCGATGGAGCCGTAGCCTGCCTTCTGCAGGTATTCAGCGGTGAGTTTTTTGGCGCCTGCGAGTCTGCCGCGTTTCTGCAGCATAGCTGTGATGGTTTCCTTGGAGACTTCGCCCCAGGTGACATAGTTGCTTGCGCGCTGCAGCATGCCTTTGTAGGCGGGTCTGCTGTCGATTATGACTGCGTGGTTAGTGTGTGTGAGCCTGAGCAGTTCGAGGGTTTCGCGGGTTTCCTTCATTGCGCTGACGGTTCCGCGGACTCGGACCACGACGAGGCATTTGCATTCTTCAGTTTTCTGTGACATGTTTACTTCACCCAATCTGTGGTTGTGATTAAGTTGTAGGTTTTGGTTAAGCCGTCAAAGATCGCGCGGGCATAGGAGGGCACTGTTCGGGTGGAGCCGTAGCTTCGCATCCAAAGGTCCTTCACGCCAGCAAGACCCAAAATGACCTTGGCGACTTCGCTGGAAACTAGACCTAAGCCTCTTGGACCAGGCACGATGACTACGCGGACGCCGCCACATTTGCCTTCCACTTCGAAGGGGACACTGTGGGGTTTACCGCAGCCGCATTCCCAACTGCCGCAGCCCCGTTTAACGGGAACGATGTTTAGGCGTGCGTTAGCTGCTGCTTTCTCGATGGCGTTGCGTACTTGACCGGCTTTGCCTTGGCCTAGGCCGATGTAGCCGTCTCTGTTGCCGACTGCGACGATGGCTTTGAAACGTGATTTTTCGCCGGCGTCAGTTTGCTTCTGAACCAAGTTGACGTTGATGACTTCTTCTTGCAGGTCAGGAATCAAAGAGTCCACGATTTGGGGCTCGCTGATTTTGATGCCTGAGAGGAAAAGGTCTTCGATAGTGGTGATTTTGCCTTCCTGAACCATTTTGCCCAGACGGGTCCTTGGAACCCACTGTTCTAGGCTAGCTTGGCGTCTTTCGCTGTCTCTACTTCTATCTCTTGGATTTCTGCTCATTCTTCTTTTCCACCCTTCTTAGCTGCCTTTTCTTTTGGTGCAGCTTTCTCTTTTGCCGGTTTCTCTTTGGCAGGTGCTTTCTCTTTAGCGGATGCTTTCTCGGCTTTTTCTGCAGCGGCCGCCTTTACAGGGGCTGCTTTTGCCTGCGGCTCAGCTTTAGCTTTTGCCTTAGGCGCTGCCTCCTTCTCTTTTGCGGCGGGTTTCTTGGGCGCTTCCTCTTCTTCTTCCTCTGCTACTTTAGCGCCCTTAAACGAGCCGACCATATCAGCTTTCACTTTGCTGAAGTGTTCAGGCAGTTTTTCGGGGGCTACACCCTTGGCTTTGTACTGGGAAAACAACTCGCTAGCTTCCTCAGATTCTGAGCTGAGGCTTTTAGCGTACTTAGCGATGTGATCGCCTTTGTTGCGTTCCTTAACCAGTTTTCCTTCGCCATGGGGAATCTCTATGCCAGCGTCGAGGACGCCGTTTAGGACAGCAAAGATTTTTGCGCCTTTAGTGGGAGTGATTAAGCCTATGTCGAGGATGGCTTGCTCAACGCCTGCTGCTTTGGCTTTCAATCCGCAGAGCAAACCGGTCAGGTAGGCTGCAGGGATGTTGCCGGTGGGAGCTTTCCAGCCGTATTTCTTGATGAGTTCGCGGCTGTTGGCTGCTGCCAGCACTTGGTCGCCGATGGGTTTTGCCATGATGATCTGTGCGGTGACGTTTTTGTTTGAGGTTCGGGTAACAAGCCGGGGTCTACCGGATATAACCATTGCCTTGCGTGCTTGATAATCTGTTTTTCCAGAGCGTCTGCGTCTTAACTGTACGCGGTAATTACTACTATTTGCCAACTTAACGTTTCCTCCATAGGTCATGTTCTTTGAGGTTGCGCTCTAACTCTGCGATAGAGTTGAATCTGCCGCTGCCAGCCATACGGTAGTACTGAGTATAGGTGGCTTCGGTGATGACGCGGCTTGCTTTCAGAGCCCGCAACTTGCGTCTCAACGAGCGGATTTTCAGCATCCAAGCGTCTTTCTGGGTGACTTTTGCGAAGCCTGCGCCTGTAACGCTGCCCATGCCGCTGCGTCTGCCAAGGCGTTTTTTGCCGCGGATGACTTTTGCTCTTGAGCGGCTTACGCCTTTCTGAGGCAGTGAAACGATGACTTTCTCGTGAATCAGTTTGCGTACTTCTTCACGTGTGATGGCGCCATCTACGTCGTCGATGCGGTCTGGGTCTATCCAAACGCGGTTCTGGCCGATTTTGAGAATCTGCGCAGCGAGGCGTCTTTGTCCACTTAGGTTAGTCATTACTTCTTCTTCTCCTTCTTTTTGGGTTCAGCTTTCTTTTCCTTCTCTTTCTTTTTAGCAGCAGCCTTTTTCTTCTTCGCTAGCTCCTTCTTCCGCTTTTCCCGCTCTTTCTCTTTTTCCTTAGCAGTCTTCTCTTCTACCTTAGCTTTCTTCTTGGGCTCAGCCTCAGTAGCCTCAGCGGTTTCTTCCTCGGTTTCTTCACCTTCAACCTCTTCCACTTCTGCGCCCTCTTCCGCTTCTTCCTCTGCCTCTTCTGCTTCGGCTTCAGCGGAGACTTTGATGTTGAGGATTTTAAGGTTTAGCTCCTTGGCTTTAGCGATGATTTCGGCGCGTTTGCGTTTGCCGACGGTGTGGGCGATGCGTACTGCGTCAGTTGCGGGGTTTATGGTTGCGAGGTCAGCGACGTTGTAAACTAGGACTTCGCGGTAGCCTGAAGGGTGTAGTCCTCGGGCGATTTTTGGTCCTTTGTAGCCAGTGCTTGGTCCCGGCGGCCAACCCTTGATTTTTCTGCGGATTTTGTTGTCGAGTCCGCGGGGTCTGCGCCAGTTTTCGCTGAAGCGGTCGAACCGCCAGCTTTCTGCCCGCACGAATTTGGGTTTCTTGTTTTTGGCGCGTGCCCTAACTTTGAGTGCTTTCTGTGAGGGGGAAACTTTCTTTTCTGCCATTATGCCATTCCTTCGTTTCTTTCATAGGTGTATATGCCGTCGAGGAAAACACGGGGGTCTTTTCGCCGGACCTTGGTTAATTGTTCGATGTTGGCGGCGGTTTGGCTGACGTCTTCAAGGTTTATGCCTTGGATTGTGATGTCTTCAGGATCGATTTTGACTTTGACGTCGCCTACGATTTTGATTTTGCGTGCTCTGCGTTCACCGGTGAAGTTTTCGATGAGGATGGATTTGCCCTGTTGCTTGACGGATATGGGGAAGTGAGAGAAGACTATCTTGAGTTTGTAGGAGTAGCCTTTAGTTACGCCGGTTATCATGTTTTTGATGTGTGACTCGATGGTTCCTACCAACGCGGCTTCTTTTTTGCGTGGCCACTTTGCCCATATTCGGACGTTTTTGCCTTCGCCCTCTATAGCTACGGTAGCATAGGAGAAGTCGCGGGTCAGGTTGCCTTTAGCGCCTTTGACAGTGACTACTTTGCCGTTTAAACTTACATCTACGTCTTGGGGAACTTCGATGGTTCGGGTTACTTCTGGAAGCCGCATAAGTTTTCACTCCTAATACACGAAGGCTAAGAGCCTTCCTCCAATATTGCGTTCTTCTGCATCCTTGTGGGCGATAACACCCTGCGATGTTGAAACAACCATGACGCCGACGTCGCGGGAGGGAAGGAACTTCTTTTCCCAGTCCTCGTACTCGGTGGATTTCACGGCAAAGCGGGGTTTAACGGGGCCGCATTTGTTGATTCTGCCGAGGAGTTGAACTTTGAATTTTCCCTGGCGGCCGTCATCGATGAATTCGAATTCGCCTATGTAACCGTTGAGCTGCATGATGCGTAGGACGCGTCCCAAAAGTTTAGAGGCGGGGCTAATGATGCATTCGCGTTTGTTGCGTGTTTCGTTGTTTATGATGGTGATCAGACCATTTGTTAAAGTGTCCATTTTCTTCTTTAGCTCCTACTCATATTTTTTGAAACCTAATTTTGGTGCAGCTTCTCTAAAACAATGCCTACACAGATATAAATCGTAACGTCGGATAACTGGACCATACGAGCCACATCTTACACATGGACGTGAACCTTTGCCGTATTTTCGTGTTTTCTTAACTTGCGTTTTTCCCATACATTCCACTCAGCCTTAGACGATTTCGACTCCTATCGTTTGTTTTATGAAGAGAATTGACTCTTCAGGTGTAAGCACATGTTTTGGCCCCAGCGGCTTGCTTTGGCGCTTGCGGATCTTGATTCGTTGACCGGGGCGGTTAACTGTAACGCAGATGTCCATACCGAAGATGCCGATTTCAGGGTCATATTTGACGCCCGGGATTTCGATGTGTTCTTTGAGGCCGAAGCTAAAGTTTCCGCGGACATCGAAGGCTCGCCTTGCAAGCTTGTTGTCGACGACGGGGAAGATTTTCTTCAGAAAAGCCACGGCTTCTTCGTGACGCAGCGTAACCATGACTGCGATGGATTCGCCTTCGCGTATGCCGAAGTCACGGATGGATTTTTTGGCTTTGCGCTTGACGGGGTTGTGTCCGGTGATTTCCTCAAGGACCTTGTTGGCTTTCTCAAGGGGTTCACCTGATTTGCCCACGTTAAGGTTAACCACGACTTTCTCGATGCGGGGCTTACGCATCGGATGTTCATTCCAGCCCTGAATGATTGCTTCGTCCTCAGACAACGTTGAATGCCTCCAAAGTGTTAATCATAGGGGCGGTTTCGCCGATGGAGAAGACAAAGTCCAGGATTGTTTGGTAACGAGCGCCCTGCGAGTCCTCGATGACGACGAGGGCTTGGCGCCGTTTTTTCGCTTCGGTTTTTTCGATTTCGATGATTTTGCCTTGTTTGCCGATGTTTTTGCCGCCTGTGATGATGGCTATGTTGCCCTCTTTGGTTTTAAGTGTCTGGGTGACTGTTTTGTCGGGGAAGGTGATTTTGAGGATGTCGAAGGATTCGTATGGAACTTCAACTGGGTTTTTTGGGTCTGCGACTCTTATGAGTATGTTTGAGCCGTCGTGTAATGCAACTTGAACGCCGTTGCTGACGGCGGTTTTGTCGTCCACACGGACCAGTTTGACGCTGGCTTCTTCTTTGCTGATCGGAGCCAGAATCAATCCTTTGTGTGAGGGCATGACACGGTAGTATTTGCCCATTTCCGGCATAGAGATAACGTCCATTAAGCCGACTGGGGAATCGTCTTGTTTGCGGATTTTTCCGTCGACTAGAACTTTGCCCTGTGATAGTATGAGTTTGCCTTCTTTGCGTGTTTGAGCAACACCTAGCATATCCCGGAGAACCAAAGTCATAGGTAAACATTCTTGAAGTGAATGTGAACCCGAAGAGGGCTTCACTACCCATGCTTTCTCTTTCCGATGAATCTGCCAGAATGCTGGCGCTGGCTTACGTTTCAGCCGTGCAGTTTTTCCTTTTCTACCCAAATTTATTCTCCTCCTTCTTCTTCAGAGGCTTTCTTTTTAGCGCGCGGTTTAGCTGCGGCTTTCTTTTCCTCTGTTACTTTTACAGGTGCCTTTTTCGCTGCGGTTTTCTTAGCCGGTGCCTTCTTGGCTGCTGGCTTTGCCTCTTTTACAGGTTCAGGCGCTGCTGCTTCGACTTCTTCTGCTGCTACTTCTGGTGCTGCTTCTTCAGTGACTGGCTCTTCTTTAGCTTTAGCGGGTGCCTTCTCGGTTTTCTTTGCTTTGGCTTTCGGCTCCTTCTTTTCGGGGGCAGCTTTGCGTGGCAGAATGGTTTCTTTGCGGTATTTATCGTCGAGGTTAAGGGTGCGTATCTGTACCTTTGAGGGGTGGACAGCTAGAAAGATGTTTGTGCCATCTACTTTTTCGCGGGTTAACCCTTCCATGTAGATGCGGTAAGCTTTAAGGTCGATGCGTGAAACTTTGCCTTCAAAGCCCTTGTTGTCGCCGCGGAGAATACGTACTGTGTCGCCTTTGCGGACAGGCAGGGTTTTTGCGCCTTTTGAGGCGGCAAGCTCGCTGGATAGGGGAGCAGCCATCTGCTTGTGGCGTATGTGGGCGGGGGCGTTGAAGTGCCGTTTTCTTTGTTTACGCGGATTTTTTACTCTGTTAGTTTGTTGCATGATCTTCACCTATACAATTATGCTGGAGGCACTTGCGATTCTGGGCCATCTCTCAGCTGCTTCTCTTGCTACTGGACCACGGATTTCCGAGCCCTTCATTTCTCCTTCAGGGGTAATAATGACGGCTGCGTTGTCCTCGAATTGCACCCAGACGCCGTCGATTCTGCGGAAGGTTTTCCTTTGGCGTACAATTACTGCCTGGAAGATCTTTTTGCGCATATCAGGTGAGCCCTGGCGGACTGAGACGGTGACTTTGTCGCCGACGGTCGCGGAGGGGTAGCGTCTTAGGCGTCCCTTGTAGCCCATGGCTTGGATGAGGCGTAGGACGCGTGCGCCGGTGTTATCGGTGCATTTCATTTCTGAGCCTGCCTGTAGACCGCGGCTAACTTTTTGGCCGTGGCTAAGCATGCCTTTTGCTGTGAGGGCTCTTTGCTTTGCCTTCGCTGCACACATTTTACTTTTCCTCTCCTATTTTCTCGACGACTACAAAGGAAACTGTTTTGCTTAGTGGTCTGCATTCTGCGATTTTGACGCGGTCGCCTTCTTTGACGTCTAGGCAGGGTGGGTTGTGGGATGGGATGTGTCCGTGTCGGCGTTCGTAACGCACGAATTTCGAGGAGAACTGCATGAATTCTCTGTCTACGATAACGGTTTTATCCATCTTTGCTGTGTGCACGGTGCCTTCCAGTACACGGCCTCGGACAGCGAGGGTTCCGTGGAATGGGCAGTTGCGGTCGTCACAGGTCTTTTTCGGTCGCTTGAAAGTCATCGACATATTACCATAACCTCTTCATGTTTTTCTTAAGTCGGTTTTCGGGTCTACCGACAAGTAGTTTACCGTCAATTTCAACGACTGTGCCGTCGCTGAAGGTAAAATCGAAAGTTGAGGATTCCTTGATTACCCGGCGGGGTTGCCCCGTCGCCTGGAAGAGAAAGCTGTTTTTTGTTTCGCCGACTACAAGGCCGCCTACGCCGATGCTGTCCCGGTTAAGGGAAGAAGCGACTAGGCCCTGTGCGCCGATGAATTCGTAGCGGATTATGTCAGGGGTTATTTTCATTGGGAAGCTTTCTCCTTGGATTCTTTCTTGGCTGCGGCCTTCTTGGGCTTCTCCTTTGAAGCCTCAGGTGCCTTGCGTTTGCCAAGTTTCTGCTCGTTTTCTACCGTGAGGATTTGCGCGATGGTTTTGCGGAGCTGGTGGATGCGAGTTGGGTTTTCTACTGCGCCGCCTGCATTAACCATAGTGCGTATCCGGGCGAGTTCGACGCGTAAGTCGATTAGTCGCTGGGCGCGGTCCTCAGGGGATAGCGCGGCAATGTCTTTCATTCTCATGATTGGCGCCATTACGCTGAAGCCTCCTCGGATTTTGCCTCTGCAGCCTCAGGGGCAGCTTGTTGAGGTGCTGCCTCTTGGGGTGCTGGCGTGGGCTCTTCAGCTTTGGGCTCAGCTGGGGCTTCTTCTTTGGCTTTTGCTGGCTCTGCGGGGGCTGGAGTAGCCGCTGCGGGTTGGGTTGGAGCAGCCGCGATTTCTGCTTCTTCGGGCGCCGGCTCCATAATTTGGACTTTATCTGGGAAATATGCATCCGGCGGCATAATTTTAACGCGAACTCCGATGATGCCGGGTTTCAGTTGCACGTGGGCTTCAGCGGTTTTCATCGCGCGCAACGCGGGTTCACCGCACCGTGGGAAGTAGCCTGCGCGGAACTTTTCGAAGCGTGCACGTTCAGTGGTGAGTTTGCCGCTGATGACGATTTCTGCGCCTAAGGCGCCTGCTTCCATAACTTGGTTTAGTGCCCAGAAGCCTGCGCGTCGGAAGTGGACGCCGCGTTCAAGTGCCGAGGAAACGCGGTTGGCGATGACGTGGGCGTTGAATTCGGGTACTTCGATTTCTGATACGCTGATCTGTGGGTTGGTTACTTTGAAGTTTCGTTCCAGAGAAGCGGCGAGTTCCTTGATGGTTTCTCCGCCTCTGCCGATAACGAGGCCTGGACGCATAGCGTAGATGACTACGTGTGTGCCCAAGGGTGTTTTGGATAGGTTAACTCCGCCGTATCCGGCGCGTTCAAGTTTTTTCTGCAAAAACTCGTCGATTTCAGTTCGTTTAATCGATTCAGTTATAAAACGTTTAACTATGCTCATCTACTGTTCTCCTTGAGTGGCTTTTTCTTCCAGCACAATTTCAACATGTGAAGTGATATCGTACTTCGGTGATGCCCTGCCATGTGCACGCGGGGTATAACGTTTAAGCTTCATACCCGGATAAGCAGCGGTGTGAACGATTTTTAGGCGATCCACATCTAAACCCTTGTTTTCGGCGTTAGCTTGAGCTGCCTGCAGAACCCGAAGGACCTGCTCAGCGGTTTTTATGGGAAACCTGCCGACTCCGCAGTCCGCCATGCCGCCTTTGTGGCCGAGTTTTTTAGTGTACCTTCTGTATGGAATTGGTTTTTTGAGTGCTATAACATCGCGCAGGTACTGTTTTGCCTGAGCGAGATCCATGCCTTTTATGGCTTTAGCGACTTCCCGTGCGGCTTTGTGGGATACTTTTAGTTCTCTTCCGCTGGCTATCGCTGTTTTATCTGGATTAAGCATTTCCTGTTGGATAGAGTATCCCCATTTTGGCATTTTTATTTCTCCGATGCGCATTCAAACACGTAAAAGCAATTTATATGGCTTTCCGTATCACAACTAAGATTTTACTCTTAACTGGGCTAATGAGTGTCCCTGCGAGGGATCCAATTCGAACGCGTGAGGTGTACAGTTTTTGGATTACGTTTAACCTTTTATAGTTTGCCCAGAAATGGGGCTAAACAAAGAAAAAACAGGGCTCCCACGCCTCAAAAATGCACCCAGCAGCAAATCGAAAAAGAAAAACTGGGCATAGGAAGGCCAGCCTCTAAAGCTCATGCGCGGGCACGGGTCCACATGAAAAGGACAAGAAGAGCAGCAAATGACCAGACAGCAAACAAGCACCCCACACCCTTAAACGTAGAGCAACAACCCCCACCAATTGCCCACAACTTGGTTAAAGGCCCTGATTATCCCAATCTGCAAAGCAAGCGATGACAAAAACTAAAAGCGTAAACAGCCCACTATCGCGTGGGAGTAGCGTTTGAATCAAAAAGCCATCAGTTTACCTTTAGTTTTAATCGGTGTTCTATTGATAGTGGTTGGCTGTGTGGTGGCGGTTGTTAATTTGGGGATGACTGTGGACCAAATAAACTCCGCTGACTCCATGAACCAGATTTTTGGCGACTACTTCTTAAGGTATGGCTTGGCGTTTCTTTTCGCCAGCATCGGCGCAGTGATTGTGGGCATAGGATTAAAACGATAACATGCAAACTGATTTCAAATGCTGCCCAAAATTTTATTCGGAATTAGGATAGGCAATGTTGCCAATTCCGCATGGGGGAGGCTTGTGGTGGGGTCGGCGGCGTCTGCCTAGAAAACTCTGCTTAAACCCTGCGGACGTTCAATGCGGCTGATTCCAGGTCGATGGTTGCATAGGGAGTTTGGCGGACTTTATGCGTTTGCACTTAGTATAAATAGAGGGGGGATAGAGCTGGTGGAGCAACAGATGCCTTTGAGGGTTTATGATGCCACCTAAATGCCAAAATAGAATAAGCCAGATTTTTCTGCAATTTGCTCGGCTGCGGGAGCGAAAAGCCGGCTTGCTGGGATAAAAAGGGTTTAGGCAGTTTCCTCGTTGAAAGTTTTTTCGATTTCGTTTGCTGATGTTTCTTCTGGGGGGATGCTGCCATCGTCTTCTTTTGCTGGGGTTTCTTGGGCGCTGCGGGTTAATGCGGAAACTATCAGGGCGGATACGGCGAGTAGCAGGTAGGGCAGTATGACGTTTAGGATGTTGAAGGCGTAGTATTCGGCGGGGATGGTTACGCCGGTGTTGACGATGCCTATGAGGATGTAGGTGCAGATGGCGGATAAAGCGGTGAATAGGAAGGCGGCTGCGGAGATGTAGAGGGCGATTTTGCTTAACAGTTTTGTTTTGTTCATGGAACTCTCCTGATTGAGGAGATGCCTGCTTGCTATTTAACCTATGCCCGAATCTTCCGGGCACCTTTGTCCAATGCTTTCCGAAGAAACCCTCAAACGCCGCCCGATCTCGACAGTTCTCAAGATGCAGTCTAGATATACGGGCATTACTCGCTGTTCAAGTTGTACTTATGACGGCGCCAGACAAAGATCAGGGGCAAGCAGGAAATGGGGCAGCATCCACCGTTACCAGGGCAGATACCGCGCATCTATGGTGGTGCTGTAGCTGGGCGAAAATTACACGGTGGATTTGCAGGTAACCAATCTGACGATGGACACTTAGAGAAGCCGTATAGCGTATAAATCTGCCGTGTAGTCTTTTTGTCGTATTTAGGCAGGGGTAATTGGGCAAAAAAGTGCAGAGAGACAGAAAAGTATGGAGAATCAAGGTGGCGGCTTAACTTGTTGGCCGCAGTGGGGGCAGAATTGGGAGTCCGCGGTTAGGGGTCCGCCGCAGAGTCGGCAGTAACCCTCGATTTGGGGCTGGGTTGGCTGCGTGTAGGGTTGGTAGGGCTGTGTGGGCTGGTTGGGAGTTGGGTTGTGGGTGAGTGCGAGTGCGCCTCCGATGAGCCCTAAAACGTTGATTCCGGCCAAAATCGAGAGCACGATTATGTAGGTGCCGTATTTGAGTGCTCCGTGGGCTGCGCCATCAGCCTCTGCGCATACAGGATCATCAGGGCGTTTGCGATGATTATCCAGATGCCCACTAAGATAAACAGGAGAACCACGCCGAGGCATATGCCCAGTATGCCGCCGATCAAGGTAAGATAGTACGCTGCCTCAGGTTTACTTACTTGCTGCCCATACATTTCTGCTCATGCCCCACAATACGCAGATTATTGAGGCAGGTGTTCTTAAAAAATTTTGGGCTAGCTGCGATTTGTTTATGTTTCACGGTAAGAAATGATAGGTACTGTTTGTCAGGATGGCTTTGAAATGGCATCTAAAGATGAGAAAATCACTATGCTGCATGGCGCAGGCGGCACCGTCATGCATGACCTCGTCAAAAACTACGTGGTGAAAGCCTTCGGAGGCATCGGCAACGCAGAGGTCCCCTTGGAAGCCATGGATGACGCCGCAGTCGTGGGCGATGTGGTCTTCAAAAGCGACAGCCACGCGGTGAAGCCCATCTTTTTCGCCGGCGGCGACATAGGACGCATCGCCATATCAGGAACCGTCAACGACATCAGCTGCCTAGGCGCCCAGCCCTTCGCGCTTGCATGCGGCCTTGTTCTTGAGGAGGGGCTGCTGCTCAACGACTTAGAACGCATCCTATCCAGTATGCGGCAAGCCTGCCTTGAAGCCGACGTGGGAGTGGTGACAGGCGACACCAAAGTGGTTGAGAAGGGCGCGCTTGGCGGCTGCGTCATGAACGTCTCAGGCATCGGACGCCGCACCGAAGCATTGGACAGCAACCTGGGGGTCGTGCGTAGAACCCGCGAGCTCCAATCCCGCTGGCTACTGGACTCCAACCTTGCAGTAGGCGACAAAATCATCCTTTTGGGCAGCATCGCTGACCACGGCGTCGCGGTGCTCTCCGCTCAGCAGGGACTAAGGTTTGGCAGCGACATCAAATCCGACGTTAAACCCCTAAACCGCATGGTGCAGGCGCTGCTAGGCACAGTCGGCGGAGTAGTCGCCATCAAAGACGCTACCCGCGGAGGCTTAGCTGACGCCCTAAACGAGTGGACCGAGAAATCCAAAGTCGGCATCCTAACACAAGAAGACAAAATCCCCATCCATGACGACGTGCGGGCGGCCTGCGAGATGCTTGGCTTGGACCCGATGGAAATCGGCAACGAGGGCAAACTCATCATCGGAGTAGTCCCCCAGAAAGCCGAGGAGGCACTGGCGTTTCTAAGAGGCACCAGCGAGGGCAGGGAAGCCCAGATAATCGGGGAAGCCACATCCGAGTTCCGCGGCGTGGCGATGCAGACGGTGGTGGGCGGCAAACGGATTGTGGCGCGGCCAGTAGGCGACCCCGTGCCCAGAATCTGTTAGCTTTAACAGATTGTGCCCACAAAGAATTATATCGGCATCTTCACCCCTTTTTGTTTAATTAGGGTGGTATAGAAAGGAGTTTTTGTTATGAATCGAGCAGTGGCAGCGGTGGCGGTTATCGTGATTATTGTTGTTGCGGGCTTTGCGGTTTATGCGGGTTTAACGTATCCCAGAGAAACCCTAAATGTCCCCGCGTCCTTCTCGGTGGGCGCGGATTCCCAGACAGCCTCCCTTGACCAGCCTTTCCTGATGGATAAAGCGCAGGTTAAGGTAGATGTTCAAAGCGGCATCGCGGTTTGGAGGGTTCAAATACTTAGCGGCGACCAGGTGATTTGGGAGCATACCTCCGCGCAGGGTGGACAGGTGACTTATACCAGTGAATGGATAGAGTTGCCTATGGGAAGCTATAACCTCACTTTGGCGCTGGTCGGCGCGGGGTCGCTGGATGCGACGGTTGCCGTGACATCGAAAGGCGGCTTCTGGTAAGCCAGCAGACAAACCTTCAGGTTTCCCTCAGCCCTAACAGTCCATAGGTTACTGATTGTTAGCAGCAACGTTTTTTGCCCAAACCCGGCAGGTGCCTTCGCTGCTCACCATGCATGCGCCCACGGGCTTAGCGGGCACGCAGTCCTTCAGAAACAGGGGACACTGGTCGGGCTTGATTTTGCCGACTATGACAAGGTGGCATTGGCAACCCGCATGGATATCTTTGCCCTGAGCCGCTTTGAGACCATATTTTTTGCGTGCATCCAATCCGCTGAGGTTGCTGCGGAGCTGCAGGGCGGAGTGGTCGAGTTTGCCGATGCCCCGCCAGTTCCCCGCCGTCACCTCGAAGGCGCGGCTCATCATTTCCACTGCACGGGGGTTACCGTGGGCTTTGACGACGCGGCTGTACTCGTTTTCGACTTTGGCGTCGCCTTGGCTGTGCTGTTTTAGAAGCATGTAGAGTGCCATCAGTACGTCGTTGGGTTCGAAGCCTGCGACGACTGTGGGCATATGGTGTTTTTGGGCGAAGACCCCGTAGGGTTGGGTGCCGATTATGGCGCTCACATGCCCCGGAGCGATGAAGCCGTTGATTTGCAGGTCCTCTATGCCCAGCAGCAGCTCCATGGCGGGGGGAATGAGGCGATGGGAAACAAGGAAGCTGAAGTTTTTAGGCAAATCCCCCAGCGCCTCAAGCGCCGTAATGGGGGCAGTGGTCTCGAAACCCACGGCATGGAACACAAACTCCTTCTGCGGCTCCTCACGCGCCATTTTCGCCGCGTCGGAGAGGGCATAAACAATCCGCACATCCCCGCCGGCGGCTTTGGCTTCCAGAAGCGAGGACTCACTGCCGGGCACACGCAGTAAATCCCCAAAGCAGGCTATCACCTTGCCGTCTTTGGCGAGCGCTATGGCTTCGTCGATTTCTGAGGCGGGTACAATGCAGACGGGGCAGCCTGGGCCAGCGATGACTTCCACGTTGGATGGCAGTAGGCTGCGTAGGCCGAAGTGGGTTATGGTCCACTCGTGGGTGCCGCAGACGTGGCAGAACTTAACAGTGCCCGTTTTGGGTGCGACTTCACGGATTTTTTGGGCTATGGCATGTGCGGTTTGGGGGCTTCGGAACTGCATGTTCTGGGTCATGCCGCTCGCCTATTCTTGCCCAGCCGCGAGCACGTCTTTCCAGAGGCTCAGCGTCTCGAGGGCTTCCTGCTCTTCCACAACCTGGATCGCGTAGCCGGCATGCACCAGCACATAATCGCCCAGCTTAGCCGACACCAGCGAGGTATCTACCTCGCGTAGGACGCCCTGCCCAAAATCCACTTGGGCTTTGGTGCCTTCAAGCGACATTATTTTTGCGGGGATTGCTAAGCACATAAACATCAACCCCAAAAAATGGGGGCTGGAGCGATAAAAACAGATTGGTCTAAAACTCCGTAAATGATGCTGCAACCGCCTGACCAAATGAGACGCCGCCATCGCCCGCCGGAACCGCCTCATGCACGAAAAACCGCAAGCCAGCAGCCTCCACTTTGGATCTGATGCAGCCGGCGAGGATTTGATTGCAGGCGGCGCCCCCCGTGAAACCCACATTAGCGCTGCCCACTTCAGAGGCCTTCTGGATTGCCAGCTCCGCTAAGCCCTCGGCCAGATAGCGATGGACGCTGTAAGCTAAATCTGCAGCGGAAACCCTACCTAAATTGGCATAAATCTCCCGCATCATGGCAGTAGTGTCCAAAACATCGCCGCTTAGCCGGGGTTTTAGGTGCAAAATATCCCGTCCGTGCAGCGCCAACGATTCGAGTTTCATGGCGGGTTCGCCCTCGTAGCTTCGCCGATAGCAGACGCCCAGCACCGCAGCGGCGGCATCGAGCACGCGTCCGCAGCTGGTGGTTTGGATTGCCGAGGTGCCGGTTTTAAGTTGGTCAGCTATAATTTTGGCTTCGGCTTCGCCGTGGGGCAGGTGCCTACTGTTGCTTAGAAGCCATGCCTGCGCGTCCACGCCTACCTTGGTAAGCATACCCGCCGCCATACGAAGGGGGTAGCGGCTGGCTAAGTCTCCGCCTAACAGCGGCTGTGGTTCTAAGTGGGCAAGTCGCTTAAACTCCGCCGAGCCCGCTTCGCAGTAGAGAACCTCACCGCCCCATGCACCACCATCAGAGCCGTAACCGTAGCCGTCGCAGGTGACCGCCACGATGTCCTCTATGCCGTGTTCTGCCATGAGCGCCGCGGCGTGGGCATGGTGATGCTGCACCCGCACCAGCCTCAGCCCCTGCGTCTGCGCCATATCCATCGCCAGCTGGGTTGTGTTGAATTTGGGGTGCAGGTCGCAGGCTATGACTTCGGCTTGGGTGTTGGTTAGGTGCATCAGGTGTTGGGTGGCTTCTTGGAGGAACCGCTGGGTTTCGATGTTTTCTACGTCGCCGATATGCTGGCTGATAAACGCCTTATCGCCCAGCAACACAGTTGAGGTGGTGTTGAGTTCGCCGCCTAAAGCCACCACGCAGCGCTTCGAGTGCAGCTTGAGTTTGAGGGGGGCGGGGGCGTAGCCGCGGCTTCGGCGCAGAAATACATGGTAGCCGCCGTGGAGGCGCATGACGCTGTCGTCGCATCGCTGCGCAATTAGGCGGTTATGGAAGAGAAAGTAATCCACTGTGCCGCCCAGAATCTGCAGTGCCTCGTCGTTGTCTTTAACGATGGGTTGGTTAGCGGGGTTGGCGCTGGTCATAACAAACGAGGCGTCCGCCACCTCATCGAAGAGCATGTAATGCAGGCCCGTGTAGGGAAGCATGACGCCGACGTTGTGAAGGCCCGGCGCAACCAGCGGCGAGAGACTATAATCCGCGGCTTTGTTTAGCAGCACGATGGGGCGCTGGGGCGAAGCGAGGAGTGTTTGCTCCTCGATTCCAACTTCGCCGATGACTTTCGCCGCATCGAGGCTGCGCGCCATAACCGCAAAGGGCTTCTCGCGGCGATGCTTAGTCTCCCGAAGCCTCTGCAGCGGCGCCTCCAACGTGGCTGAAGCGGCGATGTGGAAGCCACCATAGCCTTTCACCGCCAAAATTTTTCCCTCGGAAAGCAGCTTGCCCGCAAGCCGCACGGGGTCATCAGCCTTTATGGCTTCGCCCTTGTTTGTGGTCAAATACACCTTTGGCCCGCATGTCTGATCCGCCACCGTCTGCGCATGAAAACGCCTATTCGCGGGGTCGCTATACTCGCTTCGGCAGAAGCTGCACATGGGGAACTCGTTTAGGGTGGTGTTTTCTCGGTCGTAGGGCAAGCGCTCGATGGTGGTGAAGCGGGGTCCGCAGTCGGTGCAGGTTATGAAGAAGTAGTCGAAGCGGGGGTTTTGGGGGTCCCGCAGCTCGGCTAGGCAGGGGTTGCAGATGGCTACGTCGGGGGGGATGACGGAGCCCTGGTTTTCGGCTTGGGGGCTGCTTTGGCGGATGGTAAAGTCGCGGTGCTGGTTGCTACCCGAGAGCTCATGGCGACTGACGTGGTAAATCTGCGCCAGCGGCGGCTTCTCACGCGTTAAATCCGCCAAAAACGTCTCTATCGCCCCCACCTCGCCCTCCAGCAGCACCTCCACGCCTGCGTCGCCCCGGTTAAGCACATAGCCCGCTAAGCCATGCCGCACTGCAATGCGGTAGATGAAGGGGCGGAAACCGACGCCCTGCACGATACCTGAAACAGTGAGTTTAACTCGCAACTTAGCTTCACCATCTCTTAGAAACGTGTTCTCTTATAGGTTTCCCAAAACTGGCCCCAGCTAATGAAAGAATAAACTAGGGGATCACTAAAACCTGCTTTTCAAGTAACCGATTTGCCGAGTAGTGTGTTCCGCCGGGACTTTTGGGGTGCAGAACAGTCTGTTCTAAGCGTTAGAATTATCTTTGACGCTGCCCACTGTTGGGTGAGGAGAGAGAAGTGACACAAACAAAAACCAAAATGCTTATGGTGACAGCCGTTATTTTGGCGACGGTTGTCGTTTGCTCCTTTGTTACGGTTGCATGGTGGAATAACATAGGGGGACTATCGGGCTTAAACATCCAGTCAACGGCGTATTTCCCCCAGACCCAAACGGATCCCTCGTTTATCCTTAACGCCAAAGTTGACTTGTCCGATGGAATGAGCCTCGCCGAGGCAACTAGCGTGGCGACGGGCGTGTTTTCAAGGGTAATAGAAAACGCTTCCTGCACAGTCCAAACTGCAACCTCCAGCGCTGACGGCATCTGGACAGTTAACCTGAATTGGGAAACCAACACACATAGCCAGCATGTGGGCACGCATATTTTCGGCGTGGAAATAAACCCTGCAGAACAAACCGCCATCTATAGCCGCTACTAAGAAAAAAATAAATCCGCATCCGCCTATTTGGGTGCAATGAAACCCATTACCTTTGCCGCAGCATTTGCCCTCACCGTCTGCCTAATCTTGGCAGGCGTCATCCTTTACCCCGACGTGCTGGGCAAAGCAGCAACCCAGAACAACGAAATCGTCTTCGGATTCTTCCTAGGGCCATTTGTGGTATTGCTGTTTTTCAGCTGGCTAGGAGAAAAAATAGTGCTGAGACTACTCAAGAGAAAAGACGTGCCTAAGCAAAATTAGGTCATTGTGTAACCCATCTTTGCCAGTTCTTGTTTAAGCTGCGCCTGCACTTGACCGTGAACTCTATCATGTATATCCTGCGGGATACTTGGGGCCTCTAAGTCAAGTGCATCCCATTTTAGCCGTAACTGCTTCATGGTTTCTGATTCACACTGCTGAGTGGTAAAACATTGAACTTGCTCTATTTCTCGACGCAGATTCCCGTACTTAACTGCCGCGGATCGGTGGCGCTCTGCGAGTTCACCGTAATTCAGAAAGGTGTAGACGCCTGAAAGCACCGCCGCCGTGATGCTCAGTACCCCCGCGGTTATTTGTAGCGGAAGAGAATATTCCGTGGAGGCTATCGAGGTGAACACTGTTGTTCCGATTATTGCTGTTAGAATAACCACTGGGATTCCAAAGTATCTGTTTAGCCGCGTGTAGCGTGTTGCGGTTTCGATATGTGAGTTATGCGCTATTTTGACGCCGGCGCGCCAATGAGCCAAACGTTCTATGCTATCCAATTTATCCCCAAGTTGAAGAGCACACTTCCCCTATAAAAAATATACATACCCAATTAGAGCAGCCAACGCTTCCACCAGCCCCGCCGATGAGATTTTAGCTCTTTTATCACTTGAGCTGCCGCCGCAGAACCTTTCCCGCAGCACTAAGGGGCAACTCCGCTCTAAACTCCACCTCACGGATCGTCTTGTAAGACGCCACCTTGTCATTAACAAAAACCATCAGTTCCTGCGCCGAAACAACACTGCCCGCCTTGAGAACAATGTATGCCTTGGGAACCTCACCTGTCGCCGCATCAGGTTTGCCCACGACCGCGCACAGTTTCACCGCTGGGTGCTCGTAGAGTACATCTTCGAGTTCGCGTGGGTAGACGCTGTAGTCTTTGTGTTTGATGAGGTCTTTTTTGCGGTCCACCACATAGAAGTAGCCGTCGCTGTCCATGCGGGCGATGTCGCCGGTGAGCAGCCAGCCATCTTGAAGCGTCGCTGCGGTTTCGTCGGGGCAGTTCCAGTAGCCCAGCATCACCTGCGGACCCTTCACTGCTAATTCGCCTACTTCGCCGGCGCCGAGGGTTTTGGTGGCTGTTTCTAAATCCACGATTTTGGCTTCGGTGTCAGGCAGGGGCAAACCAATCGAGCCCACCCTAAGCGGCGCCATGCGGGCCACGGGGCTGCAATGTGTAACCGGAGAAGCCTCCGTGAGCCCATATCCCTCCGCCAACAAGCCGCCCGTGGCATCCATGAAGAGATGCTGCACCTGCGGCGGCAACGAAGACGCCCCTGAGATGCATACGCGGATTGAAGTTAGGTCGTAGCTTGGCAAGGCGGGGTCGGCGAGGAGCATCTGGTACATGGTGGGGACGCCGCAGAACACCGTTACCTTATGCTGCGCGATGGCTTGGAGCGCTTTGGCTGCTTCGAATTTAGGGAGCAGCACCATCGAGGCGCCTACGCTGACTGGAACGGTGAGGCTGGTGGTCATGCCGTAGATGTGGAAAAGTGGCAGCGCAGTCAAAAAGATGTCGTCGGGGGTGGCTTGGATGGCGGCGGCGAATTGCTGCGCGTTTGAGGTGAGGTTGCGGTGGGTGAGCATGGCGCCTTTGGCGGTTCCGGTGGTGCCGCCGGTGTATTGGAGCGCGGCTAAATCGGAGGGACTGACGGGCATGTTAAGTGGGCGTGTGGATGCGGTGAGGAGTTCTTGGAAGGGAACTGTATCGGGAGGGGCCCAAGCGGGGGTTTTTTGGGCGCCGAATTCTGTTATCCCCGTAACTATGACATGCTGCAGGGGAGTCTTCTTCTTTGCCTCCTCGACGACTGGGTGGAGGCTGTCGAGTGTGATGAGGGCTTTGGCGCCTGAATCAGATAGTTGATAGGCGACTTCGCGTTGGCGGTGCAGGGGGCTTATGGCTGTGACTGCGGCGCCTGCTTTGAGGGCTCCGAAGTAGGCGATTATGAACTGTGGGATGTTGGGCAAGTTGAGCGCGACGCGGTCGCCTTTAGCTATGCCTAACCCGCAGAGACCATTCGCGAATCGAGCGCACAAAGAATCCAAATCCGAATAAGACAAGGTTTCGCCAGCAAAAACCACTGCTGCCTTTCCGCCGAACCGATGCGCCGACGCCTCAAGCAGCCCCTGAAGCGGCACAGAAGAATAAGACAGGCGCGTGGGAACAGCCGCAGGCCAGCATCTGAACCATGGCGCGGTTCCGTCGCTCAAAGCAGACCCAGCCGGCAGCGCTACACAGATGCGCCCTCGGAGGTTTCAGGCTCCAGTACAACGGCGGTTCCAGTCGCCGAAAACAGTACGATGCTGGTTTGCCCTATGCTTGAGGTCTCCACGTCCAAGCCGATGATGGCGTTTGCGCCCATGGCTGCAGCGCGGGCTTTAGCGCGGTCGATGGCGTCCCAACGTGCCTTCTCCATCTCAGTGGAAAAAGCCGTGACTTCGCCGCCGACCATCGATTCAAGTCCCCCTACGAACTGGCCGAAGATGCCTCGGGTGCGGGGAGTCATGCCTGTGACGACGCCGAGGACTTTTTTGATTTTGTAGCCTGCAACCGTGGGAGTGGTTACAATCAGGAACTGTGAGGGGGTGGTTTGTTGGGCGCCGCATTTGGGGCAGAAGCCTGCGCCGTCGGGAACGTTGTTGCCGCATCGGATGCAATTCAAAGTATACACCGTCCTCTTCTATGGATGGGCACCTTAAAAGCTATGCGCAAATTTAGCTATCTGATTCTTTGCTTTAGCGTTTGCAGGATTCCCCACTGGCAAACGTAAAGCTGGGCAGGTTAAACCAAAAAGTTAAGTGCCCACGCCGCCATCTGCATTCCGGTGATGCCTCTGAACGATTGGAAATCTGCCCTGAAGGCCGACCCTACAGATTGGCTCTTAGAACCAGAGAACCCCTCTGTCCGCTACTTCACCCTAACCGACATCCTACAAAAACCCCCGCAGAGCCCCCAAGTCCTTGAGGCTAAAGCAGCAATCATGCAAGCTGGCGCGGTCCCCAAAATCCTCGCAAGAATGCAAAGCGGCGGCTACTGGGAAACCCCGCAGTCGCATTACACGGCTAAATACAAAGGCAGCGTCTGGCAACTCATCATCCTAGCCGAACTCGGCGCTGACTCAGCCGACAGTAGGGTGCAAAGTGCCTGTGAATTCCTTCTCCAGAACAGCCAGCACCTTGGCAGCGGGGGGTTTTCGATGGCCCATTCGGAGAGGGCTGGGGGAGGCAGAGAAAGCGGCGTTATCCCATGCTTAACGGGCAACATGGTCTTTAGCCTAATCCGCTTAGGCTACTTAGACGACTCTAGAGTGCAGAAGGGGATAGAGTGGATTAACGCTTACCAGCGCTTCGATGACGGGGAAGGTGCACCTAAAGGCTGGCCATACGATAAATACGTCATGTGCTTTGGGAAACACAGCTGCCACATGGGAGCTGCCAAAGCGCTGAAAGCTCTATCAGAAATCCCGGCGGAAAACCGAGACAGCAAAACCTCAGCCATCATTGAGGCGGGCGCCGAATATTTCCTCAAACACCACATCTACAAAAAAAGCCACGACCTCAACAAGGTCTCCAAACCCGGCTGGCTTAAATTCGGGTTTCCCTTGATGTACCAAACCGATGCCTTGGAGTTGCTGGGTATCCTAACAAAACTCGGCTATAAGGACGAACGAATGCAGGAGACAGTTGACCTTGTGGTTTCAAAGCAGGATCAGCGGGGCTACTGGAAGCTTGAATCCACATTCAACGGCAGATTCCAAACCAGCATCGAACGCAAGGGTGAACCCAGCAAATGGATAACCCTAAAAGCGCTAAGCGCACTAAAGAGATACTACAGTTAAGTCACATGACGGGAAATGCCATGAAAACACTCTTAGTGGTCTATTCATATCATCATAACAATACTCAGAAGGTCGCCGAGGCCATAGCTCAGGTTCTGGACGCCCAAACACAGACGCCACAGCAAACAAACCCCCAAGACCTCCAAGCCTACAGCCTCCTCGGCTTTGGCGCAGGAATAGACAGCGGAAAACACTACAAGCCCCTGCTGGACTTCGCGGATCAACTGCCCAGCGGCAACGGCCAAAAAGCGTTTATTTTCTCAACCAGCGGCGTCTCAAACCCCAAATACCAAACAAAAATCCACAAGACCCTACGCGAGAAACTCGAAGCTAAAGGCTACGTGATCCAAGGCGACTTTAACTGCCACGGCTACAACACTAACAGCTTCCTCAAACACATCGGCGGCATGAACAAGGGCCGACCCAACGCCGAAGACCTCCAGGAAGCAAAAGAATTTGCGCTCAACCTGAAAGGAAAAATTGGTGAATAGGAAGTTTAGAATAGTCTAGGGGCACATTGCTTAGACTGCCTTAGTTAACGAAGACTGCTTAATCGTCTCTCCGTATAGGATGAAATCCAAGGGTTAAACCGTGTTTTTGTGGCAGCTTCCAAATAATAAATACATGAGAAAGCATAATTTGGTTTAATTTACAAAAAATCTTATAAGTTGATTCAACATAAAACAAATCGGATGAAAGCATGGTAAAAGTGGCTTGGCAGACATTCAAAGAAACAAACCCATCAAGCACCTATGTTGCCTACGCAGCATACGTTGAGAGAAAATCCGTATGGTCCTACTTCAACTTCCTGATGAGGGCACGAAAAATCCAAAAACAGCTAAACACATCAGCAGGCGTAGTAGGCTTCACTGCACAGATGGAATTTTTAAACAAAAAAGTCAGCCAATTAGCCGTCTTCGAAGACGAAGCCACGCTTAAAGCCTTTGCACACAGCGGGCAACATAGCCTCTGCATACAGCAATCCAAACCCAGCATCAAAACGATGAAAAACAAAATCTGGACTATCTCGGGAGCCGAGTTGCCGCCAAAACTCGAAGAAGCCATAAGCAAACTGCAAAACCAAAAGTAAAGAATCCAGCCAAAGAAGCTTACAGTTTAAGAGGCATGCCAGAGATAGCCGAAGTCACTTCTAATTGCCAAAAGTTGTTGGTGCCGGGAGCGGGATTCGAGCCCGCGACTTCTGGACAGGGGCGTGTGGCCCTATTGTTCTCCAGATTATGAGTCTGGCGCCCTAGCCAGGCTAGGCTACCCCGGCAAACGCCTCCAAAACGGAGGCATCGGAATGTTTAGTCTAGATTCTGTCATTTAAACCTTTAAGGGCAAATCAATGAATAGGCGCTCCAGCGGGACAAAGAAAAAACGGCAAACCAGCTTGCGGGTAGGCGCCTTGGCAGTCAAGTTTTCAGTTGAGCCGCAACTTTTTTGCCGAACTCAAAACACCGGGGCAGTTCCCCCTCGGCTAGGGGCCCCGTTACGCCCTTCACCCTCACAGACAGCCCCGGCGTAAGCTGCTTTAGCTTGGGCAATTTTTGGGCTGCTAGCTTTTCCAGTTTTTTCTCGGCTCGGTCTTGGAGGCGGACCCTACCTGAGTAGGTGCCGAAAACAGCGACACTTTTTGCTTTTAGGTCTGCTAAGGCTAAGCTTTCTACAAAACGCTTCATAGCCCGTGAGGGTCGGCCCATGTGGTTTGGCGCCCCCAAAACTATGGCGTCGTAGCCTTCTGCGGTCTGGAGGCTGGCGTCTTTAATGTAGCCCATGTCGGCTTCCACGCCCTCCGAGCGTATGCCTTCAAGGATTTGTTTTGCTGCCTGTTTGGTGTTGCCGTATTTTGAATCGTAGAAGATAAAGACCTTCGCCATCGCTTCCAACTCAAACCATAATTGTATGTGGCGACGTTAAAAGTGGCTCCCTAACAATTCAGGGAAAAACAGAAGCTGCCCGCAAATGGGCTTGTCAATAAACCTGGACTAACCCTTGTCAAGAAACCTATACAAAAACGCTTTAATGCAAAACCAAACCCACAATTTCTCAGGGACAGCCATGAGCAGAACCATCGCCTTCGCACTCATAGCGGTTTTAGTAGCCTCGAGTTTAGTGATTGCTGGGCCGGTTTCGGCTCAGACCCTCAAACCCGAGGTAAATGAATTTCGGCTCCAATACGTTGACAGCTCATATGATGTTGCGCCTTCCCCCACATTCACCAAAGACCTCTATACCGGCGAAACAATAACCACAACTATTCCAGGTTACCGTGTTGAGAATAAATCGATTGTGGCGACAATAAAGAATCCGTCTGGTGTTGATGCATATAATTTCAGGTGGAAACCACACAACGAAAGCCGCTGGTATTACCACCCCTTTGACACTGAGGCTGACCAAACTCCTTCTTTATCCGCATCTGGCTTCAGTGGTCCTCCAGCATACGCCTCTGACTCAGAATACACTGTAATTACGGTAATTTCGGTAAACCACATTTCGGGCGCCCTAGATGTCCAAGTGCAGGCACTTTACGGCGATTACCGCGCCACGCATAACACGCCTATACAAATTTTTGAAGGTGATTTCTATGATTACTACTTTGATGGCCAAGCAAGCTACTGGAGCCAAACCGAAACAATAGACACAACTAACGGCCAAACATACATAACTCCTACATCAGCCCCAAAGGATGAACCAACCACAACAGCAACCGCAACTCCCAGCGAGAATTCAACAGCACCGCCGACTCAAGTTACTGCTGAATCGGGTGTTGTGTTCGAGCTTAACGGGGAAGATGTCGCGCTTGTATCTGCTCTTGCAGTGATTACTGTTCTGGCGGCTGCCTTGGTACTTTTATGGAGAAAAAGAAAATGACAGGGCACCGAAGAGCACTTGGCTTAATTCTTATCCTTGCCTTATCCAGTGTTGTTACACTGCAACCGGCTGTATGCACAACAACAAAACTTGCCACTCCCGAAGTTTCAGTAAGATACATTGATTGTTCATACGATTCACCCGCATATTCTACTATTGACCCCTATACTGGACAAACCATCGAAGTCCCTTCAATGCATGTGGAAAACCGAACGCTACAATTTACTATAAAGAGATCCATTTCGACGGAAACCGGTCAACTGTACTATGTTATCCGTATGAAAGGACACTTTTCCGAGAATTGGACAGGCATCTACAAAGGATGGGTTAATAGTTCAAGCCCAGAGCTTACCCTTTGGACATTTTCAACCTTGAGAGGACAGGACTTGCCGGGGCAATCAGGATACTTTTATCGAGGCGGCGAAAGCTTCTTTGTTCCCTCTGAAGGGCAATTGGATTTTCAGGTTAAAGCGGAAACATGGGGCGAAGTTATGGCAACGCCTTCAGCTACAGACCCATTCGGAGGATCAAGAACAACTATGTTTGGAGAAAGCGACTGGAGCAGCATCAATACAATAGACTTGGTTACCGGCGAAGCCCACGTAACACCTACGGTGACACCCACGGCTACACCCACTCCAACGGCAACTGCACCCCCAACAGAATGCTCAACGGCAACTCCAACTCAAGTAATTACTGAATCAACTGTTGCGTTCGAACTTAGCTGGAAAGACATCGCGCTTGCAGCGGCTTGCACAGTGATTGCTGTTTTGGCGGCGGCATTGTTGCTTTCACATAGAGGAGGCACCAAAAAGAATGCGTAAGGTATGCTCGTTAGCTCTTGTCGCTATCTTGGTGGTGTCAAGTCTGCTTTGGGCTGGATTCGCATCTGCACAAACAATTCCTACGCCGTCGGTTCCGCAGTTTACTGTGCATGTCAACGAAGATGGCAGCACGGTCATCAAAATACTAAACCAGCAAATACCCCAAAATAACGCTCTGTATTATCAGGTACGCACAAAAGATCACAATTCCAACGATTGGATGCTTATTGAAGTTTATACTGTTTATGACTCGGGATTTTGGCAAAGAGAACCGTACCGACGGGCGCTTTCTGGGGAGTACACTACTTTGACGATTAGTACAGAAGTAAAGCAGGAGTTTCAGGTTCAAGCATTTGTTGGACTTGTTACATCACACAACGACCACGCACTCGACCTGTTTAGCGCCCTGACAACCTTCACTTTTAGCGGCGAAAGTAGCGGATGGAGCCCTACCCAATCAATCGACGGCAAAGTTATCCAATCTGACCCAACACAACCACCTACCCAGCAACCTTACAGTCCATCATCAACTCCGCAGCCGCAAGCACCACAAGAAACACTCTCAACAGCGGGGTTTGAGCGTCTTTTTCTGGAAAATATTGATTGGCAGAACGTAGCCTTGGCCCTTTTAACTGCTGCAGTTGCGGTTTTGGCGGTTGGTATGGTGGCGTTGTGGCGTAGGTTGCCCAAAAAGTAGGCTTTTGCTTTAAATAAGGGGAGGGAGGTCTCTGGGGCAGCAACAGAAGCGCCGCCTATACAGAAAGAAAAGGTGACAGAGCCGAGAAGCACTAAGCCGTCTGGTTTAGCCACTCGGCCAATGTTACTTGGTTGGTGTTGCCGACTTTCTCCAGCGAAACCATACCGCGTTCTGAAAGCCGTGCTAGGATGCGGTGGGTTTTTAGGCGGCTGAGGCCCGTTTCGGCTTTGATGTATTTCTGCAGGTATTTGCCGTCATGGGCTTTGAGGACCTCGATGACTTGGCGTTCCTCGTCGGTGAGGGTTTTGGAAACCGATTCATACGCTAAACCTCCGTTGCCTACAGCGCCAGTTAGTGTGGCGGGCGGCTGAGGGGCTGCTCCGATGCGGATTTGGGGGTAAACCAAGTAGTAGGTTACTCCGATTACCGATAGGATGGTGATGCCGATGATTACTGCGAATAGGACGCCGAAGTATGGTAGCCAACTGGCGGCTGCGGTTGCCGTGGGGGTCTGCGTCGCGCCGTTGTGATTCATCATTGAACCATGGCCGTTGACGCTGCTGCTGGCGTTGCCGCCCCACATCTGGCCCATCCATCCGGTGGGGTTCTGCTGGGTGGAGAAGACTGCAAAGCCGATGGCTGTTGCGACTATGAGGGCTGCTATGGCGGTTATCAGTAGGATCAGAAACAGGTTAACTCTCTTCATTTTATATCTAAATTAGACTCATCACGGCGGGATTTAAGCATTCCCCGCAGAACCCAGCCAACACCCCAAGAAACGTTTCAAAAAACCGTTTCAAACCCGTTTCAGCCAACATCCAAACCACCCCAACCCCAGTATATCTTGTGAGGTGAAAAAAATGAACCTAAAACTCATCCTCGCACTCATCACCATAGCAACAGTCGCAACCGCAGCCGTCGGCCTCGCAGCAGCCCAATTCGGCGCCAACCAAACCCCCTACACAAACACAGCAAACCAGCAACCCTGCCTAACAGGCCCCAGCAACCAAACTCAAGTAAACTGCATCAACGGCACAACAGGCCAACCATACTGCAATCAAACCTGCACCGCAGCGGGCAACTGCTACGGCTGTGGCAGTGGCCAAGGATGCCAAGAAAACAGCTGCGCCAACAGCTACGGCTACGGTTGCGGTGAACAAACCCAGAACCAGCAGCAGACGCGCTTTGGCGATGAAAGAAACGGATGGGGTTGCGGAGGCTGCCGATAAACTGGGCAGCAACCAAACCCATACCCCCAATTTTATTCTATACTTGTGGGCTTGTAGCGACTAAGGATTCCTCTGCTGAATTTTGGCGCGCGGGGTTTCCAAGCTGCCAACCGCTCCGCCAGTTCTTTGTCGGATAACTCCACTTTCAGGATGCGCATTGGTATGTCGATGGTTATGGTGTCGCCGTCTTTGAGAGCCGCGATGGGTCCGCCCTCGAAGGCTTCAGGCGCCACGTGTCCGATGCTGCCGCCGCGGGTTGCTCCGCTGAATCGGCCGTCCGTGATTAGGGCAACGGATTCGGAGAGGCCCATGCCTGCGATAGTGGCGGTTGGGAAAAGCATTTCGGGCATGCCGGGTCCGCCGCGTGGTCCCTCGTAGCGGATGACGACGACGTCGCCTGCCTTGATTTTGCCGCCCCTGATTGCGGCGAGCGCTTCAGATTCGGAGTCAAAGACTTTAGCGGGTCCCCTGTGACGCATCATCTTCTCGGATACACCGGCTGATTTGATAACTGAGCCCTTCGGCGCCAAATTGCCCGTCAAGATGGCTATGCCGCCTTCCTTATGCACCGGATCAGAGAGGGATCGGATGACGTTGCGGTCAAGCACCACTGCATCCTTGATGTTCTGGCCCACAGTCTTTAGCGATACAGTCGGCGCATCTAGGCTAAGCTGCTCTTTGATTTCAGCCATCACCGCCGGGACACCGCCTGCAGCATCCAAGTCCTCCATCGCATAGATGCCGCTTGGAATCATGCTGCATAAATGCGGGGTTTTTCTGCCTATTTCATCAAACGCTGACAGCGGAAGAGACACACCGGCTTCTTTTGCTATAGCGGGCAGGTGCAGGGTGGTGTTGGTTGAGCCGCCCAGCGCCATATCCACGGCGATGGCGTTTTCAAAAGCCGCTTTGGTAAGTATCTTGGAGGGTTTAAGGTCGGCTTGGATGAGTTTAACGATTTGTTTACCCGTTGCCCGTGCCAAGCGAAGTTTAAAAGCGCTGGTCGCCAGAGACGTAGCGCAGTAGGGCAGCGAGAGGCCGAGCGCTTCGGTGAGGCAAGCCATGGTGTTGGCGGTGAACATGCCGCTGCAGCTTCCGCAACCTGGACACGCATTGGTTTCCAATTCGAGGAGTTCAGCCTCAGTCATTTTTCCCATGGCAACTTGGCCAAATGTGGCTTCAGGCATGCTGGCGTAGCTGACTTTTTTGCCGCGGTGGCGTCCAGCAGCCATCGGGCCTCCGGTAACCATGATGGCGGGGATATCCACCCGTGCGGCTGCCATGAGCATGCCGGGGGTGATTTTGTCACAGTTAGAAATCATAACCAGGCCATCGAGGCTGTGGGCCTGCAGCATAATCTCCACGGAGTCAGCGATGACTTCGCGGCTGGGTAGGCTGTAGCGCATGCCGATGTGTCCCATGGCGATGCCGTCGCATACCGCGATGGTGCTGAATTCGAAGGGTGTGCCGCCTGCGGCCAGGATGCCTTCTTTGACTGCTTCTCCGATGGTGCGGAGGTGTATGTGTCCGGGGACTATGTTGGTGTAGCTGTTGGCGACGCCGATAAGGGGCTTGGCGAGGTCGTCGTCTTGGAGTCCCAGTGATTTCAAAAGAGCGCGGTGGGGCGCTTTTTCGGTTCCGGTTTTAATTTGGTCACTTTTCAAGTTGTATGCCTCAACTGTGGCTGATGAGAACTATTTGGCATGGGTTGCTGTTAAGTTTTTTTACGCGTCAATCCAGCTTTGGCTATGCCGACTATCAAACGTATCCATTCAAATGACCGATAAACTAACAAATCCCGCTAAGCCAAAAACAACACATATAAGCCTCAACGTACAGTTACTGCAGGTTTGCCGGTCAAAGGGCACGGGTTCCACCTGATCCCATACCGAACTCAGAAGTTAAACCGTGTTCCGTTCCCAGCTGTAGTGTGGTCTTAGGCCACGTGAACCTGGGAAAGCTGGCAGCACCTACTTATCCTATCGCAAATGCAGCCCGGACCCGTTTTTGCCAGCAATCCCTTATTTGTCAGGGGTAACCCTAAACTGTGCTGACGCCTGTCATTTAGCTATGAAAATCGTTAAGGTACATGATGCTGAGTCCGTCCAAAACGCACATGGCGTGGACGCCCGAAAAATCTACGCGTCCCCCAACGCGGAAGTCATCCATATGGCGCTGCAGCGGGATGAAGCGCTTAAGCGGCACACAACCCCCGTGAACGTTTTCTTCTATATCCTTGAGGGCAAAGGCGTAGTGGAAGTCGGCGACCAAGCCACCGAAGTAGAGAAGGACACCATAATTGATAGCCCAAAAGGTATTCCGCATCTTCTCCGAAACACCGGCGAGGACGTCTTTAGGTTTCTCGTAGTGAAGTTGCCGAAAACCGCTTAGCCCTTGAGTTCACAGCAAAGGTCACACACCATAATTTTTATATCTCTGCTTGACGGTGAAACTTGAAGAGTTGACTATACAATGGGGTATTGCTTTATTCAACCGCTTCCCTAAAACCGTGAAATTTTTAGACACCACCCTGCGGGATGGTGAACAAACACCCGGAGTATCTCTTGTCCCAGAAAACAAACTGCGAATAGCCCAAAGGCTCGACGAACTCGGCGTAGACGTGATTGAAGCCGGATTCGCCGCGGTATCCGAGGGTGAATTAGCCTCGATCAGCGCCATCGCTAAACAGGGGCTGCGAGCCGAAATTAGCAGTGCAGCAAGAGGCACACGGGGCGACATCGACGCCGTCCTGAAAAGCGGCGCATCCACCATCAGCATGATCATACCCACCTCGGATTTGCATATCGAATGCAAACTCCGCAAGACCCGCGAGCAGGTTCTTAAGATAACTGAGGAATGTGTAGGCTACGCTAAAGCCCACGGCTTAACTGTGGAGCTACTCGCCGAGGACGCCACCCGCAGCGACATAGATTACCTCATCAGGGTTTTCCAGACTGCGGTTTCCGCTGGATGCGACCGAGTCACCCCCTGCGACACCGTCGGCTACCTCACACCGGAGCGAACCGTAGAATTCTACACTAAACTGCGGGAAAACGTTAAGGTGCCCATGGGCGTGCACTGCCATAACGACTTCGGCATGGCAGTCGCCAACTCGGTAGCGGCGCTGGGCGTAGGCGTCGAGGAGTGCCATGCAACCATCAATGGCCTTGGCGAACGCGCAGGCAACGCGGCGCTTGAGGAAATCGTGGTGGCGCTACGCACCTTCTACAAGCTGGAGCTTGGCATCAAAACCGAGTTGCTCTACGGCACCAGCCAACTCGTATCTCGGCTAACTGGCGTGTATACGCAGCCCAACAAAGCCGTTGTCGGCGAGAACGCCTTCACCCACGAAAGCGGCATCCACACCCAGGGCGTCTTGGCGAATCCATTAACGTATGAGCCGATTGCCCCTGAACTGGTAGGCTGCACACGCCGCATCGCACCCGGCAAGCACAGCGGCAGCAACGCCATCCGCGCGGACCTCACCAACATGGGCCTTAAACCCAGCGAAGACCAGTTCCGCGACATCATGCAGCGCATAAAAGAGCTAGGCGACAAAGGCAAAACAGTCATGGACGCCGACGTCCTCGCCATCGCTGAAACCGTAATGGGGCTAGGCGGCGAGAAACCCATAGTGCTCGAGGAGATGACCTATGTGGGAGGAAACAAAGTCACCTCGACGGCTTCCGCCAAAATCAAGCTTAACGGCAAAGAAGTCTGGGGCAGCGGCATCGGCGTGGGCCCCGTGGACGCAGCCATAAACGCAGTCAAAGATGCATTGAAAGAAACCGAGCCCATAACGCTTGAGCAGTACATGGTTAAAGCCATCACCGGCGGCACCGACGCCATGGTTGAGGTGGTTGTGCATATGCGTAAGGGCAGCCGAACCGTCAAGGCATTGGGCGTACGCGAGGACATCGTGAAAGCCAGCATCGAAGCAGTCATCTCAGGCATGAACGTGCTTAAAACCGACTACAACGGCAAACAAAAACCCTAAGCCCCCCTCCTTGGCTGCTGTTGCTTGTGGTTGTGCCTAAGCTACAGCTAAGGCTTTTAGCGCCAAACCCGCTGTCTACATAGTGACCTGCCCAAAGGGCAACCCTATTTTCTGATTTTACAGGTGACACATGTGGTTTTGGCTTCTGTTGAAGGACTAGAGATGCAAGCCCGCCAAATCCCAAGGCGCCAACTCGCCGCGGCATGGCAAAAACTAAGCGCAAAACCGCTGCCCAAAATCAAAGCACTCCAAGTCAGCGACGCCGACTTCAACCATGTTCTGGCGCATCGCCGCTGCCCAGAGGATGACCAACGCGAAATCGAGGAGTGGGGCCACCTGCTCACGGTCCAGGGCACCGACGCCTGCGTCTTTTGCGGCGAGGCAGCCGACGGCGCAGACTACGTTATGCTGATTCGCCAGAGCCCCTACCATAGCCTACAGGAAATCATCAGCCACGAACTGGCGCATATCGCGCGGGGCGACCTCTAACGCAGCTGGGCGGCAGCTTGACTAAACAGCCGCAGGCTTTCAAGGCAGGGTAAGTCGGCGAAGTAGAGCATAAAATAAGTCACACCCAAATCCAAGTAAGCCTGTAAGCGCGTAATGCAGCCCTCGGGCGTTGCAGCCAACGTGTATCGCTCATATTCCTCATGCGTGGTGCCTTTGGGCCTATGTAGCTTAACCTTCGCATCTACTTCCCGTTGTGTTTGAGCCATCAGAACCTGCCCGCTTGGCCAGCAGGACCGCTCAATCGCCCCGAAGTCCCTGCCGACTTCTCTGCAGAGCCGCTCCAGAACAGCCAGCTTGCGCCGGTACTCCTCAAGGGGCAAGTATCCCCAGTCAAAGCGGTCAGCGTAGCGGGCAGCTATGGGCAGGGTGTGTTTTTTGCCGTTTCCTCCCACGATGAGGGGCGGATGCGGCTTCTGCTGGGGTTTGGGCTGGCAGACGGCGCCGTTTAGATGGTAGTGTCTGCCCTGGTAGCTGGCGGTTTCTTCCGTCCAGAGCCGAGTGATTATTTCCAATGACTCCGCCAGTTGCTCGGCGCGGACTCTGGGTTTGGGGTAGCCGAAGCCGTAGGCAAGGTGTTCCTTCTCCTGTACACCCGAGCCTAACCCCAGCTCGAGGCGTCCCCCCGAAATTACGTCAAGGGTGGCGGCGGCTTTAGCAAGCAACGCGGGGTTGCGGTGTGCAGTGCAGGTAACCATCGTGCCTAATCGGATTTTGCTGGTTTGGGCAGCCAACGCGGAGAGGGTGGTCCAGCATTCCAGAATCGGCGTGTCTCCATACATGAGGTGGTCGTCTAGCCAGACGGAGTCGTAGCCGAGCCTCTCGCATTCCAGGGTTATGGTTTGGAGCTGCTGGTAGTGCTCTTTGGCTGTTTTGGCTTGGAAGCCGTAGAAGGGCAGAAACACACCGAATTTAAGCCTACCCAAATAGCCCACCAGTGCTTTATGTATTGGAGGCTGGCGGTATTAGGTTTTAGGTTGCGATATGTTTGATGGATTACAGGAACTGCGGCTCTATGGATTTACCGGCGGGGGTTGCTTGTTTGTGCGTCTTGTCCATCGGGGCCGGATAAGTCAAAGTTGCAACGATAACAGGGAAGTATTAAAAGCCGCCATACAAATGTAGAAAAAAATGGTTAAAACCGCATTTCCAAACATGAAAAAGTCCAGAGCGATAAGATAAGTAATTATAATTCTAAAACAATTTTTTAGACACCCACCGTGATAGCTCCATGCCTGCAGATAAGCCGCCTTCTATATTCGACTTGATGAATGAAGACGAGGCAGCGGTAAGCGAGGAAGAAGAAAGGAAACAGCGGCGAAAGGAGCTTTTAGAACCCACCGGCGTGCAGGAACTGTTTAAAGAAGGCAAAATCAGCATCAACAAATTCACCTGCGTGGGCGGACAATGCAAACTCTGCATCCAAAAATGCCCCACCAACGCGCTCTACTGGGGGACCGGCGAAGTCGGCATCATCGATGACCTCTGTGTTTACTGCGGCGCATGCGTCGCGAACTGCATGGTAGATGACTGCATCAAAATCGAGCGCACCCGAGAAAACGGGGAAAATGAGAAATTTGGAAAAGTATCCGACATCATTAAGCTGCAGGAAAAGAATAACGCCAAGAAGCGTTTTATGCGGGTAAAGTCGAATGCGGCGATTCTTCGGCGAAAATACAAACCCAAATACGTCAGCGCCGAATGCAGCTCGCCATAAACAGCTGAAGATTAGAAAGCAGGTCAGCCCAAACTAGAACACAGCTAACTGGCAGCCCTGAAATCTTGGGGTAACATCACCGTGACTTCAGTGCCCTTGCCCAAGACGCTGTGGGCAATGATTTGTCCCCCGTGTGCTTCCACAAAACGCTTGCTGACGGCTAAGCCGAAACCCATGCCCTGGGCTTTGGTTGTAAACAGGGGCGTCCAGAGTTTAGCTAAGGTCTCTTCAGTCATGCCAGCGCCTGTATCCTGGAAGCTGAAAACAACTTGGCCGCGGCTTTTTCTGCTTTTGATGGTTAATTTTCCGCCGCTGGGCATGGCGTCGAAGGCGTTCTTGATTATAGCGGCAAACGCCCGCTGAATCTTCAGGTCGTCAACTGTCAACTGCGGCTGAGGCGCTGTTTGATTCACTATTTCGATGTTGACGGGGGGCTTGAGTTGGCTGAGAGTTTTCGAGGTTAACGCCGCGGGGTTGGTCGAGAACGGCATTAAAGTGATAACCTGCGAGTACTCGACTAAATCATTAACGATTTTGTCAGCCCGCAAGATGCAGTCATCGATTTCATTAAGCATCTCTAAGCAGACGGGATCGGCTTTCTCTTTAGCATGCGACTTTAGGTAGTGGGTGGCGCCCATGATGCCCTGCAGGGGGTTGCGTAAATCGTGCCCAATGATGCCTGCGAGTTCACCGATGGCGGCTAGCCGTTCTGCCTTAAGCAGCTTAGCCTCCATCACCTTAAGGTTATGGTTTGCCTCATCGAGTTTTTTTTCCAATATAATAAAAGACGGCAAACTGCTGGGGTTCACGTTTTCGGGCCTATAAAACATCAAGCCGATGAAAACTACGCCGAATAAAGCAAGAAGCACAGGGATATCAATAGAAGTCCCTAATCCTGCGACCAGCCCCTCAAAAAGGAAGCAGAGCGCAGCCATCAAAAAGTAAAGGTCAGCTGATGCATGACTCTTCAGGAATATGTACGTTAGAATCGGGATGGAGGTTGCCATAAACAGTATCGTCAGCGTAACTTGCACTATCGAGGGGAGCTGCAGGAAAAATGCAGCTGCTGAAGCCAATGTTCCACACATAAACGTGGCGAAGGGCACCTTAAAATCTTCCACTTTAAAGAGGCTGGATAACGCGGCGATGACAACCGCCAACGTTATGGGTAGAAAAAGCCAATTTGAGGAGGGAAAAAACGGTGTTGCACCTATGCTTTCGATAAATGGGTTGTAGAAGCTAAAGGCAGATACAAAAATGCCTATGGTAAAAACCAGTTTCCGCTTGTTTCTATCTTTAAAGTACTGACAGGCGAGGATACAGGAGAGCAGAAGCCAAGCAACCAAGGGAATTAGCAGAAAAACGCTGTCTTTTAACGCCTCATACATCACCATTCTTTGCTCCTGCCGATTGACGCTTTATGGCTGCCCAAGCTTATATTCTTCTTCTCCATTCAGGCACTTAGTGGTTTGTGCGTATAGCAAGTAACAGAAAACAGAGCAAAGCTAAAGCAGCCATACAACAGCCACCACGCACCATAAACCCCAAGCAGCAGCCTGCAACTTAACTAGACCCAAAACAAAAAGGCAAATCATCAACAGGAAAACAGATAAGGAAAAACATTATTCTACAGAAGCCACAAGGAAGAGACGTTTATGACTAAAACATACAGCATAGCCGCACTCAAAGGCGACGGCATCGGACCCGAAGTCACCGAAGCCACAGTCAAGGTTTTGGAGGCGGTGGAAAAGAAATCAGGTTTCAAACTCAACATACTCTACGGAGAAGCAGGCGCCCACTGCATCCCAGAGCACGGCACTAACCTGCCCAAGGAAACCGTTGAGCTCATCAAGCAGACCAACGCATGCCTCAAGGGCCCCATGACTACACCTGAGGAACCCGGTGCACCCGTCAGCGTCGCCGTCACGCTACGCCGTATGTTCGGCCTCTATGCAAACGTGCGTCCCTGCAAGACTTTCCCCAGCGTGGAATCCCTTAAACCCAACATCGACCTCGTCGTAGTCCGCGAGAACACCGAGGGCTTATACTCGGGCATGGAGTCGCTTCTGGCACCCGGCGTCGGCGTCGCGCTTCGCATAATCACTAAAGAGGCCTCCTTTAAGGTCGCTGACTTCGCGTTCAAGCTGGCGATGCAGCGCAGAAAACACCTCACCTACATCCATAAAGGCAACATTCTGCGGGTAACCGACGGCATCTTTAAAGACGCAGTTAAAGAAGCCCAGCAGAACTACCCCCAAGTTGAAGTGGATGACTTGCACATTGACGCAGCTACCATGCAGCTCATCAAGCAACCCGAAAAATACGATGTTATGGTCACCACAAACCTCTTCGGCGACATAATATCCGACGAAGCCGCACAGGTCACAGGCAGCCTCGGATTGGCAGCAGGAGCCAACATCGGCGCATCCTACGGCATGTTCGAACCCGTCCACGGCAGCGCACCAAAATACACGGGTTTGGACCGCGTTAATCCCATCGCAACCATCTTGGCGGGCGCTATGATGCTATTTTGGCTTGGTGAAAAGGCCGCTGCAAAGAAAATCGAGGACGCTGTAATCGCGGTGCTTAAAGAGGGCAAGGTGCGCACGCATGACTTAGGCGGGTCAAATAAGGGCAGCGAAATCACCGCCGCTATCGTTTCAAAAATCCATTAAACCAATCTTTCTTTCTTTTTAGAGTTCAGTTTCACGGTACCGTATGGTATCGATTGTGTCTTTAAGGAACGTTTTGCCCCGGCTGGTTAACGCATATTTGCCGTCAACTTGGGTCAGGTAGCCCTCGTCGAGCAGCGGCTTGATAAGCGCATCGAATTCCTCGTTGAAATCCATTCCGCGACCAACCGTGAACTCGTTGAAGACATCGGGCATATAGCTGGGGCGGAACGTTTTTTCCAGCGAATCAACAAGCTGGGTTTTAGTGTGGGCTTTCTCGTCTTGGATGGCGTAGAGTATCCAATTGCGGAAGTTGGCGCTGCGCCGCGTAGCAATTTGCTTTTCAAAGGGAATCTTGTATTTGGAAAGCTCTGGTTTTTCGCCCCGCATCGATTTTATGACTTCACGGGTTAAATCGATGCCGTCAAGTGTTATTCGAACCGCTATAAAGCCGCCTACAACTGCATCCACCCAGTAAACCCCAAATATTGTGGCGACGGCGCCAACGATGACGGCTGCTGAGGAGTACATACTGTTTTTGGAGTCAATCGACTGCGAAATCAACGCTAAACTCTGGCTTCTCCGCCCGACAAACCGCTGATAAATCGAAATCACCATCATCAACCCCAACGCTAAAAGCTCCACGATGACAACCACAAGGGGCAAGGTCATAGGCACAAAAGTGCCCTTCAAGTTTTCAAGGATGGATCCCGCCGAATCATAGAACAGCAAGGCGGCGGTGAAGAACATCAACCCCAAAATCGTTATGGTTCCCCATAGCTCACGTTTGAACCTTATCCCTGCCCAGACAATCGCCGAAGCCGCCGTATCCACAGTGGTGTCGGCGCCATCAGCAACTAAGCCAACGCTGCCCGTAAACAGCCCCACCAGCATCTTCAAAGCCGCCAAAAACACGTAGCCCACGGTGCAATTGCGTGCGGTGGCACTGGGACTGAGAAACTGGTTTTCTATGACAGCTGCGCCCCGCTCCATCTGCCATACGGTTTCCGCCGCTTTTGCCCTGCCGTCGTCAGTTAACTCGTATTTGGCATCGGAGTTAAGTTTGATCAGTTTGCTGCAGACCAGCCCCTCGCAGGCGTATTGAACCTTCGCGTAATCATCATGGCGCCTTTGGGCTCGGCTATGAAAAGTCACGGTCTGCAGCGCCGTCTTTTCCTCGATTTGCTGCAGGGTCTGGGCGCCTTCCTTATGCAAAATGAGCACTACGTACTCAGCTAAGTCGCCGCTGACTCTGCTCCGCTTCGTGCGCGCCATGGAGGTCAAGCAGATGTTTAAGCCTTCAGCTTTTAAGCCTGCCTGAAGAGGAAATACAAATTGTAAGCAATTATGCAGAAATTGGGGGACTGCAAAACGCCGTTAATCAGCAGGCAACGAAGAGCAAAGGCTAACCAAAGCACAGCCGCCGCATTAAAGAAAAGGGCGGAGCCGCCTTTTAGCGGCTAAAAAAACTAAGCCTATCAGAATTAACTAGGCTGCGGGCTGCATGGGCATAGTCTCCCTCTCAGGCGGGGGCAGTGTGCCCTCAATGAAGGCCAGCAGGTTCTCGTTAATCAGCTGCTTATGGGTAGTGCACATGCCATGCGGCGCCCCCGGGAACACTTTCAGCGTTGCTTCCTTAATGAGCTTAGCTGTCAGATACGCGTGGTCAGCAATCGGCACGATTTGGTCATCGTCGCCATGCAGAATAAGCGTGGGCACATCGATTCTCCCCAAGTCATCAGTGAAGTCGGTCTCCGAAAAGGCCTTGACACAATAGTAAACTGCGGGTAAACTCGCCATCATGCCTTCACGCCAGAACTCCTCGCGCACGCCCTCGGATACAGTTGCGCCTGGTCGGTTGTAGCCGTAAAACTGCATGCTTAGTTCCCTGAAGAATTGGCTGCGGTCAGCAAGAACAGATGCGCGAATCTGATCAAACGCTTCGAGGGGCAATCCATCGGGGTTGCCATCTGTTTTCAGCATCAGCGGAGGCACAGCACCTATCAGCACCACCTTCGCCACCCGATCGGTTCCATACCTGCCTATGTAACGTGCCACTTCGCCGCCGCCTGTGGAGTGCCCCACCAGAACCGCGTTTTTTAGGTGAAGCGCCTGCATTAACTCGTTGAGGTCATCGGCGTATGTGTCCATGTCGTTTCCAATCCAGGGCTGACTTGAGCGTCCGTGTCCCCGGCGGTCATGGGCTACGCAGCGGTATCCATGGGACGCCAGATAGAACATTTGGTCTTCGAATGCATCCGAGTTAAGGGGCCAACCGTGGCTAAAAACTACTGGTTGCGCATTGTAGCTGCCCCAGTCTTTGTAGAAGAGTTCCGCTCCATTTACAACAATTTTCGCCATCTAAAATCCTCGCCAACCACTAGGATCTTGTGCAATTTACAATTATGCTGCATCATGCTGTTGCAACATTTGAAGCGACACCCGATTCCTTAAGTTCCAACGAAGAGTTTTCTTTAAATTCGACTTTTTCCGTTTTTTCCAGAAAAATAGCAAATATTATATTGCCCCGCCGCCTTCTCGTTTGGCGTCAAGGGTAAGGCTACTTTGTCCAAGGAAGCGAATACTCGAACTATAGAAGAAATCAACCAAAAAATCCGCAGCGGCGACGCGCAGGTTTTAACCGCCGAGGAAATGAAGAAGCTTGTGGAAAGCAGCGGCGTAGAGGTTGCCTTCAAAGAAGTAGATGTGGTAACAACAGGCACGTTTGGCGCGATGTGCAGCAGCGGCGCAATCCTTAACCTTGGACACGCCGATCCACCGATAAAGATTGATCGGGCATGGATTAACGATGTCGCAGTGGGGCATCCTGGCGCAGCGGTGGATATTTTTGTCGGCGCCACGAACATGTCTGAGAAACATAACTTTGAGTATGGCGGAGGACACGTCATCTCGGATTTGGTAGCGGGTAAAGAAATGGATTTCCGTGCCACTGGAGCAGGCACTGACTGTTACCCCCGAACCTCCGTGCATACAACCATCACTAAAGAGGACCTTAACCAGTTTTATCTCATTAACTTCCGCAACTGCTACCAACGCTACAACTGCGCCGTGAACAGCAGCGACGAAACCATCTACACCTACATGAGTAAGCTGCTGCCCAGATTCAGAAACGCCACCTTCAGCGGCGCAGGCGAACTCAACCCGCTTATGAATGACCCTGACTACGAAACCATCGGTATGGGCACCCGCATCTTTCTAGGCGGCGGACAAGGATACGTCATCGGCGAGGGCACCCAGCATAGCCCCAAAGGCCAAGATGGCACCTTGATGGTTAAGGGCGACGCTAAGCAGATGAGCAGCGAGTTCCTGCAGGGCGCCAGCTTTAGCCGATACGGCACCAGCCTATACGTGGGCTTAGGCATCCCCATCCCAATCCTTAACGTGGGCTTAGCTAAAAAAACCGCCATACGCGACAGCGAAATCTTCACCAGCATCGTCGACTACAGCGTGCCTAGGCGAGACCGACCTAAATTTGGGCAAGTCAGCTACAAAGAACTTAAATCAGGCGCGATAACTGTCAACGGCAAAAAGGTACGCGTTAGCTCCCTTTCAAGCATAAAGATGGCAAAGAAAGTCTCCCGGACACTTAAGTCATGGATTGAAGAGGGCACCTTCACGTTAACCTCGCCCATCGAGCAGCTTCCGACAAACACGGTTTTTAAGCCGATGCGGCAAACCGAAGAAATCCCCTTCGTGGTAAGCGTTATGCATCCCGCGGTAACCTGCACTGAAGAGGAGGAAATCCGCGCCATCGCCGAACGCATAGTCACCAAATCCGTCAACCACATCGTCGTGGTGGATGGCGGCTGCAAACTCCGCGGCATCGTCACTTCATGGGACATCACCCGCGCCATGGCAGAGGGCAAAAAGGCGCTATCTGACATCGAAACCCACAACGTCTTCACCGCTAAACCCGACGAGCCCCTAGAGATCGCTTCGAAGCGTATGGCGCAGCACAGCATCTCAGCGTTGCCCGTGGTGGATATTGAGCGGCGGGTGCTGGGAATCATAACAGCGGAGGACGTGTCTAAACTCCTAGGACGGTAAATGTATGGGAAGAATTCTTATCCGATTCAACGAAGAACAGGTTTCCGAGCCCATCGCTTCACAAATCATCATCGAATACAAAGTGCCCATGGCGATTCTTTCTGCACACATAAACTCCAAAGGCGGCGAAATCCTAGCTGAAATCCCTGATGAGTCAGAGGAAAAAATCGTGGCTGCCTTCCGAAGACGAGGCGTCACAGTCTCGGTGCCTAAACTCGTCGAGGTGGATTCACAGAAGTGTTTTAGCTGCGGCAGCTGCATCGCGCTTTGCCCGGTTGAAGCCATCAGCCTCGACCAAGACTCCACCGTCGTGTTTGACAAGGAGAAATGTCTGGGCATCACCTGCAGCATCTGCGTAGACGCCTGCCCCGCCCGAGCCATAAAATCCCTCAAACCCAACGGCCCCAACGGAGCCAATAACAAGGAAAAACAAAGTTGAATCCGAACCTGCACAAAGAATGCTTCACCTACAAAGAGTCCCAGTGTACCCTGATCAGCGAGCAGCCAGAGGCGATAGAAGCAGCCAAAGCCTCCATCAAGCGCAGCTACCGTGAACTGGAGCTGTATGTGCGGTCAAACCCCAAGTTTCTGCATTCCCTTAAACCCCTAGCGGCGCCTCCTAAGCCGTTGGTGGCGCAGTTGATGGCGCAGGCAGCCCAGAAAGCCGACGTGGGCCCGATGGCGGCGGTTGCAGGAGCCATAGCCGACATAGCCGTAGCCGACATGCTCAAGGTGGGCTGCAACGTGGCGGTGGTGGAGGACGGAGGCGAAATCGCGGCGCAATCCAACCAGCCCATCGACATCGCAGTCGCAGCAGGCAACGAGCCCCTCTCGAGGCGCTTTGGCTTTCGCTTAACAGAGTTTCCCGCGGCGGTTGCAACGAGTTCGGGGCGTTTTAGCCATGCGTTTAGCTTTGGCGAGGCGGAGGCAGCAACGGTTTTCTGCAGAAACGCAGTTTTGGCGGATGCAGCCGCGACTGCGGCGGGTAATGCGGTGAAGGGGGAGACTCAAGCAGGGATTAAAGCTGGTATAGAGCGGGCTTTAGCTATAATGGGTGTTGAGGGCGTTATGATACTTTACAGAGGCGAAGTTGGCACTGCAGGCAAGATTCCCCAGATTATCAAAGTGACTTAGCATTTTTGTCGGCGGTGCTATTTTTTATTGAAGGCGCAAACAGCAGCCCAAACGCTGCGCCTAATGCTATCCCGAGGCTCATGTTGCCGAAAAAGCCGCCGATGACCGCGCCGAAAGCAGCTCCAAACACCAGTCCTAAACCAGCCAATGAAACCGTCTTTTGTTTCTGATTCATCCTTTCACCTCCTCAAACAGTTGCCATGTGGTGCCCGCGGCAATCAAAGCTAAGAAAGGCATAATGACCGCCCACAGGGCAATATCAACCTCCAGATACGCCGCTGCAACGATGCCTATTGCCCAGAGCAGCAGGTTACCAAGGGTTGCCCCCATGCGTTTTTTCTGGAACAGGACGATTTTGCCGTAGCTTGCGGTTTTAAGCAGCAGGTTGTAGGCGTCTTTTCCGATGGCGGTTAACTCGTATTTGCCATGTTTTTGGGTTATGAAAGGCGCCAGTTCACGAAGGTGATAGGAGAGTGTGGGGCTATCGGGGATTTTGCTGGAAGATAGTATATGCGTGAAGGTTACAGCGCGTTTTTCGCCTACTAAGCGAAGTATGTCGCGTCTTTTCTGGTTCTCAAGCGCCTTAAAGACATCTTGCTCGAGGTTATCGGATGTTTGGTTTTTCTCTGACATACTTTTCATCCTCAAAGATTCTATATTACAAGATGCAAATAAGATGGTTGGTGAAGGAATTTTTAGTAAAAAATTTTTTACTAACAAAGTCTTTGATGAGTGTGCGTAAATTTTGGTACGCCAATGCGTTTTCTTGCAATGAACCCTTAATGCTGGGTTGTCAGCCATGTCCCAAGAGACGGAGTCCCAAACATACCCAGCGGCGTCCATAGCCCACAAGCCAAACGGCGCTAATAAACAGCTTAGCCTAGACGACATTGCAGACACCTTCCAAGCGGTCACCTCCGACATCACCGACATCGGCAAACTAATCCAACAGGAACAAAACGAGGTAACCCAGTTTCTCTCTGCACTTAAAGCCTGCCTTTCGCCCCTGACAAGCCCCCTCGAGGTTTCCCTGCATGTACTCCCCCTCGAATTGGGTTTAGCTTCCCAAATACGCATCTACCCCAGCGGGCACCTGGCGGTATCCTTCATGAACGGGCACAGCGAGCTTTTGGACCTAAAAGAGGCAAGATACCGCGAAGTCATGATGAAGGTACTAGATGATGTTATGCCAAAACTGGAAGCGCTCATCCAGCAAGCAGCCGCCGGACAACTAATCAAAGACGTTGCCCCAGTTGCGCCTGTCGTTGAGGAGCCCCCAGCCGTTGAGGCTGCCGTGCCAGTCATCGAGCCAGCCGCGCCCCTGTTAGCTGAGCCTCTGCTGCCTTCGGAGGTCCCCGCTGAACCGCCGCTGCCTGCCCCCGTCGAGTTGCCGCTGCCGGTGGAGCCAGCCCCCATTGAGGAGCCGCAGACGGATTTTGACGCGGCGGGTTTGCTGGCGGAGCGTAACTTGGGGATTGAGTCGGTGGTGGCTGAGACGCTGGGTTATCTGGATTTACTGGGCGGGGAAGTGTTTGAGCAGGCGCCGGTGAGCCGCTACTTCGATGATTGGATGGTGAATCTGCGGCAGATCATCATGTCCTTTGAATCCAGCGAAGTCATCGGTGCAGATGAAGATTTTATGGCGCAGTACAACCGGATATTTGGGGAAATCGAGGAGGAATTGGCAAAACGCATCTCCAGCGAAGCAGACATGGAAGTTTCCCTCCGCACTTTGGTGGAGAATCGGTATCTGCTCAACAAAATCGATGAAGGCTACGCTGCCCAAAGCAAGGAACTGGTGGTAAAAGGAAAAAGCGCCATCGAGAACCTCATGCGCAGCATGCAAAGCATCGAGATGGAGCTTGCTGAGGCACAGCAGATTAAAACCAGCTACCGCCACCCCCTGCAGAAGATGGCTAAAGACCAGAAGGTCTCCGAATTAACTCAGAAGCTTAACGCGGCAAAGAGGAGGCTGGCTATGGCTGTTGGCAATTCCTCGGTGGATTCGGGGAAAAGCGGGGATATCGACGCTGATTTTGAGGTTCAAAGTCAAGAGCTATCCGAGAAGAGGCGCGTTGCCATGGAGTTACTGTCAGCCAACGTGAAGGAGTTGGAGGCTCAGATTGAGGAGTTCAAGAAAACCAAAACCAGCAACCCCATCCGCAGAGTGGCGATTCAGCAGCAGATATTTGAGGCTGAAGAAAAGCTGTTTGCGGCAAGGAAGCGGCTGGAGTTGGCGGAGCAGAACTCGTCGGCTGAGATGGAGCAGCTCCGTGCAGAGTACGAGCGCAAGAAGCAGGCTGCGTTGGGTAAGATGGCGAGTTTAGAGAAAGACATCGCCTCTAAAGCTGAAGATAACTCTGCGGGGGTGCGCAGGGAAGCGGCCAGGGCATTGGCGGAGGCGGTGAAGGCGTTGGAGCAGAGAAAACTCGCCGCGCCCATGCCAGGTCCACCGGAAGCGGAGCCTCAGCCCCCACAGTAGATAAGATTTTTTGCTTGTTCTGCTTGTGGCATATTGCACAACCAGTCTGCAATAAGCCTCAGCGCCCGACGCAGAAATGCATTGTTTTAGGCAACCCTTGGGTTGTTGTTGTGTAAAGAGGGGTCCCCCGCAACAACAACTATACAAAAAAACAATTAACGCCAGATTTTTTTAATCAACTGATATAGGCTCAAATCCGAAACGCTTATATTTAATAGAAGATGTCTGATTGCTCAGGTTCGAAGCATGTCCACCGCTAACACACTCCAAGGCAACGCAGTCCACCGCCGCAGCTTCGACTACGTCTTTTATTATTTCGGTTATTTTCGTTAAGCCCAGAACTGCAAATTTTTGTGAACGGTTCTGGGCAAGGATGGGTGTAACAGAAAATGGCAAAACAATCCTCGCGGAAAATTGTAGTTAAATTCGGCGGCTCAAGCCTAGCTGACCACGAGCGGCTTTTGCGTGCTGTCATGGCTGTTGTTAATGAAGCAAAAAAAGGCACCAAAATCGCCGTTGTAGTGTCAGCAATGGGCAAAACCACCGATGTACTCATGGCTACAGCAAAAAACACTTCGAATGGCAAACTATCAAAACACGAACTAGACGATATCCTCTCGATGGGAGAACGCACAAGCATACGCGTATTCGCCGCTGCCCTACGCAACAACGGCGCCGACGCATGCTACTTCGACCCCATGGATGATAAATGGCCCATCATCACCGACGACTCCTTCCAAAACGCCAACCCCCTGCTCTCTGACTGCGCCAAAAACATCCAAGCCTGCATACTTCCCCTCGTCGAAGCAGGCACCATACCCGTTATCGCGGGCTTCATAGGCAAAACCCGAGACGGCAAAATCACAACTTTAGGCAGAGGCGGAAGCGACACCACAGCGTTCCTCCTAGCAGAGGGCATAGGCGCAGACCAAGTGGTGCTGGTGACCGATGCGGATGGCATAATGTCTAGTGACCCCAAAATTATCCAGTCACCTATGCTTCTGCCCACTATAGACGTGAATACGCTGGTTGGCCTAGCGGATAGCGGCGCCAAATTCATACACAGAAAAGCCCTTAAATACAAACCCCGCGGCATCGACGTGAAAGTCATAAGCAACCGGCACGGCGACTTAAGCATGGAAGGCACCATCATCACGGGTGCATTAGCATGGGAGCTTGACGCAGAAATCGCTCAGCCCGCCCCAGTTGCGGAAATCACTGTGATAGGAAACGGCCTTTCGGCTCATCCGCAGGTTATCTCAGAGATAGTTGAACAGGTTAAACAGAACAGTATGCTGCTGGGCATGTCCATGAACACCAACTCCATCATACTCTACGTGCCACAAAGCGAAAACATCGAGGACCTATTCAACCAGATTCACCAGATCACCGTTAGCCACCAGGAAACCATAGCGATGGCAGTTAAACGCGACCTCGTATTCATCAAAACCAGCGGCGTCGGACTCGAGGAAACCCATGGCATCATAGGCAAAATCAGCGAGGACCTGCGTGTTAACGGCATAAACATCAGCGGCATCTTAACTATCACCTCAAGTATTCTGCTGTTTGTAGATTGGAATGAAAAAGAGAAAGCGCTAAAGTTAATTAAAAACGCGCTTAAAACACATTAGGAAGGATGCTTATGAACGTAGGAAAAACGCGCAGACTCAAAAAAATCATGCAGAAAGACCACCGCACAGTTATAGTGCCCATGGACCACGGCATCACCATCGGACCCGTAGCAGGCATAACTAACATGCAAACCATAACCAACCAGCTTGTCGCAGGCGACGCCGACGCCATTCTTGTCCATAAAGGCATAGCTAAATGCATCGACGTGGACGGCGCAGGCTTAATCGTTATGCTCTCAGCCGCCTCTAACCTCGGCCCCAACCCCAACGGCAAAGTCCAGGTTTGCAGCGTCGAAGAAGCCCTGCGGTTAGGCGCTGACGCCGTTAGCGTACACGTAAACATAGGAGCACAGGACGAAGACAAGATGCTATCTAACCTGGGTAAAGTCAGCGAGGAATGCGAGCACTACGGGTTGCCTCTGCTGGCAATGATGTACCCGAGGGGACCCAAAATCCAAAACGAGCATGACCCCCAAGTGGTGGCTCACGCAGCCCGCATCGGAGCCGAACTGGGAGCAGACATCATCAAAACCAACTTCACTGGCACCATCGAAAGCTTTCGCGCCGTCACAGAAAGCTGCCCAGCCCCCGTAGTTATCGCGGGCGGACCCAAATGCAAATCCATAGAGGAAGTGCTCCAAACCACCTACGACGCATTACAGGCGGGTGCAGCGGGGCTCTCGATTGGACGCAACATATTCCAATGCGACAACCCCACCCGAATCGCCAAAGCCCTCAGCGCCATCGTGCATGAGGATGTGACGGTGGAGCAGGCAAAAAAAATCTTCGGTGAAAAAACTTGAAGGAACTTTGGCTGGAAATAGAGGCAAAAAAGAAGACATCTATGCAGCAGCTCATCGACCAATACGCCGATGCAGTCATCGAAGACGCCAACGTACAGTTTCTGGCAAACAAAACAAGCCTCAGCATATCTACCCCCGGCAGCGAAGCCCAAATCGGAAAAGCCGACAAAGCCCTGCGGATCTGCATAAAAGACAAAGCAACAGAAAACCTGACAGTGAAAGCCGCCGAGCTGGGCGCAGAATACCTTATTATCAGCTGCGAAAACTGGCGGGTTATTCCGCTTGAGAACCTCATCGCCCGAATAAAGGGCAAAAGCAAACTCATCGCCGAAGTCCAAAACGCCGAGGAAGCCAAAGTGGCGCTGGAAACCCTCGAATTGGGCACCGACGGCGTCCTGCTTAAAACCATTGACCCCGACGAAGTCCTCAAAACCGTCGCCGTCGTAAAACCCGAAGCCCTCAAGCTAGAGATGGCAACCGCCAAAATATCGTCAACCAAACCCATCAGCACCGGCGCCCGTGTCTGCGTGGACACCTGCGACTTGATGGTGGCAGGCGAAGGCATGCTGGTAGGCAGCCAAAGCGCAGGGCTCTTTCTGGTAGAGGCGGAAGTCAACGAGAATCCCTATGTGGCGTCGCGCCCCTTCCGCGTCAACGCAGGCTCACTTTCGATGTATACGCTGGGCAACCTGCAGACTACCCGTTACCTCTCCGAGCTTAAAGCCGGCGACGAAGTCATCTTGGTGAACCGCGAGGGCAAAACCCGCAAAGCCAACGTTGGCAGAATCAAAATCGAAATCCGCCCCCTGATCCTCGTCGAGGCGCAGGCGGCAGATAAAACCATAAAGGTGATTCTACAGAACGCCGAAACCATACGCGTCGTCACTTCAGCTGGCTCCAAACCCGTCACGGAGCTTAAGGCAGGCGACGAGGTGGTGGTGCATTTGGCCGCGCGGGGCGGCAGGCACTTCGGCATTTCGGTGCCGGATGAAACGGTGATTGAAAAGTGACCTTGAGAATCTGCGTTTCGATTCTTCCCAAAACCGAAAAGGAAGCGCTGACCCTAATCGGGCAGGCAGAGCAAGCCAAAGCAGACCTCATCGAAGTCCGCCTTGACCAGCTAAAGGAAACGCAGAGCCTCTCAAAATTGACCTCAGCCACAAAAATCCCTCTCATCGCAACCAACAAACTGCAGAGCGAAGGCGGCTTCTTCGCAGGAACCGAAGCACAGCGCCAGCAAATCCTCTTTGCCGCGGCAGACAGCGGCTTTGAGTATGTGGACATGGATTTCTCCAGCAGCATACGCGACCAAACCGTCTCTGAACTAAAAAAGCGGGGAGCACAACCCATTGTTTCGTACCATAAATTCGACGGCATCCTCCCCGTGTCCGCGATGGAGCATATTTTAGACGAGCAAATCGCCTGCGGAGCTGCAGTCTGCAAAATCATCTTGACCGCCAAGCAGGTTGAAGATAACCTTCCTGTACTGAGCTTTGTATCGTTTGCCTCCGCTAAAGCTAAGCTGGTGTGCTTCTGCATGGGCAAAGACGGCAAAACCTCGCGGTTGCTCTCGCCGGTGTTCGGAGGCTTTTTCACCTTTGCCTCGCTGGGGGTTGGCAGCGAAACCGCTGCGGGCCAGATGAGCATCAGCGATATGCGGGCGGCTTATGGGGTGCTGGGGATGAAGCCATGAATATCTCGGGGAAAACGCGGGTATGCGGCGTCATCGGCGACCCCATCGAGCACACTTTAAGCCCCGCTATGCATAACGCCGCTTTTGGGGCGCTGGAGCTGGATTACGTGTTTCTGGCGTTTAAGGTTAAATCCCGAGGCGTAGCCGACGCCATCAACGGCGCCCGAGCCCTAAACATCCGCGGCTTAAACGTCACCATGCCCCATAAAACCAATGTAATCGCGCATTTGGACCGCATAGACCTCTCAGCGCAAATAGTAAACTCCGTTAACACTATTCTTTGCAAAGAAAAGCTTCTCTTCGGATTCAACACCGACGGCGTCGGCGCAATCAGGGCTCTTAAGGAAAACGGGGTGGAGCTTAAGGGCAGAAAGGTGCTGCTGCTGGGCGCCGGCGGAGCAGCCAGAGCTATAGCCTACGCGCTGGCAAAGGAGGCAGATGAGCTTGCAGTGCTTAACCGCACCGTCAAGCAGGCACAGGAGATCTCTAGGCTTCTGGAGAAGTCGTTTAATAAAAAAATCGCGTACGGCTCACTGTCGCCAAGCGACATTGATGAGAACCTGCGGGATTCCGACGTTTTAATTAACGCTACATCGGTGGGTATGAAGCCTAAAGCCGACGAAACCCCCGTGCCAGCGAAGCTGCTGCGGCGAAGCCTCGCCGTTATGGACATCGTCTACAACCCCCTCGAGACAAAGCTCGCCAAAGATGCCCAAGCCGCAGGCGCCAAAGTCGTAAGCGGCGTGGAGATGCTGATTTATCAGGGCGCATCCTCATTTGAAATCTGGACAGGCAAATCCGCCCCCGTTGAAGTTATGAGGAAGGCAGCGCTTAATCACTTACAGCAGAGGGCGTAACTGTGAGCGGTAAAGCATCGGCGGTAGCGCATGGCGCAGCAACAATCGTTAACGCGATTGCGCTGGGTAAGGGCGCAGCGTTCGGCGTGGATTTGTGGACTAAAGCAGAAGTAAAGTTAACCAGTGAAGCAGGCGTGTTTGAGGCAGAAATAATTTCGGATCCCAAAGAGAGCACGCTGCTTATCGAGAAAACAGCTGCAAGAGTCATTCAGCATTTGGGGCTAAAGAAAAGTTTTGGCGCAAAAATCACTACCCAATCTAACATACCCATAGCGCGGGGACTGAAAAGCAGCAGCGTCGCCGCAAACGCAGTCGCTCTGGCAACGGCGGCGGCTCTGGACAGAAAAATAGGCGACCTCGAAATTGTGAAGCTCGGCGTAGAAGCCGCGTTTGAAGCTAAAGTCACAGTCACCGGCGCCTTCGACGATGCCTGCGCCTCCTACTTCGGCGGCGCCGTAGTCACAGATAACAAAACCTGTACGCTGCTCAACAGGGCGGCGCTGCAGCAGGACTTAGTGGTTCTGTTTCATGTGCCACCCCAGAAAGCCTACACCATAAACGTTGATGTTGCGAGGTTGGCCACGGTTAAGCCGCTGGTGGAGGTCGCGTTTGAGCAGGCAACCATGGGCAGGTTCTGGCAGGCGCTCACCCTCAATGGGCTGATTTACTCTGCTGCCTCATGCCTCAGCAGTGCAGTCGCGATAGATGCTTTGGCTGCGGGCGCGGTTGCGGCTGGGCTCTGCGGCAAAGGACCCGCAACAACCGCTGTAGCACACAAAGATAAGGTAGATGCAGTCAAGGCGGCGCTGGATAAGTTTGAGGGCGAAGTCATAGTTGCGCACCCCAACAGCGAAAAAGCCAAGGTGCTATAAGCATGGATGTCGCCATCAAAAAATCACCATGCCTAAGCGGCGAAGTATGCGCTCCGGCTTCTAAGTCCTACACACAGCGCATGGTGATAGCCGCAGCGTTATCCGAGGGTACCTCAAAAATTACAAATCCACTTTATTCCGAGGACACGGAGGCGGCGCTACGGGCGGTTACGGCGCTGGGCGCCGAGTTTCGGGCGGAAGATGGCTGCTGGGCAATCAAGGGTGCACAGCCGCTTTTAGCCGCTGAGGAACCGGTGGACTGCGGCGAGTCAGGCGCCACGCTGAGGTTTATGGTTCCCGTCGCCGCTTTGGCAGAAGGAGCCTCGGCGTTGCTGTTTCACGGCTCAATCACCCGTCGCCCCATAGAGCCGCTGCTGGATTGCCTCCAAGACCTCGGCGCAGGCGCTCACATCGGCAAAGTCGGCGAGTTGGATGCGGTGTTTGTGGATGGCGGAGGCATCGTGGGGGGCAGAACCCAGATTGCAGGCGACGTCAGTTCCCAATTCATTTCGGGGCTTATGTTTGCGTGTCCCCTTGCCGTGGCGGAAACCCAGATAACGCTTACTTCACCGCTGGAGTCAGCGGACTACGTGAAGATGACTGAGGCGGTGCTTTCTAGACACGCCATCACCGTAGGCTTAACCGGGGACTGCATTGCAATACCCGCCGGCCAAACCTACAAAGCGGCAGACGACACTGTTCCAGGCGACTTCTCTGGCGCCGCATTTCTGTTAGCTGCCGCAGCCATCACAACCTCCAAAGTCGCCGTCTGCAACCTCAACTATCAGGCAGTACAGGGCGACAAAGCCATACTCACCATCCTTCAACAGATGGGAGTGGAGGGTAAGGTTTGCCGGGGCAGCGTCGAAGTCCGGGGCACAGGCAACCCCCTAAAGCCGGTTGATGTGGACGCGAAAAACATCCCTGACCTTGTCCCAGCCATAGCTGCATTGGGATGCTACGCAAACGGCACCTCCCACATATCTGGCGCCAAGCGGCTTCGGCTTAAAGAATCTGATCGGCTCGCCTCACTCTACGAGGCACTTAGCCGTATGGGCGCCGAAATCGTCATAACCGAAGACGGATTAGCCATCACGGGGTCACCGCTACATGGAGCAGCCATCGACCCCCACAACGACCACCGCATAGCCATGGCAGCCGCAGTTGCCGCGGTGGGTGCAGAGGGCCAGACCACCATTTCGCATTCAGAGTGCATCAGAAAGTCTTATCCGCAGTTCTTCCATCATCTAAAGCAGTTAGGAGTAAAAGTCGATGTCGGGAAACTCGATAGGTAAAATATTCACTGTAACCAGCTTCGGCGAAAGCCACGGCGCAGTTGTCGGCGTAGTCGTGGATGGTTGCCCAGCGGGGCTGCTGCTTTCCGAAGCAGACTTCCAAGAGGAACTCGATAGGCGCATACCTGCGGAACCCAAAATTGTTTCTGCCCGAGTTGAGAAGGACACCGCCAGAATCCTCAGCGGTGTCTTTGGCGGCTACACCACGGGTGCACCCATAGCGGTCACAGTGGAAAACAAGCAGACTCAATCAAGCGACTACGACTCCCTCAAAAATACGCCCCGACCCAGTCACTCCGATTACCCGGCCAGCATCCGCTATGGAGGCTTCAACGATTACCGAGGAGGAGGACGCTTCAGCGGAAGAGTCACGGTTTCGCTGATTATGGCAGGCGTAGTCGCTAAGAAACTGTTGGGCAGATACAACATCGACGTGCTCGCTTACACCCAAGCCATCGGCCCCGTCAAGAGCCACAAAGACTTCACACCGGCAGAAATCCGGCGGAACCGCAACGCCGCAGCCACACGCTGCCCGGATTTGGATTGCGCTGAGAAAATGCAGCAAGCCATCATCGCGGCTAAGGAAGCAGGAGACAGCCTTGGTGGAGTCGTCGAATGCATAGCGCTTAATATGCCCCCCGGAGTAGGGGAACCGCTGTTTGATGCGTTGGATGCGGATTTGGCGAAGGCACTGTTCTGTGTACCCGCGGTGAAGGGCGTTGAGTTCGGCGCTGGCTTTCACGCCACGGAGATAAGGGGCTCCGAGAATAACGATGCTTTTTTGGTTAAAGGCGGCAAAGTGGTGACAGCAACCGGGAACGCAGGCGGCATACTTGGCGGCTTATCCAGCGGCATGCCGATTGTGGTACGCGTAGCCATCAAACCCACACCCTCTATCAGTAAGGAGCAGAAAACAGTTGATTTGACTTCGATGCAAGACACCAGCATAAGCGTCAAGGGCAGACATGACCCCTGCGTAGTACCTAAAGCGGTGCCAGCAGTTGAAGCCGCAGTCGCAGTCACCTTAACGGATCACCTGATACGTTCAGGCGATATCCCAAAAACCCTAAGGGAGCAATAAAAAATGAGTGAAATAACAGATTTAAGAGAAAAAATCGATGCAGTCGACGACCAAATTCTACGAGATATCTTGTTGCGCGTGAAAATCTGCCGGGCCATCGGCGAATTGAAGAAGCAACAGGGCAAACCAGTCCATGACATCCATCGGGAAACCGAGGTTTTCCAGCGTGTCCGCGAAAGAGCGGAGCTTCTAAAGCTTGACCCCGATAGAATTGAGCGCATTTACCACGAAATAGTTAATATGTGCAGCACCGTTCAACACTGAAGAATCCATCGCTCTCAACGGAGAGTTAGTTCCTATGCTCTATGAAATAAACGAGAAAGCCTTGAAACTTGAAAGTGAAGGAAAAAAGATAATTCGCTTAAACCTCGGCGACCCAGACATGGCTACGCCCCCTGAAATCGTGGAAGCAGCCTACGCATCGATGAAGGCAGGCAACACCAAATACTCTTCCTCATATGGCGAGCTGCGGCTGCGGCAGAAAATCGCCCAGGTACACGGCGTCAAACCCGAAAACGTCGTCATCACCCCCGGCTCGAAATGGGCAATCTTCTCCACTATGTTTCTAATGTTGAAGGGCGGCGGCAACGTGATTATCCCTACTCCTTACTGGACAGCCTACGACTTAATCGCCAAGAGCTTCGGCGCCAACGTCAAGTTGCTGCGCACCGAAATGGAGACCGGCTGGAAAGTTGACCTCGATAAGCTTGAGGGCTTAATCGACGGCGAAACAAAGATGATCATACTCAACAACCCCACTAACCCCACCAGCAAAGTCATGGATAGCCAGACCCTTGACGGCATCGTTGAAGTCGCAAACAGAAAAGGCGTAACCGTCCTCTCCGACGAAGTTTACGGCGCCATCGCGTTTAAGAAAACCAAAAGCATCCTTGACTACGGCACCGACACATCCCACATCCTCTCTAACGGCTTTAGCAAAACCTTCACGATGACGGGATGGCGCGTCGGCTACATAGTCGCCAACAAAGCCTTCGTCGACAAAGTCACCAAACTCAACCAAATCACCTTCAACAACGTACCCGTCTTCATCCAGGACGCGGCGCTCAAGGGCCTAGAGTTGCATGCGCAAATCGCCAGCGGCATCAAAGCCAAATACAAGCAACGCGCCGACCTTGCAAGCAGAAAACTTGGGGCTGCAGGCTTCGAATTCACCGAGCCAGAAGCACCCTTCTACGTGTTCCCCCGCAAGAAGGGACTGGACGGCACAAAATTCACTCTTGACCTCCTCGACAGCGGCGTCGCTGTGGCTCCCGGCTCAAGCTTCGGCGATTACCCTGAGCATTTCCGCATCAGCTTAACCGCGCCAAACGACCAAATCGAGGCTGGTTTAGATAAAATATGCGAGGCAGCCCAATGAGAACCGCGGTGCTTGGCGCGGGAAAAATGGGTGTTTGGTTCGCGAAGTGGTGTAGGGACAACGGCGACGTAGTTGTGGTTGCCGACCGAAAACCAGAGAAGCTGGCAAAGCTGAAAGACGAGTTGGGCGTCGAAGTTGCCGATTTCCCAGCCGCAGTTAAGGGCGCTGACCGAGTCCTCATCTGCGTATCCATCTCTTCTTTTGAGGAAATCGTCAAGAAAATCGCGTCGTCCATTCATAGGGGGCAGCCAGTTATGGATATCTGCTCCATCAAAGAATACCCCGTGGAAATAATGCACCGCTACCTCAAGGATGCCCTGGTGCTTGGGACACACCCCGTTTTTGGCCCCGGCAGCAGCGGCGTAGCCCACAAAGCCTTCGTGCTTACCCCGACAGGTCCCCAAGAAGAAGCCTACGCTGAGGAATTTAAGAGGTGGCTGGAGAAACAGCAAGCCCACGTCTTTGTTATGCCCCCCAAAAAGCATGATGAATTAATGGCGGTTGTTTTGGGGTTCCCGCATTTTTTGGGGTTAGCTGCCTGCGAAACCCTCCTTGAGCAGCCCGCCTACGGGGAATCCAAGCAGCTTGCAGGCACCACTTACCGCATGCTCTTCACTTTGGCGGAGGCCACAGCGCTGGAGACTCCGGATCTCTACGCTAATATCCAGACTAAGCTTGCGGGAGTGGATAAAATCGAGGAGCGCTTCATCGCCAACGCCGAGGGGTGGCTTGAGCTTATGAAAAAGAAGGATTCCGCCGCCATAATCGAGCGCATGGGCAAGCTCCGAGCTAAACTCGAGAAAGCCGACGGTGACTACGGTAAAAGTTATGAAGTTATGTATAAGATGCTTCAATCAACTGAGGAATAAACATGACTAAAACCCTGCTTGTAAACTGCTACCTTGACGGCAACAAAATCAACCCCTTAGCCGACGCCCTAAACAAGTTCACTGTCTGCAAAATCGTGCCCTACACCAAAATCGAGAAGGACTACCAAGTCGGCGTTGACATGGCAGCGGTGGTTATCAGCGGCTCAGAAGCCCGAATCACAAACCCCAAGGATAAAGCCAAATTCGACGGTGTAGAGGCCCTTATTGAGGGCTGCGAGGTGCCGCTGCTTGGCATCTGCTTTGGCCACCAGCTAATGTGCCGCACGTTTGGGGCGCAAACCGCCACGTTGCCCCAGCCAGTTCTTGACCGCTTCGAGCAAGTCAACATCGTCCAGACAGGCGATATCTTATCGAGGTTCCGCAGAGGCCAAAGCGTTCCCCTCGCCGAGTACCATAACGACTACGTCGTCAAAAGCAGCCTGGATGATGCAGGGCTAAATTTGATTGCGGATTCCCATAGCTGCGAAGTCGAAGCCGTCAAACACAAAGGCAAGCTGTTCTTCGGCGTTCAGTTCCACCCCGAACGCATCGCAATCGGAAACGAAACGCATCCTGAGGGGCACCGAATTCTTGACAACTTTTACGCCAACAACGTCAAGCGCCTAGGCATCTAACCTGCCCCCACTGTTTAGCAGTACCTCAAAATCTCCTGCCTTAAGTGATGATTGCTTTTTCTATAGTTGCTGTGGGGACCCCCCCTTTACACAACAACAACCTGCGGGTTTGGCTTGCGGTTGCTTTTTTGTTTCTACGTTTGCATTGGGTTGCCTGCTGGTTGTGGCGTTTTCCACAAGCAGAACCGCGAAATCCCTGAGTTACTGTTAGAGCGGGCTAAGCCGCCAAAACTCTCAAGATGAGGGAGCCGGTCAGCTGCCCGGCGCCAGCCAGCGATGGAAAGCCCCGCCAGTTTATAAGCAAACCATTTGATTAATTTTTTAAGCCATATTTTTTTGATAGTTGATCCCACATTAGCAGGTTTGCTTTCGAACTTGTCTCATTGATGCTGGCGGTTTATGCGTAATATCTAATTACCACCACGCCAGAGCATAACTAACATGTCCGAAACTGAAACCTGCGCGCGATGCGGCAAAACACTCGAATGGCACGAGCGGAAGATGGTGTTCTGGAACAAGCACCTCAAAAAAGGCTACATACGCTGGTACGTCATCGGCTCGCGTGAATGGGGGAGCCGCAAGGATTTTCCTCAGTACATGGGCAAGAAGCTCTGTCAGGTCTGCGCGCATGAAGTGTTCACGGGCGAAAACTACACATCTGCAGAACCCCAGCAGGAACCACAGGCTTCGCTGCCCTCCGACGAATCCATAGCGGATTTTACTGCGCTTTGGGCTTTGCTTGATAAGCAAGAAGTGGTGGGGTCGGCGTTTAAATGCCCCAAATGCAGCGGCATGCTTGAAATCCCCAAGAAAGGCAAGCTGCTCATCTGCAGTCACTGCGGCGAACCCATCAAACCCGCGGACATATACGAAAAAATCAAGCCCCTCCTGGAATAGTAGATCAAAATTGTTTGTTTTGCAATTTTGTCCTATTAAATGTGCAACTGCTTTCTTCTATAAAATTGAACTGGTTTAGGAATTTTTATATTAAACTCAGAAACTGCTCTCTGTAGCATCGAATTTTCTCGCTATTCATCTTTGCTATAAAATCAAAAAGGCACCTGTTATAGTCTTCCGCGGTCTCTATCACGTATTGGGCGTCATCTCTTGTTATGTTGAAATCAACGTAGTATTGCTTGTCAATTCTCTCTTTTCTCACAAACGAAATATCCCTGTCCTCTAAGTCAAAGACCGATTTTAACAGCAATATTGCTGCGGTGTGGTTTTCGCATTTTATACCGACTTGAAACAGTAGTGCAGTCAGCATGTTATACATACTGTAGTAGGCTAAACCGACTGCTTCTTCCAACCGCTGGTTATCCAACAGAATCTTTGCGGAGATAAGATTACTCTCCGATTTTGACAGATATGACTCTTTAATGGCGTCACTTGGTGAGACAAGCTGCAACTTGCCTTCTTTGTGGAGCTTAGTCAAAAAACCGATTTTTTTCATAGAACTTTTCGACGCCCTTTAGCACAACATGGCTTTTTTCAATCTCCCTAATCAATGCTGACTCTTTTTGGTAGGTGCCTATTTTTAAGCTTAACCTAGAATCAGTCCTCGCCAACTCATCTCTTAGAGCCTTGTCTTGGGTTTCTATGAAAATATCAATGTCGCTTCCTTTGTCGGCAGTGTACTTTGCGTATGACCCGAAAATAACCGCTAACTGGACTCTTTGGTCATTTTCAAGTTTCTCGATGATTGCCCTTAGCGATGGATACTTCTCTATGGTTTGTAGCTTTTTGTAGTATTCAGCCATATGCACATGGCACTTTGCCTCTACGGTTTTTTTTAGGAAGTATGTTTTGTTTTTTCCTTCTTGGAGAAAGTCGACTACGTTTGAGTCAAGTAGCTCGCGCATTTTTCGTACTATGATCATGTGGTTTGTGCCCAGTTTGTTGGCGATCGCGCGTATGTGGTTTTTTTCTTGGAGGAGGGTGAGTACTATCTCGAATTTGTAATCTTTTTGTTCCATATGTAACATTTATGTTACAATACAATTTAAGGTTACCTATAAACTAGATAACGCGAGGGTAAGAGCCAAGAATTTTCACAAACGTCGCATATTTCTCCAGCGCCGATAGCGCCTCAGCGCAGCGCTTCTCGGTTCGGTGCCCCTCGAAGTCAAGGTAAAAGTTGTATTGCCACGCGGTGGTTTTGGTGGGGCGCGATTCGATGCGGCTAAGGTTAATGTTTCGGGACGCAAACTCGCCCAGTGCATGGTAGAGGGTTCCGGGTTCATGCTTAGCACTGAAGATGATGCTGGTTTTGTCGTCTCCTGTGGGAGCTGCGTCTTCGGTTCCCAGCACAAGAAAGCGGGTGTAGTTGCTGGGGTTGTCGGCGATGTCGCGGGCGAGGATTTTCATGCCGTAGAGGTCCGCGGCTTTCTCCGATGCGATGGCTGCAGCGTCGGTTAAGTGGTCTTCCTTGATGATTTTAACTGCGCCTGCGGTGTCGTAGGCGGGGATAACTTGCCACTGCTGCTTTTCGAGGTAGCGGCGGCACTGCGCCAGCGCCTGCGGATGCGAATAAACGGTTTTTACGGCGTCAAGCCTGGTGTCGGGGTTACCGATGAGGACATGGGCAAGCTTCACGGCGACTTCCCCGCAGACTTTAAGGTCGTAGGCGAGGAAGAGATCGTAGTTCTGGTTGACGCTGCCCTCAATGGAGTTCTCGATAGGCACCACGCCATGCGGCACGGAGCCTGACTTGACAGATTCAAAGACATCCCGAAAGTCCCTGCAGGGCACAGGCTCGGTTTTGGCGCCGAAGAACTTGTAAACCGCCATCTCGCTGTAAGCGCCGCTTTCGCCCTGATAGGTTACCTTCATTGCTTCTTAACCTGACTACGATTCTTAAGTAGGCACTTGTTTATACCGTTTATCATTGCTTCAACCGACGCCATAACGATGTCTTCTCTGGCGGCGCGTGCAGATACGATGTTGCCTTTTTCGTCCTCGACTTTTATGATGACTTCTGCAACTGCGTTGGAGCCGCCGGTGATGGCTTCCAAGCGGTATTCGCTGAGTCGGATCTTCTCGAGGTTGCTGGTTAACTTCTGGATGGCTTTGAGCACTGCATCGACGGGGCCAACGCCGGTTTCTGCGGCAACATATTCCTTTCCGTCCAGCATCAACCGCACCGAAGCCGTCGGGATAACTTTTATGCCCGTGACAACAGCCATATCGCAGAGGTCCACGATTCTCTTTTCCCCACCCACTTCACCCATAACCGCCGAAGTTAACGCGATGAGGTCGGCGTCGGTCACCATTTTGCCTTTGTCACCCAGTTCCTTGACGCGCTTAACGATTTCGGCAAGCTGTTCCCCGCTGGGGTTGATGCCGATTTCCGCTAGCTCCGCCTGGATGCCGCGTGTCCCCGCCAGTTTGCCCGCGACGAGTTTGCGGGTTCTGCCGACGAGTTCAGGGCTGATGGGTTCAAAGGTGAGGGGCTGCTCGGTTACGCCTCGGGTGTGGATGCCAGATTCGTGGGCGAATGCGTTTTCGCCGACTATGGCTTTGTTAACCTGCACGTTTATGCCTGTCAACGAGGAAACCATGCGGCTGGTGCTGTAGAGCAACCTTGTGTTCACGTTGGTTTTGTAGTTGTAGACCACATGCAGGGTGGTGACGATTTCTTCCAGCGCCGCGTTGCCTGCGCGTTCGCCAAGTCCGTTGACTGCTGTGTGGATTTGATCGGCTCCTGCTTCAACTGCTGCCAGACTGTTGGCTGTTGCTAAGCCGAAGTCGTTGTGGCAGTGAGCGCTGACTGGAACCTTGATGTAGCTCTTTAGCTCCTTGAAGAACTCAAAAGTTGTTTTGGGGATCATGCAGCCGACTGTGTCTGGCGTGTTTAGGCTGTCCATTCCTGCATCCTGTGCGGCTAAACAGATTTGGCGCAGAAAAGGCTTTTCGGTGCGTGTAGCGTCCATGGGTGAAAATTCGCATTTCACCCCATGCTTCTTGACGTATTCGATTGAGTCTACGGCGGCTGCTTGAACCTGCTCAGGCGTCATGTTGACGGCGTGCTTCATCTGAACAGGCGAGGTGGGTATGAACACGTGAATCAGGTCAACGTCACATCCTAACGCCGCGTCGATGTCTTTTCTTGTGCATCGGGATAGCGCGCAGATTTTCGAGGTTAAACCCAGCTTTGCGATTTCTTTGACGACTTTGCGTTCGCCCTCTGAGCTGCTGGGGAAACCTGCCTCGATTATGTCGACGCCCAACAGGCTGAGCTGGCGAGCGATTTCGATTTTGTCTTCAGAAGTTAAAGAAACACCGGGGGTTTGTTCCCCGTCTCGTAGTGTGGTATCCAATATGCGGATAGTTCGGTTTTCAGTCATAGCGACACGACTATTTGCCTGCAGGCATAGCTGCGGCTATAGCCTCGGCCATTCCCACGGTCGTGGCTTTTCCGCCTAAGTCTGAAACGCCCTGACGGTTTTCCAGCACATAGACTACGCCCTGTTCTATGGCGGAGGCTGCTTTAATGCATTTTTGGTCCTGGTACTTCTCGCCTAGCCAATCCAGCATCAGCTTTGCCGAAAGCACCATGGAAAGCGGGTTGGCGGTGTGTTTGCCTGCGCGGTTAGGGGCGCTGCCGTGGATGGGTTCGAATAAGCCGAAGTTGTCGCCTACGTTTGCGCCTGGAGCCATGCCTAAGCCGCCGACAAGTTGTGCAGCTTCATCGCTGAGGATGTCGCCGAACATGTTGCATGTGCAGAGCACATCGAAGCTTTCGGGTTCTTTGATGAGGCGCATCGACGCTGCGTCTACGTAAAGTTCGTTAAATGCGATGTCTGGGTAGCCTTTGGCGACTTCGCGGCATACATCACGGAACAGGCCGTCGGTGACACGCATAACATTGGCTTTGTGTATAGCAGTGACTTTCTTTTTGCCGTTGCGTAGCCTTGCAATCTCGAAGGCTTTCTTGGCAATGCGGGTGCTGTTCTGCCGCGTGATAACGCGTAGACACAGGGTGGTATCGTTGCCGATGGTGAATTCTAAGCCCTTATAGACGTCTTCGGTGTTTTCGCGTACAAACATCATGTCGATGTTTGGTCGTGCAGCCTCAACTGCAGGGTAAGTTTTGATTGGACGCAGGTTAGCATAGAGGTCAAAGATGTAGCGGAGCTTAACGATAACGTCTGCGGCGGATTCGCCCACTGGGCCCTTCATGCAGGCGTGGCTGCCCTTGATGGTTTCCACGGTCGCTGCAGGAAGTGCGGCGCCGAGTGTTTCAAGGGCGATGTCGCCTGCTGGGCACTCCAATATTTTGAATTTTAAACCAAACTTTTTCTCAGATGCCTGTAGCACTTTCAGCGTGGCTTCGGATAGTTCAGGACCGATGCCGTCGCCGGGAATTAAGGATATTTTGTATTCGGTCATTTCTTCATTCTCCGTCGTAAATTCTCGATTAATCCGCCGTCCGCCAAGATTTCTAAGATGAAAGGCGGTAGTTTCTCGAACTGGAACTTTTTGCCGTTAGACAGGTTCTCTATCTTTCCAGCTTCAAAGTCCACGGCTAACGAATCGCCAGTCTTAACCGCACCTGATATGCCTTTGCATTCAATTACCGGCAAACCAATGTTGATTGCGTTGCGGAAGAAGATGCGCGCGAAGGATTCTGCGATAACGCATTTTACGCCGCTGTACTTGAGCGCTAGTGGTGCCTGCTCTCTGCTGGAGCCGCAGCCGAAGTTTTTGCCGCCGACTAGGATAACGCCCTCTTTGGCTTTATCCACAAAAGTGGTGTCTAAGCCTTCCAGTGCATGCTTGGCTAGGTCATAGGGGTCAACTAGGATTAGGTATTTGCCGGGCAAGATGACGTCGGTGTCGATGTTGTTGCCGAAGACTACGGCTTTAGCTTGGATTTTGCTTTCCATTATGCTTTAACCTCCAGGGGACTGGTGATTTTGCCGGTTAACGCGGATGCTGCGACCGTGGCAGGTGAGGCTAAGTAGACGTTGGCTTGGGTGCTGCCCATGCGCCCGATGAAGTTACGATTCGATGTGGCCAGGCATGTTTCTCCCGCTGCTAATAAGCCGATGTGGCCGCCTAGACAGGGACCGCATGCGCTGCCGCAGACGATGGCGCCTGCTTCAGTGAAGATTTGTAGCAATCCCTCATCGTTTGCCTGTTTCCAGACTTCCTGCGATGCGGGGATAACTAGGGCGCGGACGCCTTCTTTGACTTTTTTGCCCTTCATAACCTGCGCCGCTAACTGCAGGTCCTCCAGTCTACCGTTGGTGCAGCTTCCGATGAAAGCCTGATCAATCGGCACGTCCCCAACTTCAGAGACGGGTTTAACGTTGTCAACTGAACTCGGACAGGCAATCTGAGGCTCCAGTTTAGCTACGTCGAATTCAACGGTGCGCTCATAACTGGCGTCTTTGTCGCTTTGCAGTGCTTTGAAGTCAGGTAACTCTTTAACTCTGCCTGATAGGAACTCGGCTGTTGCTTGGTCGGGGGCGATTATGCCGTTTTTGGCACCCATCTCCACCGCCATGTTGCACAGCGTCATTCTGCCCGCTATGCTCATCGCTTTGATAGTTGCCCCCGTGAACTCGGCGGCTCTGTATATGGCGCCGTCAACGCTCAATGTGCCAATGATGTTTAATATCAGGTCTTTGGGGGAAACGAAGCGTTGGAATTTGCCCTTCACATCTACCTTGATGGTTGAGGGCACCTTGAACCAGATTTTGCCCGTCGCCATAACCGCCGCTGCCTCTGTGCTGCCGATGCCGGTGGCGAATGCGCCAAAGGCGCCATAGGTGCAGGTGTGGCTGTCTGCGCCCACGATAACGTTGCCAGGTAGAACATGTCCGTTCTCAGGCATTACTTGGTGGCAGATGCCGCCTCGGCCGACCTCGTAGAAACGGAGGTTCTGGGTTTTGGCGAAGCCGCGCATGGTTTTGTGGAGCTCCGCTGCTTTCACGGATTCCGCGGGGACCTGATGGTCCAAGATTACAACTACTTTTTTGTTATCCCAAACTTTTGGGGTTCCTATTTTTTTGAATGCCTCCACCGCTAAGGGGCCAGTTAAGTCATGCACCATAACCATGTCGACGTTGCAGTCGACTATTTCGCCTGGATGCACTTCTTTTTTGGCTGCGGCTTTAGCTAAGATTTTTTCTGTAATGTTCATCTTTCTCTAGTCCTTGAATTATTCTAATCAGAGATGAGATAAGGGCAATTTCTAAAGAACAGACAATTAAGTATTTCCGCCATGGAAAGGCTGTTTATTCGTCGATTCTTATCGATTTTGCGCCTCGTGCCAACGCTGTTATGCCAGTGCGGGCAAGCTCAATGATGCCGAAGGTCTTCATGAGGTTAAGGAACGCGTCGATTTTGTCGGGTGTGCCAGTGATTTCCACGGTTAAGCTGTCGAAGGAGACATCGATGATTCTGCCCCGGAAGACATCCACGAAGTTTATGGTGTCACTGCGTTCTTTAGCATCCTTAACTGCAACCTTAACCAAGGCAAGCTCACGCATGACAAAGTTACCCTGCTCAAGTTCGCCGACTTTCAGCACGTCGATTTGCTTGGCTACCTGCTTTATGACTTGGTCAACGGTTTTTTCGTCCTCGTTAACAGTGATGGTCATACGGGCAATGTCTGCTTGCTCGGTGGGTCCAACGGTTATGGATTCGATGTTGAAGTTTCGGCGCCTAAACAGGTTCGCAATCATGTGTAGGACACCGGGTTTGTTTTCGACTAGCACAGATATGACTTTGGTTTTTCCAGCTTCCATCTTAGTAGTCTCCTCTCTGCTGTGGTAGACCGCAGCCCGGCGGCACAAATGGCACGACGTCGGTTTCTGAGCCGATGGGCACATCGATCACCGTCGTAACATTACTAGCGAGTGCTGTCTTAACTGCTTTTTGGAACTCCTCGATGCTGCCCACGCGGAATCCCTCTGCACCGTAGGCTTGTGCCAGCTTAACCATATCGGGGGACTTGCCTAATTTGACGGCGTTGTAGCGGCGCTCATAAAGGGTTCTCTGCCACTGCGCCACCATACCTAACACACCGTTGTTTAGCACGATAACCACCACGGGGAGGTTCTCTGTAACACTGCATGCCAGCTCCTGCTCGGACATGATGAAGCTGCCGTCGCCTGCAATGTCCACGACGGGCTGGCTGGGACACGCGGCTTTGGCGCCTATGGCTGCGGGGAAACCAAAGCCCATGGTTCCAAGTCCGCCGCTGCTGATGAAGGTGCGGGGTTTAAGGGCATTAAAGTACAGTGCAGACCACATCTGGTTCTGCCCCACTTCAGTGGTGACGATTCCGTTTTCCGGCAGAAGCTCACGTAACGCAAACAGCAGATGCTTGGGAACAACGTCGAGGGGGCGATCCTTCAGCAGGGGGCTCAGTTGCTCCTTGGTCTCTTTAACCCGCTTTGTCCAGGCAGTGCCTTCGCCTTTTTTGAGCTTCTCTTGAGTGGCTTGCAGCAGCGCCCGCATGGCTTTCTTGGCGTCCGCCACTATGGGCACATCTATCTCGATGTTCTTGTTGATTTCTGCATTATCGATTTCTATATGTATCTTTTTGGCGTCGGGTGCGAAGGTGTCAAGATTAGCGGTTGCGCGGTCGCTGAAGCGTGTGCCCACTGCCAGCAGCACATCTGCCTCGCCGATTAGCCTGTTGGCTGCGGGGTTACCATGCATGCCTATGCTGCCCAGCGACAGCGGATGCCCCTCGGGGAACGCTCCTTTACCCATAAACGTAGTTGCCACCGGCGCCATCAGCAAATCAGACATCGCCACGATTTCGTCAGATGCCCCTGAAGAGATAACGCCTCCTCCTGCCAGTATGATGGGACGCTCTGCTTTAGCCAGCAAATCTGAGGCTTCGCTGATCTTTTGCGGTTTGGGTTCGGTGACTAGTTTGTAGCCTCGTAGGCTGATTTTGTTGGTGGGTTCAACCTCTGCTATGCCTGCCTGAATGTTCTTAGGCAAATCAATTAGAACAGGCCCAGGACGCCCTGTGGAGGCCAAGTAGAAGGCGTTGTTAACCATCTGGGGGATTTCGTCTATTCGGCGGGGCTGGTAGCTGTATTTGGTGACTGCGGTGGCTATGCCGATGATGTCGGCTTCCTGGAAGGCGTCTTTGCCAATCATGTAGCTGGTGTTGACGCCGCTGGATGGCACCTGCCCCGTTAACGCAACAACCGGCGAAGAGTCCATGTAGGCGTTAGCGATGCCTGTGACTAGGTTGGTGGCTCCGGGGCCGCTGGTTGCCATGCAGACACCGACGCGTCCACTTGCCTTAGCGTAGCCTTCAGCTTCATGCGCCGCGCATTGTTCATGGCGTGCGAGGACGTGGCGGATTTTGGGGTGGCTGCAGAGTTCGTCGTATACTGGAAGGATAGCTCCGCCTAAGATGCCGAAGATTATGTCCACTTTTTGTCTTTCAAGGGATTCTAGTAGTGCCTGGGCACCGTTCATTTTAGTCATGTCTACTCATGGTCTCCTGTTCTGTTTTATGGGATAGACTCTTGTCTGAAAAAGAAAAATGCGCTGAAAACTGTGCGGCTGATTCAGAGGGCAAGCTAGGCATATTAGAATATCTGTACCCGACGATCCCAGCTATTGAGGTGACGATCCCTCATATTCAATCCTCACGTATCCCAAACGTAAGCCATGTTTACATAAAAAGATTGTGGTGTATGTTCCACTTGGGTTGCAGTGCACAGCGGAAAACTTGCCATCAAGTTAATACCTGCCGCAACCAGGGAGCCAACAGGTAACCGAATCGGCTGGCTTTGGAGGCTTTCTGCGGCAAGACACAGCTGAGCGGCTACGTGTTACTCCTGATGGATTTCCTTAGCGGTGGCCCATTTGGTTTCTACGTAATGAGTAAGCAAATGCAGAAGCGCATAGTTAGTGGTCCAGAGAGCAGGGGATTCTGCAGCGTCATAGGAGGGCATAGTTGCAATACATGCCGCTTCATTATCGTACACCCCGAATCTTACGTTGGATAGGTCAGGGCTGAAACGCAGTTTAAAATTGGGATAACCCAACAGCTCAACTGTGCTGGCGGCAAGTTTGGTTTCATTTTGCTCTTGGGAAAGACAGCGCACCTCAACGCCTCGATCCAAAGCATGCTTAACCGCTTCCTGTAACGTAAAAAGCCACTGGGTCAACTCACGCCAAGGAGCAACGAAAACCAGATCACTCTTGGTCTGCTGAACCGTTTCCTTTATTCTTTGAATACACGTTTCCTTCCGTGGAATCATAACGAACTGATGCATTGTATCCCAATGCGCCCCTTCATCAGTTCGATAAGGCAACAGGAACGTTTTAGCTTCATTAACCAGAGCTTCTGTTTTTGTTTTTCTTCTCTGCGCTAAGATAGCGACCACTTGCATTATGGGGACTGCCCTATACAGAACTGGTTTTCCAATTACAACTTCTACTAAACTGAGCTGTTGGAGCTCGGTTAATGTATGATAGATGTCTTGTCGAGTGATGTTTGCGGAGGCGCTTATCATTTTGGCGTCAGATGCAGTAGGTAGCCTGCAGAGTGCGATGTATGTTCTTGCTTGTACACTTGTGAGTCCTAATTCTTGGAGAATTTTTGTGCCATGGCTAAGTTGTGACAATTCGCAGTCTTCTTATTGTGTTGTAGTGACTTTTCATATATAACTGGCTCACTTCCTGTGAATACAAGAACATGTAAACAAATAGCTATCGCTAAGAGGATATATTAAATAGCTTTAACAGATTAAAATCTAAATTTGAATTTTTTTGTTCAATGTTGTAAGTGGGGGAGCCTTCTTGATACATTTTATTAAAAAATTCCCTCGATTTAATCAGAATAAAGTAAGCTCAGCTTACTCAAGAAACAGGAGAAAACAAAATGGAAAAAAACAAATTAAAAAAGGCAACAGCCATAAGCATTACATTGCTATTTCTGGCATCAAGTTTACTAATAGTAGGCACAACAGCGCAGACAGAAAGAAAATTCACGCCCTACCTCAGCTTTAGACCCAACCCCGTCGGAGTAGATCAAACGGTACTGGTGAACTTTTGGACATCCCCCTCATACAACGTCCAGCTCCATGACTATACCATTACAATCACAGACCCCAACGGCAAAAAAGAAGTCATAAAAATGGATCCAGTCAAGACAGATGCAACCGCATGGTTTGAGTTCGTACCTGAAATCGTCGGCAACTACACGCTCCAATTCACTCACCCCAAGGAAACAATCGAAAACTTCACCTATCCCGAGGTAGCCACCAAAGAGCAGCTGCTCGTAGTTCAAGAAGAACCCGTCGCAAATTGGCCTTCGACTCCACTTCCAACTGATTATTGGACTAGACCAATATCGTTTTTGAATCGAGAATGGTGGCCTATAACAGGTGACTGGCCATGGTATGGGTCTGGAACAGTGGATCCTTTATGGTACCAGTACAACCCTGACACGAACCCGACTTGGAACGCAATTTACCGTTTCACACCATGGGTTCAAGGACCAGAAAGCGCCCACATTGCATGGAAACGGCAGCTTACCTTAGGCGGGTTAATGGGCGGAGACTACGCTATCGGCGTGGAAAACCTCGACATCTATTCCCAGAGCACTTCATGGGCTAGACCCGACATTATCTATGACGGACGAGCATACCAAACCTACACTAAAGCCGGCGCAGGGCCAGCAGCAGCCTCTTACTGGGGATGCTATGACACCCGCACAGGCGCATTAATCTGGGAACGGGCACTGGCAACCGGCGAAACCTCACCGCTATACATTGAGTACCAAGCAAAAATCAAGCCCTCAGGCGGCGGCGACGCGGAATCAGCAGGCGCACTGCTCTTAGCCATCAGCGGCGGATACATGAGAAAATATGATCCCTTCACTGGAGCCATGTCAGTTAACCGTACACTCCCCGGTAACCTAACAGGAACAGGCGGCACCTACTACATGAATGCTCACTGCCTCTACGTACAAAACCTAGGCAACTCGATACCCGCAGACCAACGATACCGCTTAATTAACTGGACAACAAGCGGCAACGGTGCAATCGTAAGCAACACTAGCTATGCACGAAGCGCTCTGCCAACCTACATCGACTGGAACGTAGGTAAAGGCGCAGTAGTAACAACCGGCAACGTAGAAGGCGTTAACCTGCTAACAGGCGCGTCTCTTTGGAATGCAACCTTCACCGAAACTCAATGGCAAACAGTACACATCGCTGACCACGGAAAAATTGCTGTTCTAATGTACGGCGGATACTGGAAAGCATGGAACCTAAACAGCGGACAGCTAGAATGGACAAGCGAAAAAATGGATTATCCTTGGGATGAACCTCCGTTTGGCGCTTACGCGACAATGTCTGCTTACGGTCTACTTCTGCGTCCCGGCTACTCGAAGATTTACGCATTCAACTGGTCTACAGGCGCGATACAGTGGACATACACGGCACCGGCGAAGTACCCATACGATTCACCCTACGTTAACTCGGAAGGCGAAAGCGTATATCCCTGGAACGTTGAAGGCTGGATCGCTGACGGAAAACTATACATGTACAACACCGAGCACTCAGCCACTGTACCCATCACCCGAGGCTGGGGACTCCACTGCATAAACATGACAACAGGCGAAGGCATATGGAACGTAACAATATCTGGCGCAGCATCCAAACACAGTTCAGACCTGCGTGTTGTCGCTGAAGGATACCTATTCCACTTTAGCGGCGACGGCTACATGTACGTCTTCGGCAAGGGCCTAAGTGAAACAACAGTTGCTGCGCCCGCGTCGGCGGTAAAGGTAGGCGAAGCTTTCACCATAACCGGCACAGTCTTGGATATGTCACCGGCACAGGAAGGAACCCCCGCTATATCTGACGAATACATGGGTTCGTGGATGGAGTACATACACCTGCAGCAGGCAAAACCGGCAGATGCAACAGGCGTAACTGTAACCTTAACAGCCATCGACCCCAACAACAACTACATCAACCTCGGAGAAGCCACAACCAACACCGATGGAACCTACGGCTTTTCGTGGGCTCCCGAAGTCCCCGGATTATACCGCATCACCGCAACCTTCGCAGGCACCGACAGCTATGGCAGTTCAAGTGCAACAACCTACATGTCCGCAGTTTATCCCCCCGACAACAGCACACCGGTACCAACACCTGAACCTCCATCAATGGCTGACCTGTATTTCGTACCTGCTATCGCTGGCATGATGGCGATGATTCTGATAATCGGCGCCGTACTTGCCATCTTAGTGCTGAAGAAGCGTCCATAGAGAAGCAATTTCTCTTTCCCTTTTTTGGATAATTTAATTAACGAAACATAAATCAACACATCATATTGTGTCTGCGCATGCAAAAGAAACAAAGAATGTTCATGTTCACGTTGGTTTCGCTGATGCTGCTGACGACGGCGACGTTGTTTAGCGGGCTCCAGTCAGCGGCGGGCAGCACAACAATATACATACTGACAGATGGAACAGTAACCCCTCCGGATGAATCGATACAGCGAAGCGGCAACGTCTACGTTCTTGTGGGCAACGTATCTGCCGAGATAGTGGTGGAGAAAAACAACATAATCCTAGATGGGAACGGCTATTTCTTGGGGGGCTCAGGGGATGGAACCGGAGTTTGTTTGTGTGGAAGAGAAAACGTGACGGTGAAGAACCTGCAGATATGTGATTTTGCCTTCGGCATCTTTCTGGGGGGTTTAGGCTGCTACTCCAGCTACAACAGCATAGTCAACAACAACATCACCCGATGCACCAGCGACGGCTTATACTTTGACTACTACTCAAACTATAACAACGTAACAGGCAACGTTGTGGCAGAAAACAACAATGGCATTTACCTTTACTGCTCAAGCAGCAACAGCATCTTGCGAAACAACGTCATCGCAAACAACTATGAGGGCATCTCGCTTAGCTACTCCTCAAACGGCAACAGCATAACGGAAAACAACGTTGCAGGCAGCTGGTTTGGGGTCTCTTTGGAGCATGTAGCCGACAACAGATTCTACCTGAATAACTTTGTTGAAAACACCTATCAAACACACATATCCGCATGTCAGGGGAATGCATGGGACAACGGGTTCCGCGGCAACTACTGGAGCGGCTATAGCGGCTCAGACGCAAACAGCGACGGCGTAGGCGACCAACCCTACATCATCGACGCAGCCAACACCGACCGTTATCCGTTAACAAGCAAAACAAGCAGTTACCCAGCGTATCTACCCCAATCAACCCCAAATCAGCCGCAGCAAAGCCCCGCCGCCACAGCCACCGCGGCTCCGCCTGACCCAACCGAGCAAACCAGCAAAGCAACCCAAGAACCCGGCAAACCCACGCCAAAACAAAGCCCAAGCAGCACCCCACCGGTCAGCGCCGAACCTACAGAAGCCTCACCGCAGGAATCGACCATAAACGAGATTTTGCCTTGGCTACTATGTTCAGTTGCTTTAGGAGTCAGCGGATTGCTTGTTTGGGGCGCTTGGAACCTATCCACTAAACATCGGGTTCACAGATAAAGCCGCAGGACATTTCGAAAAGTATTTTTGAAAAGAAAAAATAGAGGGAAATTGGTTTTCCCGATTGTTTAGGTGACGTTTCAGCGTTTTCTGACTGCCATCAGGATGACTGCGCCCACGATCGCGATTGCCGCGATTATGGCTGCGGTTGCACCCAAGATGTAGGTGTCAGTGTTTGAGGCTGGAGCTTCTGGTGCCGGTGTCGGGGTAGCTGGGGCGGGGTCGACTGCAAAGGAAGACCATATTTTAGAAATATAGAAGCAATTTTGCGCAATACACTTATAATTCGCCATTTCCAAGGCAAGGTAGATTCATATAAAGAAAAGAGTAATCATGTTTTACAAAGAATGATACTGCCCCAATGGCTAAGTGGCAGATAGAAACAAATTTTTTCAGCAATCCAAGTTAACTATGCCAAGATATTTATGGGAGTGAAAAACTCACAGTTAAGAGGTGAATAACTGTGTCTTCAGAAGGCGAAGATTTCCCAGATTGGTTCAAGAAGCGCCGCAGCCCATCCAAAGACCCCTTCTTCGGCGACATCGACGACATGTTCCGCGAGATGGAGAAAATGATGGATGAGGAGCTTAAAAGCTTCACAGAAAAAGTGCCCAAGGAATACGTTAAGGAACGCCAGTTACCCGACGGCAGCACCGTTAAGGAACTGGGCCCATTCGTTTACGGGTACAGCATGAAAATCGGACCCGACGGCAAACCCGAAATCCAAGAGTTCGGCAACATCAAAAAAGGCCTCAAAGGTCCCCCGCAGGTTAAGGAGGAACGGGAGCCGCTGGTGGACACCATGGAAACCGCAGCTGAGGTACGGGTGGTGGCTGAGTTGCCGGGCGTGGAGAAAACCGACATCAAGCTGCATGGAACCGAGGATTCGCTGGATATCTCGGTGGATACGCCGCAGTACAAGTACTATAAGGAAGTAGCATTGCCCGTTAAGGTTAAAGTCAAAGAGGCCCGCTCCACCTACAAGAACGGGGTGCTTGAAGTGGTTTTGCCTAAAGCTGAGGGCTCTAAACCCAAAGGCGAACCCATAGATGTAGGCTAAAAACCTAAATGTCTTAGCATTTCATAGTAGCATGTGTATGAGCGATAATTCCGAAGTTGAAACCCTAAACCAGGTATGCAGGGAAGCCAAGGCAGCGGGGAAACTGTCAGGCGACAACCTCACCCGGCTCTATGAACTGTTTGGGCCCCGCTTCACCAAGGCACTTGACGCCGTTAAGGAGGGCAGAGTGAAAAAATACGTGTTTAAGCCCTCGGGGCGGGTGGTCTGGATTGTGGTGGGCAGAGAACGTGATTACCTCATCATGCCGGATGCGGAGTTCTGTCCCTGCGATGACTTCTATTTCCGGGTGCTTGACAAGAAAGTGCACATGTGCTACCATCTGTTGACGCAGAAGATTGCTCAGAATCTGGGGTGGTTTGAGCTTTTTGAGGAAAACGACGAATGCTATGACATGTTGATGAAGGAGTGGAAAAAAGCTACTCCTTAAATATGAAGAGTTACAAGAATAGGGGTAATACAGAGGAACCTCGATGGATATAGGTGCATACTTCGTAACCCTCCAGTACATCCTAATGGGCTCAACCTTCATCGCTTTAGCCTTGATTTTCCTGTACGCTTACTACGGCAGAGGCGAAGAGGAAAAAGAAGCCGAAGAAGAGTAAGCATCCCTTTAACTTGTAGTTCTACGTGGGCGTCGGCTGAACACGTAAAACAGCACTAAACTAATTATGGTAAGGGTCACGCTGAGGCCAATTAGCCATGCCGCGTCGGGTCCTGAACCGAAAACGATGGGGATGGGCCCAATCATGACTACGCCGCCGAAGCTGCCCAAGCCTCCCATGGCAATCGACGTCACCACAATCACGGCGACGCCGACGAAAACAAGGCTTAGCCCCAGAAACAGCAAGGTCACCAGCCGACTGGAAACCTCAATGCCCTCATCAGTCTCCTCTTCACTCATATTCCGTTACCTCCCAAGCCAATAAAACAGCAAAAAAACAATCAAAACCACGACCGTAAGCGCCAACGCCAAAGCCACCACTTCCTTAACGGAGTTTTTGTCTGTCCCGAAAATTATGGGTATGGGCCCAATCATCACGACGCCTCCGCCCCGCACGCGACTTTTACCCTCTTTGCCGCCGCCCATCGATGCCTTCGCGAGGGCCACGACGATAACTATGATGCCTGCGACTACAAGTGCGATGCCCAGCATATAGAAAATCGAGAGGTCCACCATCCCCGATGCGCCCATTCAATGATTGAACCTGCCCGTTTAATAAATCTAGCCAAAAACGGTTAGCTGGCGCAAAAATTAAAAGCGCCAAGCTGCTTTAGCTGTGTCGGCGCACCATGACCACCCAAGACCTCATCGCGGAGATAGCAGCCAAAAACCCCCAGCTTACCCCATCAGTAATCCTTGAGAGATTGGAGGCTGAACGCAGAAGATGCGATGGACTATTGGGGGACGAGACGCTTCTACGGTTGATTGCGGCTAAAAGCGAGGTGACGGTGCAGCAGAACCATTTCCAGAACAGCAACGTGCTTTCCTCTGAGCGTCTCTTCAGCGGCCTCTACGATGTAACGGTTGCGGGGCGGCTGATAGCGGTTTTTCCGGCGAAGACCTTTCAGGGACAGGAGAAATCAGGCAAATTCGCAACTTTGATGTTGGCGGATGAGGCGGGGCTGCTGCGGGTGGTTCTATGGAACGAGCAGGCGGAGCTTGTGGAACGCGGCGAGTTAAAGTCGGGGCAGGCGCTTCGGCTGCTGCATGGCTACACCCGCCAGGACCGCTACGGCAAAGTCGAATTGCACATGGGCGTCAAAAGCCAAATAGAAATCCAGCCCCATGACAGCAGCGCCCCCAGCATCGAGAGGTTCACCGCGAAAATCGGCGACCTCACTGCAGGCTCGGGCAGCGTGCATCTGCTGGGTGCGGTGAAGGCGGTTTATAGCAAGTCAAGTTTTCCCAGAGGCAGCGACGGCGATGGGGTGGTGCTGCGGTTGGCGCTGCGGGATGAGTCAGGCGAGGCGGTGGTGGTTGTGTGGAATGAGAAGGTGGAGGAAATCGAGCGTGTCCTCCGTGATAGCCCGCGGCTGCTTTTGGTTAACGCCCGAGTTAAAGAAGCCAAGAACGGGGCTTTTGAGGTGCATGTGGACTCCGGCACAGCCATCCAAGCCCAAAGCTAAAGAAAAGCCCGTTAAGATTAGTTTCTATCAAAGAAGGGAAAAAAGGTGCCCTTTACTGCCTTGGGGGCTTAAGTCACCATTGCTTCCAGGGGATATCATCCATGTACTCGTTGAGGCTGCGGATGCTGTTGCCGTTCTTATCCTTGTTCTTGAGCACATCCACCAGCGCCTCTGCCAACTGAAGGTTAGTGATGACGGGCACGTTGAATTCTACGGCTTGGCGGCGGATGATGTAGCCGTCGGTGATGATGTCAGTCATGTTGCTGCGGCGGTTCGCCATGGGCACGTTGATGACGAGGTCGATTTTGCGTTCCTGCAGGTAATCAAGGATGTTGGGGGTTACGTCGGGGTCTTTGACTTTATGCAGCACCACCGTGGACACGCCGTTGTCGATGAGGACTTTGGCTGTGTTGGAGGTCGAGTAGATTCTAAAGCCCAGCTCGGCAAGCGCCAACGCAATGGGCACCACGCGGGTTTTGCGTTCCACATCGCCGCCGACGCTGATAAGCACCGAGCCGCCTTTGGGGGGAATACTGAACTCGGCTGCCTGCAGCGCCTTGAAGAATGCGTCGCTGAAGTTCTCGCCCAAACATGCCACCTCGCCGGTGCTAAGCATCTCAACGCCCAAAACGGGGTCGGCGCCGCTGAGCCGCATGAAGCTAAACTGGGGCACCTTGACGCCCACATGAGGCGCCACCTGCATGGGAGAAAGCAGTTTGGATTGGTCGATTTTTTTGCCCAGCATCGCCAGCGTAGCGAGGTCTATCATGTTTATGCCGCGGGTCTTGCTGACAAAGGGCATACTGCGTGAGGCCCGAAGGTTGCATTCGATGACGTTGACGACGTCGTCTTTGACTAGGTACTGGATGTTGTAGGGCCCGTGGATTTTGAGGGCTTTAACGATTTTCTGGGTTGCCTCTTCGATGTCTTTCTGCACCTCGGGCTTTAGCGCCTGAGGCGGAATAGTCATGGTTGCGTCGCCGCTGTGTACGCCCGCGTTTTCAACGTGCTCCATGATGGCGCCGATGAGGACGTTGTCGCCGTCGGAGACGCCGTCGACTTCGACTTCTTTGGCGCGCGTGATGAATTTGCTGATTACCACGGGGTGGTCGCGGGAGACTTTGGCGGCTAAGTTAAGGAAGTTCTCTAGGGCAACCTCGTTGAAGGCAACCCGCATAGCGGAGCCCGACAGCACATAGCTGGGACGCACCAGCACGGGGTAGCCGATTTTGGTGGCGAACCGCTTGGCTTCCTCGATGGATTGCAGTTTGCTCCAGCTGGGCTGATGGATCCCAAGCTGATCGAGCAATGCGCTAAATTTACTTCGGTCCTCGGCGAGGTCCACGTCCTGCGCTGAAGTGCCCAGTATGTTGGCGCCTGCATCGCAGAGGGGCATGGAGAGGTTGTTGGGGATTTGTCCGCCGACGCTGGTTATAACGCCCAGCGGTTTTTCTTTATCGTAGATGTCAAGGATGCGTTCTGTGGTGAGTTCTTCGAAGTAGAGTTTGTCGGAGACATCGTAGTCTGTGCTGACGGTTTCGGGGTTGTAGTTAACCATGATGGCTTCTTGGATGCCGTTCTTTTTCAGCGCCCAAATCGTGTTGACGCCGCACCAGTCAAACTCTACGCTGCTGCCGATGCGGAAGACGCCGGCGCCTAAAACGATGACTTTGCTTTGGGTGCCGCTGAATTCTATGTCGTCTTGGTCTCCGCCGTAGGTGAGGTAGAGATAGTTGGTTTTAGCTGGCCACTCCGCCGCTAAAGTGTCAATCTGCTTAACCGCGGGGATGATGCCGGCTTTTTTGCGGTAGCTCCGGATAGCGGCCTCGGTGGTTTTCTGGCACACCGCAATTTGCTCATCGCTAAAGCCCAGTCGCTTGGCTTCACGGATAACTTCGGCTGCGTTGGCTTCGGCAAGGTTGAGGCTGCGAAGCTGGGTTTCCATGTTAAGGATGTTTTGTATTTTGTATAGGAAGAAGGGGTCAACGCCGCTTATGCGGTAAATCTCCATGACGGAGATGCCGAGTTTGAGGGCTTTGCCGATTTTGTAGAGACGCTCATCGGTTGGATGAGCCATTTCGTCGCGGAGGCGCTCTTCGGATTCGGGTTCGTTATCTTCGGGGTTGCAGACTAAACCGATTTTGCCCGTGTCGAGCATGCGTACGGCTTTCTGCAGTGCCTCCTCGAAGCATCTGCCAATCGCCATAACTTCGCCGACGCTGCGCATCTGTGGACCAACATGGCGGTCGGCGTTCTTGAATTTCTGCAGGTCCCAGCGGGGGATTTTTACGGTGATGTAGTCGAGTGCGGGCTCGAAGCATGCGGTGGTGACTTCGGTGACTTTGTTGATGAGTTCCGGCAGCGTATAGCCCAATGTAAGTTTGGTGGCGATGTAGGCAAGGGGGTAGCCTGTGACTTTGCTGGCAAGTGCGCTGCTGCGGCTCATGCGGCTGTTGACTTCGATGACGCGGCATTCCTCTGATTTGGGGTGCAGCGCCCACTGGATGTTGCATTCGCCGACTATTCCGAGGCAACGGATGGCGTTTATCGATATGCTGCGGATTTGGTGGTACTCGCGGTTAGTCATGGTCTGCGAGGGCGCGACCACAATTGAGTCGCCTGTGTGGATGCCCATGGGGTCAAAGTTTTCCATGTTGCAGACGGTGAGGCAGTTATCGGCGTAGTCACGCATAACCTCGTATTCGACTTCTTTCCAGTGTCCCACGTATTCCTCGACGAGAACTTGGCTGATGCGGCTCTGCGCGATGCCGATGGTGACGATTTCCTTGAGTTCCTTATCGTTATGTGCTACGCCTGCGCCTTTGCCGCCTAAAGTGTAGGCAACGCGGACCATAACGGGGAAACCGATTTCATCCGCGATTTCCTGTGCCTGTTTGACGCTGGTTGCGGCGCGGCTTTTAAGGTAGGGGACGCCTGCTTTCTGCATGGCTTGGCGGAAACGTTCACGGTCGCCTGTGTCCTCGATGGCCTGCACGGGGGTACCCAGAACTTTAACGTTGTATTTCTGCAGGATACCGCTTTTCTCCAGTTCCAAGCCGCAGTTAAGCGCGGTTTGGCCGCCGAAGCCCAGAAGGATACCGTCGGGGCGTTCTTTAGCGATAACTTTCTCCACGTACTCGGGCGTAACAGGCAACAGGTACACTTTGCCTGAGAGCCTCGGGTCAGTTTGGATGGTGGCTATGTTGGGGTTAATCAGGACGGTTTCGATGCCTTCCTCACGCAGCGCTTTTAGGCATTGGCTGCCGCTGTAATCGAATTCTGCGGCTTCGCCGATTTTGATGGCGCCGCTGCCCAGCACCATGACTTTTTTGATCCAGTCAAACTTGGGCATCTCTACGGGGCCTCCAGTGACTTAACGAATTTATCAAACAGCAACTCGGTGTCGTAGGGTCCAGGCGAAGCTTCAGGATGCCACTGAACCGCAAAGACAGGCTTGCTTCTGTGATGGACTCCCTCAGCGGTTTTATCATTAGGATTAACAAACCAGGGCATAAGCGGGGTGTTCTTGAGTGACTCCATGTTTATGGCGTAGCCGTGGTTCTGCGTTGTGATGTAGCATCGGCGACTCTCCAAATCCAGGGCAGGCTGGTTTTGGGCGCGGTGGCCGAATTTAAGTTTGTAGGTGTCTCCGCCCAGCGCCAAAGCCAGGATTTGTGCCCCCAAACAGATGCCCATCAGCGGGGTTTTCTCGCTGAGTTCACGGATGGCCTCGATGGTTCTGACGCATTTCTTGGGGTCGCCGGGTCCGTTGCTGAGAAAGACGCCGTTGGGGTTGTAAGCGAGGATGTCGGCGGCGGAGGTGTCGTAGGGGACACGCACAACGTTGATGCCGCGTTTAAGCAGGTTGCGGATGATGCTGAATTTGACGCCGCAGTCGATGAGCACCACGGTTTTTTGGCCCTCAACGCTGTATGTGACGGGTTTTTTAACGGAGACTTCCTTAACGAGGTCGGTTTGGTTGGGATCAGCGATGCTTTTGCCGTTTTTAAGCAGCGCGTCTAGGTCGGGTTCCTCGTTTTCGCCGAAGACCTGCAGGATGCCCAGCATGACGCCGTGGGTGCGGAGTTTCTTGGTGAGTTTGCGTGTGTCGAGCCCGTAGATGCCCGGGACGCCTTCGTCTGTTAGCCACTGGTCGAGTGTGCGGGTGGATGCCCAATGGAAGGGTTCATGGCAGAGCTCATGGATGATTAAGCCCTGCACTTGGATGTGGTCGCTTTCGAAGTAAAGCGGCAGTCCCAGATCCTGGGTGTTGTCTGGTACACCATAGTTGCCTACCATCGGGTAGGTGAATGTGAGAATCTGCCCCTTATAGGACGGGTCAGTTAAGGCTTCGGGGTAGCCGACCATCTGGGTTGAGAAAACAACTTCGCCAGAAATCTTGCCTGTTGCACCGAAACCTTTACCGATAAATGACGTTCCGTCTTCAAGAAGCAGAACAGCTTTTTTACTTTTTTTGAACGTGCTATCTTGTGAGGCCAAAGCCCTATTCAACCTATCAGTTTGAATTTTTAAGTTTTACGGTTTATTGAGAGTTGAAGGAGACAGCGTTTTGATGGCTGTTTTAAGCTTGATTTCGGCGTCGGAGAGGTTTCCGCGGAGTTTATCGATGGCTTGCTTGTTGCCTGCGGCGAGTCTGGCTCTTGCTTTGAGGGTTCTTTCAACTTCCGCCCGTGAAGGTCCCCCTTGGACTTTATATGTTTCGATTAGTTTACGCAGGTTCGTGCATGAAACTATGTCTTGGCTTTTAACTGCCAAGCGGATGTTTGCCGCTTCCAAAGCAACCTTTTCCAGCATTTGCGGCGTTGCATCAGTTAAAGTTTTCTTTTCATCCACCAACGCTTTGACGAGTGCACCCACGATTTTATGCGACGTGCGGAAAGCCACGCCGTAACTGCGCACCAGCATGTTAGCAAGCTCTGTTGCGCCCACAAACCCCGCTGCTGCTTTAGCTTCAACCTCGCCGGTTTTCACTTTTATGTTGGGAACCAGCGCTGCGAATATGTGCAGGGATGCCTGCAGGTTGTCGGTTGCAGCCCACAGTTTAGGCGTGACCTCCTGGAGGTCAAGGTTGTAGGTGGTGGGCAAGCTCTTGATGATTGCAGCTGCCGCAACAAAGTCGCCTATCACGTAGCTGGCGCGGGCGCGGATAACCTCGAGCACCTCAGGGTTTTTCTTCTGGGGCATGATGCTACTGGTCGAGGTGAATTCGTCAGGCAACTCAACAGTGCCAAACTCCGCAGAACTCCACACGATGAGGTCTTCAGCAAAGCGGCTTAGATTCACCGCCAGAAGCGCCAGCGCCGCCTGGGTTTCCAGGGTGAAGTCGCGGCTGCCCACGGCGTCGAGTGAATTCTCCACCAAACCCTCAAAGCCCAGAAGAGCTGCGGTTGCATTGCGGTTTATGGGGAAACTGGTGGTTGCCAACGCACAGGCGCCCAGCGGGGACAGGTTAACGTGGCAGTAGACGTTTTGGAGCCGCTCTAGGTCACGTTGCAGCGCGTCATGGTGCATGAGCAGATAGTGGGCGTAGGTGACGGGTTGGGCTGCCTGCAGATGGGTGTACTCGAGGATTATGGTTTCTGCGTGCTCCGCGGCGGAGTCGAGGAGTGCCTGCTGCATCTCGGCGACCTGCGTCATGATGCTGAGCAGTTGGGTTCGTAGCGTCATGCGGATAGCCGTGGCGACCTGGTCGTTTCGGCTCTTGGCAATGTGCAGGTTGCCGCCGACCTCCGCGCCGGTCTCTGCCAGAACCGCCTCCTCCACCGCCATATGCACGTCCTCGGCGTCTGGGTCAAGGCTTTGGCTGTCAAGTTTCTGCAGTGCCGCGAGGATTTTTGCTCCGTCAGCTGCCTCGATGATTTTTTCCTCTGTAAGCATGGCAACGTGGGCTTTGTTGATGGCTAAGACAGCGTCGGCTAAGCGTGCATCGTCCTTGCGGCTGGAGCAGAATTTGGCTACGTCGGATCGGACATCGCCGAGGCGACCGCCATGCAGCATCTTCGACACGCCCAAGCCCCCTGCGTGTTAGGCTTTTTTGCCCTTTTTGTTTGCGGCCCGCAGCGAATTGTACATCCGCGTCTGCAAACCCCACAGTTCAATGAAGCCTTTGCTGTAGCCCTGGTTGAAGCTGGTTTTGATGTTGTAGTTAGCCAGGTTCTTGTCGTAGAGGCTCAACGGTGAGCTGCGTCCGACTACGAGCATGCTGCCCTTGTAGAGTTTAAGTTTAACTTCGCCCGTCACGTTTTCCTGGGAGCGGTTAATGTAGGCGTCCAAATCGTCCTTTAATGGATCCACCCAGAGGCCAGCGTAGGCGAGGAACACCCATTCCGCGTCGATCTGCTGCTTAAACAGCACCTGATGCCGCGTCATAACCATCTTCTCAAGGTCCTTGTGAGCCTCCAAAATCACCAGCGCCGCGGGGCACTCGTAAACCTCGCGAGATTTCAGGCCGACGATGCGGTCTTCGATGTGGTCGATTCTGCCGACTCCGTTGCGGCCTGCGATTTTGTTAACTTCCTCGATGAGTGCGAGTGGCGAGAGTTTTTTGCCGTTAACCGACACGGGGACGCCCTGCTCGAATCCGATGGTGACGATTTCGGGTTTGTCAGGGGCTTTTTCGGGTGCCACTGTCCATTCGTAGGCGTCGTCTGGCGGGGATTGGCTGGCGTCCTCGAGCAAGCCGCATTCGATGGCGCGTCCCCAAACCGAGGCGTCGATGCTGTATTTTTTGGCGGCTTCAGAAACATGGATGCCTTTCTCTTTTGCATAGGCTATTTCTTCCTCGCGGGTCAAACCCCACTCCCGCACCGGCGCAAGAATTTGTTTGCCCGGAGCCAACGCACCCAAGGTTACGTCAAAGCGGACCTGGTCGTTGCCGCGTCCCGTGCAGCCATGCGCCAATCCAGTGGCACCTTCCCGCTCGGCGATCTCCACCATCTTTTTGGCGATTAATGGCCGAGAGAGGCTGGTGCTGATGGGATATTTGCCTTCGTAGAGGGCATTGGCTTTGATGGCTGGATAAATGTAGTCTTTGCAGAATTCCTCTTTGGCGTCGATGCTGAAATGCTTAACTACGCCGAGTTTTTTGGCTTTCTCCTCCGCAGCCTTAAGGTCCTCGCCCTGCCCCACATCCACTGTGACCGTGATTACTTCTGCGCCAAGCTTCTCCTGCAGATACTTAATTAGCACGGACGTATCCAATCCGCCGCTGTAAGCCAACACAAACTTATCCGCCATACCATGCTTCCCCAAATTATGTTTTGAATCTTCCCACTACCTTTAAGGCTGTATTTTTAAAGGTTGCGACTTTTCTGTAACACAACAAGCACAATGTGTACCAATTGAGACATTTCTATTAAAAGAAAATCAGGGTTCAGAGCCTCAGTTCACGGTTTTCTTGATTGGTAAGGGCTTCTTTTCAGCGTACTTTTCAAGATGTTTCAGGAGCCGAATGCTGTTTTTCGATGTTGTCTACAGACCAATAAGGAAACGATAACTAACGCTATTATGACGGCGACAATTATTAGTGGTTGCATCCACGAGTCAGTCAGGGCAAAGTTTGACGCTGAAGTCTCTGATGAAATATCTGCTGGTTGAGTTAACGGATGATAGTCAATGTTGTTTTCGTCAATAATGTAAGATCCCTTTCCAGTATAATCAGACCAGTAGTTACCAACCGCACCGTTATACCATGTGACTGCATCGGTTCCGTTAAGTGTAGAAGTATCGGATTCTGCTTGCATATGCTCGTATGCTTCTGGAAATGGATATTGATGCTCTACCTCTACAGCGTAGCCATTATCTATGAAATTGTTGCCGTACACTCGATTACCTGACCCTTGACCGTAACGTAACAAATAGTTCGGAAGGTAAACGCCAACATCATTCTTTTCAATAAGGTTGTTATGTATGGCTGAATTGTTGACATAGGATAACTCTATGCCGTAACCTTTCCTGTTAAAACCCATATTTTGCGCTATTGCATTTCCGTAAACATCAACATTTGATATCGATTGAAGATTAATCCCAATTTGATTATTATTTATAAAATTATTTTCTATTGTCAAGTTACAGGCATTATAGCTACCGTGAGCAGTTATTGCAGCACGATTGCCTGATAGGGTGTTATTGGAGATAATGCTGTTTCTAAAATAACCATTGATACCAAAGGTACTATTGATAATTACGTTCTTAGAAATTTCCGAATCTTCAATTAGGTGCTCTGTGATAATGCCCCTAGTGCTGTCTGAGATTATGTTATTACTAATTCTAATCTCAACCGCCTTTAACCTAATTGTGATGGCGTAGAAGCTGTTTGTTATTGAGAATCCAGCTACTGTTACATTCGAAGAAGAAATCGCGATTGTTCCCCGGTCATATGGAAGAGGATATGACCCATCGTCACTACGATGTCCATTAATGGTGGTTCTTTTGCTGTCTTCCCCGATTAAATTTATGGGCTTATCTACATTGATAGCGTCCGCATAGGAATGGACCTCATAGGTTCCCTTTTTAACAAACACTGTATCTCCTGCACTTGCGTTTCCTACTGCCGATTGGATTGTCGGGTAATCGTCAGGTACAACTATGGTTTTAGGCTGCTCATTCATGGTTGATGATTGAACGAGAACAATTACACTTAGGATAATGACCGCCACTATTGCAGCCAAGACCTTACCAGCTTTTCGCATAATCAATTTTTGGGTTGACTCTGGTTAAAAGCATTCTTGTCTACGTTTCTTGACAATGTTTGTCAAGGTTTTTAGACTAAACTGCTTGGAGTGGATGCAACCGCAACTATCATTGATTAACCAGGCGCTGTCCTTCACATTTTTTAAGCATCCGACCTTTGCTCTAAACAAGCTTTAAATGTCCCATTTGATACATGCAGAATCGGAATCAGCCATGACAGTCGCCCAGAACGTCCGCAACCACCTAAAAAACAAACCCTACCTCCTCGAAGCCCTAGAAAAAGGCATCGTCAACCTCAGCGAACTCTCCAGACAAATCCAAAAAGAACTCGACAGCAGCGACACCAGCGCCATCAAAGCCGCCCTCCGCCGCTACAGCGAAGAACTCCAAAAGCACCGCCAGAAACGCGAAGAAAAAGTCCTCGCCCTCCTCAAACGCAGCGGCATAGCCGTGTATGACCGCAAATCCGTCATGATAACCGCCAAGGAGCTGCCGGGCAACGCAGGCATGAAAGTGGATTTACTCGACAAATTCGTGTATCTGATGGACCGCAACGACCTCCCCGAACGCATTGCCTCGCTGGTGAAGCATGAGAACTGCACCATGATTGTGGTTCACTCCCCCGAGGAACTGGAAACCATCCCCGGCGTCGTCGCGTTCCTCGCTACGCTGCTGGCGGAGCAGAACGTCAACATCGTCGAATTCATCTCGTGCTGGACAGAAACCATCATGGTGGTGGAGAAGAAAGACAGCCTCAAAGCGTATGAGGTTCTCTCAAACCTGGTTGGCTGAGCTTTTAGTGGATTCTTTGGGTTAACCCATCGAAACCGCGATCAAAGCTCATTATCTGTTTTATGCCTCGAGTCTCCATCAACGCCAGAGAATTACAGTCGGTGAAGCTCAGGGAGTTATCTTTTAGGGTCCTAAATTTTTTCCAGGTTTGATGGAATGCATCCTCTGTTACCCATATTTTGGTAATGCGTGGGGATTCAATGATGTATTTTCCTAAGTCGATGGCTAAATCTTTCCGTTTCGTGCGTGCATAGGCGGTCGTAACTGCTTCATCGATGATGTAGTCGGAGGTGAATACTGCGCCAAAATCGCCCTTTAGGGCTTGCCTGAAGAGTTCTCTGCCTCTTTGGTGATTGTTGTCAACGCCGTTGTTTAATGCAACAAAAATGCCTGTGTCAACAAAAACAGCCATAACCGTCCCTCAACCGTAGAGTGTTTCGTCGATTTTTTGCGACGCGTCTTTTACGCCCCAGTTTTTGGGTTTTTCAAGTAATTGCCAGGCGGGGTCTTCTTCTAGGGGTGGGAGCTCTTGGAAATGCGTCATGAACTGTTCTTCGTCTTCGAGAGCGTGGTCGATCATTGCGCCGACGGCTTCTTGGATGGTTACTTTTTTGCCGGAGTGGAGTAGGAGTTTGGCGAGGAAGCGGTCGAGTTTTTGTTTTTTGGATTCGTCAATTTTGATTGTAAGTGTCATAGTAGAAAAGTGTAATATTACACTAAAAAATTTTGTGGCGAAATCGCCCAACAACACCGCGGCAACCAAAAAAGACAACCCAAAGCCTACAAGCCCCCCAAAACCAGTCGGCTAACAACAGCCGCCCCAGAAGCAAAAACAGCTGCAGACGCCTCCAACCAAAAACTCCGCACCTGCGCAGCCGCCTTAACGGGTCTTCAGTGAACGCACATCCAAAAGGCAGGTTACTGTGCATCTGTGAAGCCTATAAATAGAGGGGGGTAGAGTCGCAGCAAGCAACAGACATCAGCCCTTCCCGTAATGAAGAGTCAAAATCAGCTAACATATTTGTGCAGCACACCAAAATTATTAATTCCACCGCCGACACTTCTCTGACTATAACCCAAACAGGTCTAGTCATTAATCATTTGGAGATGCAACGGATTGGTTCATCAAGAATGCATAAACTGCAAAACAGCATATGGCACAGATGAGGTTGTGTATTTCTGCAGAAAATGCGGAGACATCCTCGAAATCAAATATGAAAGCGGCGAATTGGCAGCGGCAGCAAAAACAGGCGACTGGAAAGCAAAGCCGCTTTCGGTGTGGCGCTACCGACCCTTCATGCCCATCCACGAAGCCACCAAACTCGTCACCCTCGGCGAAGGCGGAACAGGCTTGCACCGCAGCCAACGCCTAGGAGACGAACTCGGCGTAAACACCCTATACGTCAAAAACGAAGGCGAAAACCCCACCGGCAGCTTCAAAGACAGAGGCATGACAGTGGGCGTAACCAAAGCCGTTGAACTCGGCGCACGCCACGTAATCTGCGCCTCCACAGGCAACACCAGCGCGGCTCTGGCAGCATACGCGGCACGAGCAGGCATCCGATGCACCGTCCTGATTCCCTCGGGCAAAATCGCCTATGGCAAACTCAGCCAAGCCATGATCCACGGCGCCAAAGTGCTGCAGGTTAAAGGCAACTTTGATGAGGCACTGGAGTTTGTGCTTAAACTCGCCGAAAAACATCAAGACATTTACCTGCTTAACTCCATCAACCCCTTCCGCATCGAAGGCCAAAAATCGCTGGGATACGAAATCTGCGAGCAACTCAACAACCAAGCCCCTGACCGCATCGTCATCCCCGTTGGAAACGCAGGCAACATCAGCGCAGTCTGGAAAGGACTTAAAGAATTCCACCAGCTCGGCTACATCAAAAAGCTGCCCAAAATGACCGGCATCCAAGCCGCAGGCAGCGCACCCATCGCACAAGCCATCAAAGCAGGCAGCGACAAAATCGTCCCCGTCGAGCACCCCGAAACCGTCGCAACCGCCATCCGCATCGGCGCACCAGTCAGCTGGAAAAAAGCAGTCAACGCCATCCGCGAATCAGGCGGAACAGCCGAAACCGTCACCGACGAAGAAATCCTCGACGCCCAAAAAACTTTGGCGCGAATAGAAGGAATCTTTGTGGAACCCGCCTCTGCCTCATCGATTGCTGGCCTCAAAAAACTCGTGAAGCGTGGAGTTATCCTTTCAGACGAGAAGGTGGTCTGCATCACCACTGGGCATGGCCTCAAAGACCCTGACACCGCCATTAAGCAATGCGAGAAACCCGTTGAGGTAGATGCAGAGATGTCAGCGATTGAGGATGCCTTGGGCTTAAAGAGAAACGAGGCTGTTGTGGCTCGGTGAGGTATGCATGAGGATTATTCTGGTCGGATACGGCGTTGTCGGCAAAGGCGTCACCACGATTCTTGCCAAACGCAGCGTCGAGAAAGTCAAGGACTACGGCTTTAACCCCAAAATCGTAGCCATAGCAGACATCGATGGCGCAGTCATCAACCCCCGAGGATTCAGCCCCGAAAAACTCGAAGCCATCAAGCAACGCGGCTACCCCATCAGCGCCGACCCCCAATACGGCCACCCCGCCATGAAGGCGCAGGAAGTCATCGAGCAAGTCGAAGCCGAAGTCGTCGTTGAAGTAACCCCAGTCAACATCCAAACCGCGGAACCCGCCCTCACACACATAACCACCGCCTTTAGAACAGGCAAACACGTCGTAACCACCAACAAAGGACCCCTAGCCCTAGCCATGCCCGCACTCACCGAACTAGCCGAATACAACAACGTGTATTTCCGCTTCAGCGGCACTGTGGGCGGCGGCACCCCGATGCTGGAATTCGCCAAAAGATGTCTAGCAGGCGACAGAATACTGGGCATCAAAGGCATCCTTAACGGCACAACCAACTACATCCTCAGCGAGATGGGACAGAACCGCATAAGCTTCCAAGATGCCCTCCAAACCGCCCAGAAGCTAGGCTACGCCGAGCGGGAACCCTCCATGGATATTGACGGATACGACACCGCCTGCAAAACCGTGATTTTGGCAAACTGGATTCTGGGCCAGAAAATCACCCTCAAAGACGTCGACCGCACAGGCATCCGAGACGTCACATTAGAAATGCTCGACGACGCAGCCAAACGGGGCAGCACCCTCAAACTCATCGGCTCCCTCGACGGCACCACCAAACCCTCTGTGAAACCCACGGAAATCCCCAAAACCAACCCGCTCTGCGTCAGCGGAGTCCTCAACGCCGTCACCTACCAATGCGAATTCGCCGCGGAGCAAACCATCATCGGACGTGGTGCAGGCTCAATTGAAACGGCTGGTGCGGTTTTAAGGGACCTCTTAGACATAAGACATAAGTTAGCAACTAAACTACTAACGTAGAGAAAACGTGAATCGCCATGAAAATAGTGATGAAGTTCGGTGGAACAAGCGTCGGCACAGGCAAAAACATACGTCACGTAGCCGACTTAGTTACCCAATACGCCAAAAAAGACAACAAAGTAGCCGTGGTTGTTTCGGCGCTGGCAGGAGTCACTAACGAGTTAATCGAAACCGGATGCAAAGCCAAAAAAAGCGACGAAAAACACATCCAAGCCTTCACAGCCGACCTGCTCAAAAAACACACAGACGCCATCGAGGCAGCCATCACCAGCAAGGCAATCCAGAAAGAAGTCAAGTTAGCCACCCAGAAAACCATCGTGGAACTCGAAAAAGTCCTCACCGGCATCTGCTACGTCGGCGAACTCACCCCCAAATCTAAGGATTACGTGATGTCCTTTGGCGAACGCCTCAGCGCCCCCATCGTCTCCGGCGCCATAAGAGACTACCAAGCACAAAGTCAGGCGCTCACAGGCAAAGACGCTGGCATAGTCACCGACAGCAACTTCGGCGAAGCCGACCCCCTGATGAACTACACCACCCACCTCATCCGCGAACGCCTCAGCCCCCTGATTGAAAAAGGCACCATCCCCGTGGTCACCGGCTTCATAGCCGCTAACCAAGATGGCGTTGTCACCACGGTTGGTCGTGGAGGTTCAGACTACACCGCCACTATCCTGGGCGTGGCTTTGGAGGCAGATGAAGTGTGGATTTGGACTGACGTCGACGGCATCATGACCACGGACCCCAAACTGGTGCCAGCCGCCCGCATGCTTCCGCAGCTAACCTACCAGGAAGCTTCGGAGATGGCGATTTTCGGAGCCAAAGCCATGCATCCACGCGCGCTTGGCCCAGTGAGCAAAGTGGGGATTCCGGTTCGTATCCGCAACACCGCATGTCCCGAAAACAGCGGCACCCTAATCACCACTGAACCAGCCAAAAACGAAACTAAACCCGTCAAAGCCGTTGCCATGATCAAAGACGTAGCGATGCTAAACGTCTACGGAGCCGCCATGGTCGGGGCACCCGGCAGCTACGCTAAAGTCTTCGAGGTTCTCGGCAGAAACGGCATAAACGTCATGATGACCTCCGCCGCAGTCTCCGAAGCCAACATCTCACTGATAATCAAGCGTGGACTGCTCGGCAGAGCCATCAGCAACCTTGAAATCGCATTGCAGGAACGCGGAGGAATAGTCAGCGAGGTCACCGCCGAAGACGACGTGGCAGTCATCGCGGTTATGGGCGCCTACATGAAGGGCACCTTGGGGATTGCCTCAAAAATCTTCGAGATAGTCGCCAAAAAAGGCATCAACATCCGCATGATCGCGCAGGGCAGCTCGGAACTCAACATCAGCTTCGTTGTGAAGGAGAAGGATGGCGCCGCGGTTGTGCGGGCGATTCATGACGAATTTGGCCTCGACAAGCCTTAGCGGCCAGATGAGCCTGTAGGGTTGCAGGCACAACTCTTTTTATTTTTCTGCTGAGTTTCTAGTAGTGATTTTGGGCGTTAATTTGTGAGTTCTGAGTTCTATGATGCTTAAACTGCGGTCCAACAGGAAAGGCTCACTTAAACTAGTCGCCGCCATAGTCGCAGTGATAGTTCTGGTTGCCCTGGTCGCTTTAGCCGTCTACTACTACAGCGCCTACCACAACCTTGGCTTCCAGCTAAACAGCGTATCTTTAGGCAGCGTAAGCACATCGGTTTTAACCCTTAACTTCGCCATCGACGTAAACAACACGAATTTGCTGCCCATCTACATTCCAAGCGGAAGCTTCGACATATACGTAAACGATCAATACCTGGGAAAAGGCACGTTTAATTCACTAACCGTGGAAGGAAGCAGCGTCGGCCAAATTAAAGCCCCTGTGACCTTTAACGTTTCAGACGTGCCCGCAGTCGCCGCTGGAATTCTGGGCGGCGGCGGAACCGTAACAGTGACCATCGAGGGATCAGCTGACCTGTGGCTTTTACGTGTCCCCTTCTCCTCTACACTCTACGATGCAAAACTCATCTAAGCACCCCGCTTTGCCAGACAACCATTTAGCCAGCAAAGACTTATAGTTTAAAGAGCAGGTATGGCCAAAATTAACCTCGCCGCAGACATCGCAGAGAAACTTGAGCAGCTTCTCGGCGCATCCTATGATTTTTTAGGATTCACCTTAAAACTGAAATCAGCCACCATAACCGACAACCTCCAAAGCACCAACATAGCAGAGTTGCACTACAGGTTAATCGCGCCGATGCTTAGCCACTATGCAATCGGCAAGCATACACCGTTAACGGGTAAACTGCTTAAATTCAAAGATATCCCAGGTGGTTACGCCTATGAGGATGCCTTCATTAACCGAGCAATCAAACCCATAGAAGATGTCTTCGGCGAGGACCCCAAGGAACTGTTAGATGCGGCAGGTCGTTTAGGCGGCAAACCATTAGCTTTTGGCGACGCTTCTGCAGAGATAAACACGCTTAAAGGCATCCCCTTAACCTACATTCTCTACGAGGCAGACGAGTTCCCAGCCTCCGCCAGCATACTTTATGATTCATCCGCAAGCGACTATTTGCCCACGGAAGATTTGGCGGTTCTGGGTGAATTCGCATCGATGCGCTTAATAGAAGCAAAAAGATAAAAAGAAAAAAATGGCTGGTTGAACTTGTCTTCCTTATAGGAGGAATTGAAGTTCAGTGCTTGCACCTTGCTGGTCGACATTTTCGTCTTTGGGTTTCTGCAGGCGTAATTTAGTGGCTAATTTTGTGAATTTACTACCTTGGGCGGGTTGGAAGCCATATTTCGCTTTTAAGCCCAAGATTGCTACGGTTTGTGCCAGCACCACGGAGTTGGATGCCATAAGTGGCGTGTCAGCGGCTAGCAAACCGTATGTTAGCCATAGCACGACTGATGTGCACATGATGCTGCACATTGCTGTGGATAGGTCTTTAACTGATTTTGTTTTCCAGACTCTTATTAGCTGTGGAAGCAAAGAAATGGTGCTTAACGCAGCGGCTACTAATCCTATCATGGAAATAATGTCCATGTGTTTCCCCTCTCAATTCCACTGTGTATGAAACGATCATTTATTTAATTTTCGATTTTATACAGCAAAAACGTTTCTTCATCGAATCATACAAGAACATAATTGGATGCAAATGAACACGGTGAAACGACAGCCCAGTTAATTGCCGTTAAACCAGCAACTCAAAACAAACCAATCCACCCTGCCACCTCACCCCTCAACAGATAAAAATTTGCGGCGGCTTAACATCTAAAACCGCTCACACACAACCCAAACAAAAAATTAACCATCAAACAGCAAAGCGGTTATCCATGAGAGAGGACTCTGCAAAGCGCAGTTAACAAGAACAAAAAATCCCCTACAGTGAAGCGAACGCTGTTTTGCTATTAGGCAAAATAGGCTTGATAAGAACAGTTATTTTTTGTGAAGCACCATGCGGGTTTGTGATCGATATGGACATTGCATACCAAGAGGGCATCCGGAAAAGCAAGCTAAAAAGCACCAGTGAAGAAAACATGCAACCTCAAATGCCCGAGATCCGATGTAGCTGCGGAAAAAAAATCCTAATCGTGCCAGATTTAGCCGCGATGAGCCTCGCGATAAAGAGACATAAAGAGGAACATCAAGATGTCGACGAAGAATTACTCGTAGAGGAAATCCTCAAAACCCTAGCAGAAACCAAGTGAAATTTCGTGGGCATCATCGGAGTATTAGCGCTTTTTACATCAGCTAAACTACCACAAGAGGCTATATTGGGGGCACCTTATAGTTTTGTGGGGATTTTTAATTTGATAACACAAGAAAACGAAACAAAGGATAGTTCAACCATCCTTAGGACCGTTCCGTTTGAAAGCGGCTTCCATTTTAGAACCGAGCAGGGAACCTACACGGGATTAACCGCTACCAGCCTTCAAGACTTCGCCTCTAAACTAAATGATGTGGAGGATGAATCGGTCAGCTACCACTATTACCGCGGCGACTTTCAACGCTGGATAGAGGACACCTTAGGCGACAAAGAATTCGCTGATAGCCTATGCTTCATAGACAGAGACATCAGCGTAAGCGAACTTAAAGCGGAACTGCTCAAGCTGCTGGATAAAAGAATCACCGAGCTTGAAGGGCTAAAGTGGGTTGAAACCGAGGGCATTTAGCAGAAATTCAGGGCACAAAGTGCTTACCGCGTCATGCCAGTGGAATCTGGAGACAGGCCTTTAAAATAAACTCTTAACTGCCTCGTTCCCGCATTTGTTTACCGTATGGCTTCGGTGAGCCGCGAGTCTCGTCTTGTGCTGGTGACCTCTTTGAAAAGCTCCAGACATTCCTCTTTGGTTGGCGCTTCGATGGCTATGCTGCCGTAGGCGCCAATGTCTATTCTATAGTTTTTAGGTTCTTTTCGTGCTCTCTCTTCAAATTCACTCATATTTTCCCCTCTCTGTGAGAATAGAAAATGATATGCTTCGCGGTATTATATCCTTAATGTCGTCTCAGCGTTCAGCGACTTTAGCGGCTAACAGCATAACCTCAGACGAATAAATGACAAAAACAGGAATTTTCTTTGGTTAAACTGGATGAACTGCTCTATAGATGACCAGCAGCTCTCTAAATACACCTGAACTCCATCGACTTGAACCTGAAAAATGGCTACCTCTTGATTAGCAAACACCAAGCTAAACATTGGGTCGCTGATGAAGCGTTCAAGCTCAGAGAAGTCACGTAGGACAATGTAGGAAGCGTTTAGGTTCAATATTGCTTGACGGTAATCAAAGAGGTCAAGCGGAGAATCAATTGTTTTTTCAGCGCAGGTTATCGAATTGTTGGCTAACAGCGTTAAGAGACCTGCCTGTGTAGCGGATGCCGAGTCAAGCTGGGGGTACTCGAAAACCGCGACGGAAAAACTAACCTCCTGATAGTGACCTGTAAGCGAGAAGAGCATATCAAAAGAACCCTCAGATGCCTGCGCCACAGTGGGGTATAAAACAGCGAAAATCAGTTGCCCCGCCGCATCCACATACGGATCCTTTAGCCCAATGTATGAGTTGTTTTCAACGATAATTTCACTGTTAGTCTGCACCCCAAAGCTGATGCTGATAAAGTCGACAGCGGAGTCACCACTGGATATGGTTTGGGTCATATTGACAAAGCCCATGCCTTGGTTAACTGTGGCTTTTTGAGTCAGATTAAAAAACGCATTTTCCCATGTAACACAGATAGCTGCCGAGTTAGACGAGTTCTCAAGATGCATTTCCTTAAGCGTAAGCTCTGAAACCTTAACCATGCGTACTTCTCCACCGACGCTATAGGTGATGACGGTTTGGCTGTTGTTGAAGTTGAGGAAGGGATAGGGATAATACTGGTTGCTTAATTTGACAAGGAACTGAGGGTTACAAGCTGCCAGATAGCCTCCGTCCTCTCTAATTTGGAGCAACCCGTTATCAACCAGATAGTCGGTGTCAAGAAGCCGAATCGCCAACTGGGCAGGCACAAATTCTCGTGCGTTGGTAAGAAAAATCGGCTCCACGCCACCCACAGTTTTCCGCTGGGCGCCTCCAAGCCACCAGCCATACAAGGCATCAGATACCAAAACGGAATCCGGCGGCGTGTTGGTTTTGATCCACTGCATCGCCTCGTAGCCCGGCTGAGTCATAACTTGAAGTCCTTTCTGCAAGCGGAAGCCTTCAGGGGGAGTCATGGAGAAGTGGGGCAGCCAGAAAAAGGCGGCAAGAATCAAGATAGCCGCGAAAAACGCTGTGAGTGCACGGTTGGATGGATGGGAAATGCCGCGAGTCTGGATACAGGCAAGTCTTGTTTGAAGCAGCCGCATCGGAGCGGATAGCAGTTGCTTGCTGTTTTTCGCTAATAGCTGAGCGCCGAAAAAGATGCCGGCTCCCACCAGAATGGTCAGTGGCAAGGCAGCGAAGTAGAGGAAGCGTTCGTAGTCCATGTATAAGCCCACGAGGTAGGATTGAGTTAGGACAGTTGGGATAATCAGCCATGAGGCAAAGAGAAGGGTGGTGAATCGCATATTTACTTGGGTGTACTTGAGGAGTGCAGGGTACAGTAGGGAAATGGCGAAGAAGGGCATAACAAACTGCACAGGGATAAGCCTCATGGGAAGCAGCAGGCTTTGAATATCCGGTGAGCCACCAGTGTACAGGGGCGAGTTCAGGTTCAGATAGAAAGGAGCGGCCTGAACTAGGAAGGGCAAGACCACCAAGGCGCCGACGAAGGGGGGAATAAGCCATTCCAAAACCTCTTTCCTCCCAACGCCCACCTGATGCGGAAAACACAGACCCATCAGAACCACAGCAGAAACTATCGCCATAAACAGGACGGCGCTAAGAGAATGCGTAAGAAATATAGTTGCTGAAAGCAGTGAAGCCACCGCTAAACGCGGCATCCTTGAAAACCGGTTTTTCTCTAGCAGCAGATAGAATACCAGTGGAATAAGCGTCAGAGTGACAGTGTTTGGGTAGCCTGACCACAGCAACATGAAGATGTCATAGTATGAAACCCCCACTAGGAAAGCAACGATTAACGCTGCGGATTCATTGAAGACCCGACGAGTCATCAAGAAGGCAACAAGCACCAGCAGCGAAGAGAAAAGCACCGCGGCAAGCGCCTGCGCTAAATAATCGGGCAGCGCCGTGAAAAACATGATGCTTGAAACGAATATGTGGAAGCCGGGAAACGTGTTTGAGGTGCCGCCGCCCATATGGTAGTAGTTCCACATATAGTCTGTGCCGCCGCCCTGCGTTATAGAGTAGATGAGGCTGTTGTGGAGTCCGATGTCGGCTCCGGGCGGGAATCCTGTGTCCAAAACGAGGACGACGCGGTAGATGGCGGCAAACAAAGCGATGAGGAGGAGTAAAACATAGCTTTTTTTGGTCCCCAGCATTCCTGCCTTTTCCCCAGTGCTCAGATAGCAGGTTGCCAGTTAAATGGTTTCCTAACATAGAGGGAATGGAATTAGAGAATTTGTGGCAGGTGGGTTTTCTAAAACTTTATAATTCCCCACGGTCAAGTGACATTCGGCGATTTGCTTGATTGCTTTGCCTGAGCTGATTTCAAACGTGAACTGGCTGCTTTCAAACCCCATCGACTTAAAGGGGCTAACAGGGGATATTTGGGCTTGGGCATCGGTTCCCCATGTAAAGGGGGTTTTGAGTGAGCTACTGGCAGTTCTTAAAAAACACGATGTTTCTGCAACTTTTTTTATTTCAGGGGTCTGCGCCCGGCAGAACAGAGAGGAGGTGCGTGGGATAGCTGAGGCTGGACACGAGATAGGGCTCCATGGCTATAGACACGTCCCCTATGATATGCCCAAAGCCGAAATGCTCCGGGACATGGCGGAAGCAGTTTCGGTTTTCCGGGAAATGAGCATCGGCGTCACCGGTTTTAGGGCGCCATGGCTAATTTCCAACGAAGACACCTACCGCACAGCTCAACGGTTCGGCTTAACGTATGTGTCTAATTACAGCGCCAAAAAAGGTCCCCAAAAACTCGAAAAGTACAATCTGGTGGAGCTGCCGATTTACCTTGAAGACCAGTCGCTGCTGAAAAGCAACGCCGTGCAGATTCTGCTGGACTCGGCCCAAGCAGGAAGAGTGTTCGAGTTTCATCTGCTGTATGTGCGGCGCAGCATGCAGATCCTCGATGAATTTCTAGGCAAACTGGAAATCGATGCAACAACCCTCTCTGAAGTTGCCGCTGGACAAGGTGGTGTGGGATTGTCGTTTGATATTGCGTATTTGAATCGGATGGAGTTAATTAAAAAGCTGCTTTCCTGAAGTGAAATGCTTGAGTGAACTCTTCCTGAACCTTAAAGACGTAGATTTCCAGTATAAATCAAAGGTTTTCTTTGGAATACTATCAAAAAGAGCCATGGCTGGCCCATACTTAGTTGTGGTGGCAAGCCAGTACCGATGCAACCACCAATGTATATTCTGCAAGTGGTTCTCACCGATGGCAAAAAAGACAAACCCGGCTAATTCAAGCATAAACATGGACGTTTACAGGCAGCTTATAGATGAGTTAGCCGCGTTAGGCACCAAGGTCATCCTAATCGGCAACAATGAAGAACCATTCATGGATAACCAGTTGACCGAGAAGATTCAATACGCCAAGCAACATGGCTTAGGCTGCTTCGTGATAACCAACGGTTCCCTGCTGACCCAAGAGAAAGCAGAGAAACTCGTGGACTACCGGCTTGATTACCTTAACGTGAGTTTAAACGCGGCGACACCCCAAACTTACCCGCGAATAAACACAACTGCAACCGACAAAACCTTCAGCCAGATAGTCTCGACGGTTTCTTTTATCGAGAAACTAAAAGAAGAAAAAGAGTCACTATTTCCCCGCATCCGTTTATCGATGGTGGTTTGCAACCGTAACTATCAGGACATCGGAGAATTCGTTGAGTTATGCAAGCGGGCTGGGGTGAGAAGCGCGCGGATAAAGCGGCTGATTTGCTCCTCAAAAGAAATGGAAGATGAGCTTGAGCTTTCCGCTAGGCAGGAGCAGGAAACCAAAGACCAACTGACTTCGGCCCTAAAATCCGCGGAAAAATACGGCGTCAGCATAGATATGGAATGGTCAGAATGGGATAACTCACAGGAAACAGAGCTTAAAGAGAGCCTGCCATGCTATTACGGTTGGCTCTTCAGTGTGGTGGATGCAGATGGCAGCGTGTATCCCTGCTGCTTCCCAGCGAACGGCGCATCATGCGGTTTTGGCAACATCAACCAAACGGGTTTCCGCAACATCTGGTTCTCCGAGAAATATCGACAATTCCGAAAGAAAAGCAGTGACATCGAGGGACGAAGACAAATGGGATATCAGTGTAATCAGCCCTCATGCTTCTTTAACAACATGCAGGTTCATGAAATTCTGCATAAACCCCACCGCTTCCTAACACAGCTATAATTTCCCAGATTCAGGGTTTTTCCAAATGTGAGTTGGTTGTAATTTCCCAAGACTTCAAAGATGTCGTATCGGCTGTTTTGGTAAACTAAGTGCAGAAACGGGCTCTTTGCTAGTTCAGGCAGAAAAGCTGTGCCTAGAGCCGCGTTGGTCTGATAATCAAATTGGCTTTGGTCATAGACAATGAAGCGGATGTTGTTTTCCGTTAGGTACTCTTTGTAGCTGCGTGACACCATGGGAAAGGGTGATGCTTTAAGGCTAAAGAGGCCGGGCAAGCCTTCGGGTTGGAGCGAGGGATAGGTGTCTTTTGTGAGCGCTAAAACCTGGTATTGCCGGCTGACGTTTTGGTTGGCACGGATTTGCTCAAATTGGTATTGGTAGCGGATTGCATCGATTTGGCGCGTAGCTATTGCGCCGATGTTTCCCCAAGTGGGCAAGTCCGTGAAGTTCATGGCGAAGGCGGTTTGTTTTTCTTGGTCATAAAGGCCAATGTAGTAGTCATGCATATCTGAACTGGAAAAATCAACGCTCACCCAAGATGCGCTGACAATTTTCGATGGCATATCCCAGGGGTTAGTCCAATCCATGAATCCGGGTATCTGGGCTTTATCGAAGTGGAATTCGTGATCAAAGGAAGTCACTAAAGACAGGGTTACATTGGAGATATCAGCGGTTAAGGGAGTAACTGACCAGGAGATGTTGAGGGGGTACTGGTCATTTTGGGCAAGCAAGGTCTGGGTTAGGGCCACTTGATGGTTGAAGTAGCTGAATTCGATAGTTTTGGAGCCGTTTGCTTTTTCATTTAACAGGACGGTTCGGCTCAGCTCTGAGAGAACAACAGTGTAATCTACACCGTTTTGAGTAAACGATAGGAAGTCCCCTTCAAGCGACGAGTAGGAAACCCGGCGCCACAGCTGATTCAGCGAGACATAGGTTTCGTCGGTGACATTATCAATGGGCTCGTAGGCCCTCAGCATAGTTTGGGGCGCCTCGATTTGGTAATCAAAAGTTAAAATTGAATCGGCAACCGAGTTTGCACCTTCCCAATCGTAGGTCTGCGCGATTACAGGTTTCTCCGAAAAAACGGCGAACCAAGCACCGGGATTTAAGGTAACCACAACGTTTGCGGCGTCAGGGTAGTTTTTGCTAAGCCACACTCCAGCCTCATAGGTGGTTATGTCGGCTCGGGAATTGTAAGCAGCATCCATCAGGACTTCCGCTGAGGTGTTGTAAATATGGAAACCGATTAATGGGCAACCCACCAGCGCAATTAAGGCGATGGAGACTATCTTTAGTCGCCTTCTATGCAAGAGCTGCCTATTTCTGAAAAGCGCCGAGATTTTTTCAGCGGCAAAGAAAACGCAGACGCAGCAAAAATGGCAATTGGAGGCGCCAAGTAGTAGATAAACCATTCAAAGGGCAAAAATAACCCGACAAGATAAGATTTCGCAAAAAAGAAGGGCACTAAAAGGCTAAGCAACAGCGTAACAAAAACAAGCTGCCGTTTCTGCCGCTTAAGCAGGTAGTATCCGACACCGATCCCGCCTAATGCGAGGAACTGTATGAAGCCAAAGTAGAGCAGAAAAGACTCAAAGCTTGTGTAGGGAATATCGACCGCATAGTTCTTGTTGCCTAGAAACATGTGGTAGATTGCTACGTCTAGGTAGCTTGAGACTGCGGGAAAGTAGAAGGCAAAAAAAGCTACAGCAGCGCCAGTGGCGGTTGCGAGGAAGGCTTTGAGGTAGGTTCCCCGAAATTTTATCACCATCAAAAGCATAACAGGCAACATTATGATAACTGCAATGAAAGTGGTGAGTTGATGCGCGACGGCGATGGCGAAGGCAGCGAAAAAGGTCACCACCATGTAGCCGAATTGTTTAGCTGCGAAGTAGGCGGAATACAGCAGCAGAACAAGAAAAGCCATCCCCAACGCGGTGGTGTAGCCGCCCCATGTGTTAAGAAAATAAATCGGATAACACATCGATAGAAAAACGGCGGCGAGGGCACCTGTTTTTTTGTTAAAGAATTTTCTGCCGACCAAATAAACAGAGAAAAATACAAGCCAATCCACAGCCACCGCCAACACTTTCTCCAGAAAAATCTTTTGCCCCACATCAACGATGCCGCCAAACGAAAAAGCCATTGCAAGCAAAACCTCAAAAAGAGGCGGCAGCCAGCCAACGTTGCCGAGGGAAATTTGCCCCGTCTGCAAGAACATCTGGGCTTTTGCCAGGTGAACTGCGGGGTCGTTTCCCAAAATCAGCCCGTTAGCGGATATAAGTGCATAGAAAAGGGCAGCGATAAGCAGCGAAAAACCGCCTAGAAAGGCGATTTCAAGTTTTTTTTCTCTTGATAGTTTGTCCATCAAAGTGCTCAGCTATCCTTTGGTTGCGGGGGGTTTGATTGCACTTGGAAGATGGCGACTTCTTTGTTGATAAAGGCAAGACTGAAATGGGGGTCATCTTTGTATTTGGGGTTTAAATCGAAGTCGCGGTTCACAACATATGAGACGTTGTATTGTTGCAGGGCAGCTTTGTAGTCAAAGACGACGAGGGGCAAATCGGGAGCTGACAGGGGGTCTTCCAGGTTGCCGCTTACTGCCTCTTTGAGGGCAGCGGGGTTTTGGGTTGCCTCTTCGGTTAACGGGTATATACCCACTAAGATTTGGATCTCCACCATGGATTTACCCTGCAGGTTATAGGAGAGTTGAGTGACACAGGGGCCCTGTGCATAAATGATGCTTACTGAGGGCTGGTTCCCCGCGAAAATAAGTTGCCCGCATAGCTGCACCTCCGAGTCAACGATGGCTAGGGTGTTGCTGAATTGCTGCTCCAGTTTACCCGGCGACGTAACAGTGAGGTTTAGCCAATCAAGAGACAGGGCAGGATTGCTGCTTTGAACATTTATGGTTAGGTTTGCAAACAAGGTGCCCTTTGTCAGGGTGGTTGCTTCGGAGAAGCTAAGGTCATCGTTCGCTTTGTTGACCACTACCGATGGGCAGTCGCTTTTTTCTCCCACCAACCGCATGTCAGTAGCCGCCAAATCAGCGATGGTGATGGAATGCTGCGTGCCGTAGGCATCATGGGACACCAAGGTGATGGCGCTGCTGTTGAACCCGAAAAAGGGGTATGGGATGTTGGTCGTGTTTAGGTTTGCCAGAAATTGGGGGTTGTGTCTGGCGAGGTATCCGCCGTCTTCGCGGACTTGGATGTAGCCGTTGTCCAGCAGGTAGTCGGTGTCAAGCAGATATGAGACGTTGCGGGATATGGCTACTTCGCGGCTAAGCGAAATCGCCTGAAAATCAACATCAGTTATTGTTGGCCGCTGTCCAACCCCTGCCAGCCACCACCCATACCCCATCTCCGAAGCAAACACGGAAGCCGCAGGCGTGTTCTGTTTAGCCCACTCAATCGCATGGTAGCCTTCATCGTCCATAACTTGATAAAAGCCCTGAAGCCCAACGCCGCCACTCCAGGGATAGCTGAAGATAGGAAGACTCAAAGTTACCAGAAGCATCAAGGCTAAAAGAAAGCCGCCGTAAACTGCGCGAACGGAGGTTTTAGGCATGATTTTCACGAGTTTGCCAATGACCCCTTTTTTCCGCGCAACCCCGTGGATGACACTTAGCAGCATAGCCAGACGATTTGAGGCATAATCAAACGTTAAGGCAAACAGCATTAATATTGGATAAATCAAAAAGTAGATGAACCGAATAGAGTCCAGATACACCCCAAACAGGAAACCTAAAGTCAGCAGCAGCGGAACAAAAAGCCACATAACCACCAGAAAAGTCGGCCACAAAATAAGCTGCTTCTTATACTCCCTGGAATACAGGAAAAGCAAAGCTATGCCTGCGAAAAACGCCAATGTCACAACAAGAGGAATCGAGCGGTACTCAAGCAGAGCCTGAGCTACTACGGGAGCGCCCAGTAGCGTCGCGCTTTCACCCATATAAATCGGCGCCGCTGAAGCCAAAAAGGGCAAGACAAGGACCGCTCCGATAACTAACGGCAATGCACAGTAGAACACGTTTTTTCGGGAGGTGCTTAAGGCTTTGGGGAAAACCAGCGCGGCGAGCAATGCGGCTGCGGTTATGCCTATGAAGACGGCGGCGCTCAAGGAATGGCTAAGCAGTATGGCTGCAGCTAAAAGGGAAGCTGCAATTAGAAAAGCAGCATTTGTGAATTTTTCTCTTTTCAGAAACAAGTAGAAGACGGTCGGCATCAGAAAAAGCACAGTTATGTTTGGGTAACCGCCCCAGCAGAGAATCTCGATGTCCCAGCGCGAAACCGCAACCAAAAACGCCGTGACCAACGCAATAGAGTCATTCCACACCAACCGTGTAACCAAAAAAACCGAGAGCACCACAAGTGAAGAAAACAGTGCGGCAACAAGAGCCTGCGCTAAATAAACGGGCAAAGCGGTCAAAAGCATGATCTGTGAAGCTACAATGTGGAAGCCTGGGAATTCAAGCTCGACTCCTCCGCCCATCTGGTAGTAGTTGTAGAGGAAGTTGGTGTTGCCTGACTGCGTGATGGAGTTTACAACGCCGGAGTGGAAGCCTATGTCGGCTCCGGGGGGATAGGCCTGCCAAGTCACTAAGAAAACACGGTAGATAAAGGCGAAAACAAAGATTCCGAGCAACAGCGCAATCTTCCTATCCATCCTAAGCATGGTTTTCCCCCATAGGTTTCTGCGCTTTCACGTTTGAGGCTATCTCAACTTCTAACTTAAAGCTTGACATGGAAAGCAAGATCAGTGCCTCATTTTCGTCCTGCTTCCAAGGCAAATTTAAGCAACTCCTCAGCTGTACGGTCCCATGAAAACCCACGTGAGTACTTTAACGCGTTTCGGGATAGTTCTGCCCTTAAATCGCCATCCGAAAGTAAAGCGGTAAGTGCATCCGCTAAGGCCGCCACGTTTCCGCTATCCACCAGCAGCCCTGTTCGGTTATGCTGCACGGAATCCTTCAGCCCCGGCACATCATAAGCCACAGCGGGCACCCCCAGAGCATTAGCTTCAATAACGTTTAAGCCCCAGCCCTCGCGGATTCCCGGATGAACCAGCACCCAACCCTGCGCTATCAACCTGCGGCGTTCATCGTCAGCTATTCGCCCAAGAAACCTCACGCCTTCACCCGCCAGCCTCTCTAGCTCACACCTGATGGGTCCATCGCCGATGATCCAGAGTTCTGCCTCGGGAACCTTCTGTTTTACTTTTTCGAAGGCAGCTATGGCGTGGCTTGGCCGTTTGGCTTTCTTTAGTCGCCCGGAATAAACGATTACGGGATGACTGCTTTTTTGGGGCAGCGTAGGTAGGGGCTTAAAGTTTAAGCCTTCAGGTACAACGGAAACGTGCTTGAAACCCAGAGTTGCCAGATCCATGCGGGTGCTCTCTGACACCGTGACCGTCGGCACATCGACGTATCTGCGCAGCCACCTGTCCTCGAGGCGGTAGCCCACGGCGTTCATGGGAAAGCCTGTTTCGAGGTACCAGTACTCGCGGGCCAGCTGATGAATCAAAGCCACCACATGCTCACCGTTTTCAAGGAATTTTGGAGCAAAAAAGGGGCGCGTGTTGATTTCGTCAACTACCAAGTCAAAGTGTTCGTTCTTTAAGCTTTTTTTGAAGAACCTTTTGGCTTCATTGTAAACTGAGAAGCGACCGCCTGACCTAACAACCCTCACCCCATCGAGGGTTTCCTCGCCTTTGCAGCCGGCGAAGGCAGCGGTAAACAGGGTCACTTCGTGTCCAGCCTTAACCCAGCGCTTGGCAACCTCACATGTGAAGACCTCAGCGCCGCCCATCTCGGGGTTTAGCCAGCAGCGCCAATTAAAAATCAGAATCCGCATCAAGCCGCCTCTGCAGGCCCTCTTTTTTTGGTATCTATTTTTCCATATATCCTAAGCACCCGTATTCGCCAGGTCATTCTAAGCAAATCAGTGAACATCTCGAAGATTTCTCTGAATTTTGGACAGGCGTTTAGCTTAAGCTGAACGGGCATCTCAACTATTTTTAACCCGTGCAGGTTAGCGGCGGCAAGCAATTCAACATCAAAAGCAAACCGCTTAACCGTTAACCATGGAATAATCCGCTCAAAAGAACTCTTCTTCATGGCTTTAAGCCCCACTTGGGTATCTCTGATGTTCACGCCAATCATTATCTTAACCAAGACGTTGAAGGAATGGCTAAGGATTCTTCGCAGGGCCGATATCTCTACGCGGGACTGCGGATGCCACTTAGAAGCAATAACTATGTCGCTTTGGCTGAGCGCCTCGATGTAGCGTGAAATCATGCCTAAACCTATCTCTAAGTCGCTGTCAGCGAAAACCACCACGTCCCCGCTGCTTCTCATAAAACCCGCCTTAACTGCGTAGCCTTTGCCGTTGTTGGTGCTGTAACTGTGGATTTTCACGTGACCGTTCTTTTGGGCATACATAAGTGTCTTAGGCAGGGTGTTGTCTTTGCTGCCGTCGTTAACCACAACGATTTCGTAGGTTTTGTGTTCCTGACTGAAAAGCGCCTCTATGTTGATTAGGGCAGATTCGATGGAGTTTTCCTCGTTAAACGCAGGGACCACGATTGAGAGTTCAATTTGCTCCATGTCAACCGCCATCGGTTTGTTTCTTGGATACGCTGATAGCCGAGCTACCCAGTGGGATACAGGCATCAAGTCCTTATAATGTTTGAGTTTTCAGGTTAACCCGGTTATACAGCAAAAAAACAAGCTGCACTATTGAGCACTAGGCTGCCCGCACTTTCACGAATTACATCAAGTTTTTAAAGCTAGTTTACCTGAACAAACACGGGGCAAACGTATGGCAGCTACATTAACCTTCTATGGTGCAGTTGACGAAATCGGCGGAAACAAAATCCTCCTGAAAACAAGCGATGGAGCCCTCCTGCTGGATTTTGGGCGCCGCATGAACGAGTACGGAAGATTCTTCTCGGATTACATTCAGGCACGCTCCAAAAATGCCCTTCGTGACATGCTGAGGTTGGGGATTCTTCCAAAAATCGATGGAGTCTACACGCGTTACTTGGTGGATATGACCTCTTTATTTGAAAACCCTGAGGTAAGCAAAAAAGTTCCCTTTGAAGAGGCCCGGGATTACTGGAAAACCACCGATGTCTCCCCCTGCGACCCCGCAAAGCCAGCGGTTGATGCCGTCTTTGTAACGCATGCCCATTTTGATCACATCCAAGATGTTAGTTTTCTTGACCCATGCATCCCAGTTTACTGCACAGAAAAAACCAAAGTGCTAGCAAAAGCCATGACGGATGTTTCTGTTTCAGGGGTTGATGACCAATATTACAAGCTCGCCAAGGAGTCAACCATTAAGCAGAAGCCAGCGGGGTACAAGACGCTCTGTCCAGAGGAATGCGCGTTCTGCGAGGAAAAAGAGGAGGAGCACCCAATCATTGTTGACGCAAAAACAAAATTCGCATTCACTTATGACATAGCTCCACGATATCGAACTTTTAATACAGATATGCAGGGCCACGTGAAAGGCATAGAGTACAAGCTTATCCCCGTGGGGCACTCGGTACCTGGCGCATGCTCAATCCTGTTGACGCTGCCAGGTGGCAAACGGGTTCTCTATACAGGCGACATACGGTTCCACGGTGCAGATGAAGTTTCAATAGATGATTATGTCAAAGCCGTCGGTGGCTCAGTGGATATTATGATCACGGAGGGCACAAGGGTAGATTCGGAGAATGTCTTAACGGAGGAACAGGTCGGCAGAGACATAACCGAGGATATCAGATGCTGTGAGGGGCTTGTGCTGATTAACTTTGGCTGGAAGGACCTAACACGCTTTAACACCGTATATGAAGCCGCCAAAAGCAACGGTCGCGTCCTTGTGGTTACGCCTAAACTTGCATATTTGCTCTATGAGATGCACTGCAACTTCCCAACCAAACATCAAGACCCAAGAACGATGGATAACCTGAAAGTTTACCTCAAACGCGAAGGCGACCTGCTCTACTCCAAAGCAGACTATGACAAATACAAAATGGGGTACCTGCATTATCACGGCAGAAACGTAGCTAAAGACGACCGCAACCTTGTCCGCATAGCAGAACGACTCGACGTCGGCGGCGAAGCGGGGAACCCAAAAAATCCCCTGGGGGCAACATGCGCGGGGTTACCTTATGATTACAAAGATATCTACTCGCTGGCAACGCACCATTTAGACAACGGCGTTAGAGCCTACCAAATACGCAGAACCCCAAGGCAGTACGTCTTGATGTTCTCGTTCTGGGATGCAAATGAACTCTTCGACTTGATACCCCTTGACGGCAAACATCAAACCCGCTACATCTCGGCATCCACGGAGCCGTTTAGTGAAGAGATGGAAATTGACGAACGCAAAATGGTGCATTGGATGGACTTCTTTAGCATCGCCTGCGACTATGACGTTGACGAAAAGGGCGATAAATCGTTTAAGCGCAGGCATGTTTCGGGGCACGCATCAAAAATGGAACTTAAAGAAGTAATAGATAGAATAAACCCAGCCAGGATTATACCCATCCACACGGAGAATTGCGGAGTATTCGAAAGCTTGTTTGCATCAAAAGTTATTTTGCCGAAATATGCTCAGCCCATAGAGATTTGACTTAACAGACTGGCTTTTCTCAGCATTTTTAAAAAACAGCTCTGCAACGTCGAAAGACCCCCCCGCTGAACCTTTAATCAATCTTTATATTTGATTGGTGCCAATAGCCTGGCATGGCAGAGCCAAAAGATGGCAGACCAATCTTCTTCCCCGAAAACCTGGTTCTCTTAGGCAACCTCGCCCTTTTTGTATGGATTGTCCTTGACACCGTTGCTTTTTTACTATATGATCTTACGGCTGGTATTGTGTTCTTTATCCTGACGCTTATCTTGATCTATGGGGTGCTGCATCTGCTGGGCTGCCTAAGACCATGCCATAAATGCATCAAATGCACCCACGGCATGGGGCGATTGGCCGCGCTGTACTTTGGCAGACGCATCTTCAAAGACTACAAGTACAACTACAAACTGCCCACCGCAGTATTCTTCAGCCTATACATCGGGGCTTTTCCAGCGGCATTCGCCCTCTACTCCGCAGCCACAGGTTTCACAGTCGTTAAAGCAGCGGTTTCTGCGGTGCTTTTGGTTTTCACGATCTATAGCGCCACTACGTGGAGGATAGAGAAACCGAAGAAAACCTGAGTAGCCTCCGCAGGTTATTTTAGAGCTAAACTGAGAGAGCAAGAAAGCGGTTGAATTATAGCCGTTTTCAGGTAAAATAAGCGTTTTTAAAACAAAAATCTTTAATTGATACTGCAGAATTTTTAGACGTGAGGTGCACAAATGGTAGCTGATACTTGCTCGGCAGATCAAAAATTACCGAAATGCCCAAGATGCAGGAGACAATCAACAAGACTCAAAAACGACATAGAAAACGACTATTTCTCGGTAAAATACTATACCTGCGACCACTGCCAACACATTTTCAAGGTTGCACGCGTGAAATACCCCACGGACCAGTAAAGTGGGGCCTCAGGCAAAGGCAATTTTGGTAGCATAAAAGTAGCTTAGACCTGGATTATGGAGAGCCATAGATTGCAGCAACCCCAAGGCGGGTATGCATGCAACAAACGTATGAGCTTATCCACAAGGTGATTTATCGGCGGGTTTGGGCCAGCGTTTTTTGGGATTTAACGTAGACTTCCACCTTAACGTCTGGGTTTGCTTGCCCAAGGAACTTTGACAAGTCACCCTCCCACTGAGGCTTAGAGTCTGCAGTGAAGCCCACCGTGTCGGAGATGCCCCGCCAGAGCAACGCGCGGTCGTAGTCGCGGGCGTCTTGGGGCATGAACTCGAATATGCTGCGGCTTGCCACGATGACGAGTTTCTTTTTCATCCGCGAGATGGCGACGTTGATGCGGTTGAGGTTAAGCAGGAACTCGCTTTCGGTGCGGACATAGTCGGGGTCGCTGACGCAGCTGCTGATGATGACGAAGTCTGCTTCGCCGCCCTGATATCGCTCCACCGTATCGACGCGGGCGCCCAGGTTGGCGTCTTGGAGGCGGTTTTTAAGCAGCCCCTTCTGGGCATTGTGGGGAGTGATGACGCCTATATTTGCGGAGGACGCATTCTTAGCCAGCGCCGCCACGATGGATGCCTCCACCAAGTTAGACTGGAAACTCTCTGCCTCATCATGCACGATGAGGACAAACACGTTCTGAGGCGCCAAAGCCACAGCTAACCCCTCCGTCTGGGCCTCAACAGGCGCTAAAGTCTGCGTCTGCTCAGAACGGAAATCAATGTTATCCTTCTCATAGACCCATTCACGCAGAAATTCCGCGACCACCGAGTGGCAACGGTGGCTCTCGCAGAGCCGCTCCGCAGGGATGTCTGCTGGGTTTCTGCATTTTATCCGCTCCAAGCCAAGGTCTTCGTTGCGTAGCAACCGCAGAAAATCCATAGCGGAAAGAAAAGACGCCATTTCCTCAAGGGTGCGGCGGTCCTCTTTTTCCCAGTTATGCGCCACAATCGGCGGCAGCTGGCGGTGGTCGCCTGCGACGAGGATTTGGCTGTTTTTGGATAGGAAGCTTCCTGAGAGGATGAGTTCGGGGAGCCGCATCATGCTGGCTTCGTCGACGACGAGGAGGTCAAAGAAGCCTTCGCCCCAGGGCGGCTCGGATTCGCCGATTTTTTTCATCAAGCCATATAGCCCAGGCGGCGTCAGACATATCACTAACGGGGAGGAAGCCGATGTGGAGGGCGTAAGCGTGGATTGATTCATCAGGCAGCCCGTGAGTTCAGCGACGGTTTCTTGGTCCTGGTTATAGTTGACGTATTTGACTCCGTCGATGGGCGGCACAAGCGAAACCTCGCTGCTTAAGACACGGTAAAGCTGCAGATCTTTGAGGTCGCGTCCGCCGGCGGCGATGTATTCTTTCCAGCAACGGCCGAGTTTCTCGACGAATTCCTGGATGGCTTTATGGGTCGGCGCCACCATCAAAACTCGGCACCGAGACTTTGCCCTATGCGCGGCGATGTGAGCAAGCACTGCAAGCTGCAGCGTTTCGGTCTTGCCCGTGCCAGGCGGACCCTGAAGCATCACAATCGGTTCAGCTCCAAACACGCGTTCCACAAAACGTTTCTGTTCTGCTTTGGGCGGAAACCGCCGTGCCTCCATCCAATTTAGGAAAGGCATCGCTGCAGCCCTGTCTAGTGCAGTGTGGTTGTTGCCGCCTGTCTTGCCCGCCAAGTAGTCTGCTAAGAGGCAGTAGAGGACGTTGTTGGCTGCGTAGTCGAGGCTTTTTGCGGCGCGGTCCGAGATGATGTCGTCGGCTAACTCGTCAAGGATGTAGTAGCGTCCAGCCTCGAAGAGCTGCATGTACTTGCCCTGTGCCTTCTCGGGGTCAGTGGTGGGCAGATTATGCCATGCACTGTACTTGCTGCCCCTGCCCCGCGGCCAACTCACGATTTTAACGACAACTTCCAGCTTGGGCACGTCCACGCGGTCCACGATGGCTCGGGCGGACTTCTCCACCTCCCCCGGCGAGCGCTTCTCGGTTTCCTCAAACTGCCCCGAGGCGTTGCGCCGCAGCTCAGTCACCACCATCCAGTCGCCTGAACTTGAGCCCTCCGAGCCCTTTACGCGGCAGGCGTTGGCGACGCAGTCAGCTCTGGGCAGCCCCAGATCCTCGTAGACCAGCTTGCCCCGCACCACGAATTCCCGTTCAAACTCGTCGACGCGTGTGCACTGGAAAATCACTGATCGCCCGGAAGCCACCCGCTGATAGGGCAGCATCGCATAGTGCTGATACATCTCCTGGCGCTTCGAGAAGTACTCTAAATCCAAGAATTCTCGGCAGCTCCGCTCCAGCGTGGCGGTGCCCAGCGTGAACTCGGAGATTTTGGGGACAGCAATCGGCTTTTTGCCCAGTCGCCTGTTACGGATAGAGAGGGACCGCTCGACCTGCTCGAGTGCCATACAGATTTTGGTGCCCATCAGGTTAAGTTCTTCGTCGGTTATGCGGCGGGTTTTAGAGGTGTAGTCGCACCATTTGCGTTTATCGAGCAGAACCTTGGAGGGGCCTTTAACTTGGCTGAAATTGTCGAGTCGACCCTTGGCGCCCCAGATGTACTCGATGGGCAATTGGTCGCCGAAGCGGGCGCGAGCGGGGTAGTAACCGTCGTTTTTGCCCTCTTTGAGGAAGGCGATGGTGCCGTCGGGGTTTCTGCGGTAGGGCAAGCTGTAGTTGAATAAGCCGTCGCGGAACACCAGCGCCAAATCCACTATGGTGCCGTCTTTGCGTTTGACGCGCCATTGGTTGCGGTCAAAGAAGCATGCCTGCTCCAGAATTGGCAGCAACCCCGAGCTGTGATAACGCAGGGCTTTGCGGTGGACCACTTCGTCTTGGAGAATGGAGAACATGGGTTGGTCGATGGCTTGCCGCAGCCCCAGCAGGTCACGCACGGCCTGTGCACTAATCATTGAGGGCTGCCGACAGACCGCTTTCATGAGGACATCGCGTTCTTGGCGGCTGAAGAAGTACAGGTGAATCGGCGCCTCATCGGGGCTGCCGGCTGCAGCTGCGGCTTTATTTATGGCCGCGGAGAGGTCAGCGAAAAAGCCCTCCAGCAGTCTGCGCTCCTCCTCTATGCATTCGTTTCGGTCGTCGGGGAGGCTGCTGATTACGCGGGAAACGAGGAGGGGTTCGCCGCGGTATCGGGTGCAGCTGACTTTGGCGCTGAGCATCGAGACGCAGTCAAGCATGTAGTCCCATTCGATGAAGAGGTAAATGCGGATTAAGCCGTCGGGGTTATAGAGTAACGAGGCGTCGGCGCCGCCGGAGGGGCTGTCTTCGGGGAGGCTACCGTAGCCTGTTCCGGTAAGCCAGGGCATCCAGCGGCTTTTGCTGGCGTTTGGGCTGCTGGGGCGGATGCCGCCAAGCATGTACTGGGCGCGTTCAACCAGCCAATCCAGCTTGGCGCCGATGATGGGGTCTGTTGAGAGCTCCTGAACCTTTTTTGGGTCCTTAGCGGGGATAACTCGGAAGTCGTTGGGGCGCAGATTGCCGCCGTCCAGCACCACTTTGAGCCGCGCCAAATCCTCCAGCCCCCTGACGCCGTGATGCGAGAGAGCTTTCTGTTCGCCTCGGCTTAGATTCAGCAGCGCCACGCTTTCGTTCTCCACTGAGCAGACAATGCAGCATTCGTTGAAGCCGCAGTTGTCACATCTCCAGCAGAGCTGGTACTCGACTTCCTCGAGGGGTTTTTTGTGGATGCGGTTGAATTCCCCGTTTTTGGCGAGGAGCCGCTCGACGTCTTGGATGAGGGGGCTGAGTTTGAATTTGGGCAGGGCGTCAGCTTCGAGGCTTTCAAGGCTGGTTTCGCGGTTGATGACGCCGCCTTCCAGCTCCACCTTGGCGGATAAGCCGCCGAGTTCGCGTCCCAGCAGCAGAACGTAGATGGCGACTTGGATGCGGTGGGCGGTCTGCTCTTTCCAGGAGGATTTGAGTTCGAAGATGCGGACTTTTACTTTGCCTTCTTTAAGCGGCCATACCGCGATTAAATCCGCGATGCCTTTGACATCCCATACGCCGATTGGGCCCTTCATAGGCACCTGATAGAGCAAAACGGGGCGGGGGTCAGCTTTTTCTCCCAGCGAGATTATGTGCTCGATGACGTAGTGGAGGTTATTTAGGGAATCCTGGGCTTTATCCCAGCCGCGCTTACCATACTTGTTAGGGTCATAAACAGTGAAGTCAAGGTACTCGGCGGCTCTCCCCTTGAGCTCAGCGACTTTTTTTTCTTCCAACGCTTTGCCGGTGCCGTAGAGCAGGGGACTGATGGGTTTGAAGGCTTCGGGCCAAGTGCGTTTTTTGACTTCTTTGCCTTCGAATTTAAGTTTGAAGAAGCGGGGGCAGCAGTTGAAGCGGATGTACTCGGCGATGCCTGAGGCAGTCAGGGTTTTGCCGCCTTCGGGCTCTTCGCCTGAAAGGTCATCTGCATCGATGTCGTCGTAACTCAACCCCCACTCGCCTCCGCAACAATCACTTGCTGACAGTAACGGCGCCGGATATTATTGTATTTACCGTTAATCCCCAACCCCATCGGCGACGCCTGGCGGAAGCTGGCGAAAAACTCTTCTGTGTAGGCATTTAATGTAATGTGGAGACGGCATGCGCAGAACCCAAAAACCCCACAGGCAACTAACCCTCGACAAACTCCCCACTTCGCAACCCAGCCCAGCGCAGCCTCCGCAGCTAAAGCAGATAAAAATAACGCAGTTTGCCTCCGAAACCGGCATAGACGAGTTAACCCTTAAAGTCAGCTTCGCTCTTAAGCCCTCAAAAGCCGCCTTCTCCAAGCTGAAAGCGGATTTGCGGTTTGAGGAAGAGGTTTTGTCGTCTGTGCTGATTCGGGTTCCTCAGGGGCCGCTGTCCACCGACGAGTTAGAGTACAGTTGGGTGCTGGATATGACGGGGATAGGCGAGGGCAAGTACGCGGTTGGGGTTGAGATGTATGAGGCCGGGGGCAGCGAGAAGCTAAACTGCGCCACAGATGAGTTGACGCTGGATTATGTGCCGCAGACTCGCCGAAGCTGCTACATTCGGGTGCCATCCGTTAAGAGCGTTGCGGGGGCGGATTTGTCTGTTGCCTCCAAAACTGAGAGTGAACTCTACCGCGAACTCGAAAATACACTGCGGGAAGAGCAGAAGTGCAGAAGGGATAATTGGTGACCTATTTTTTCTTTCCCTTTGCAGGAAGCTGCGAGGTCAATTGTTTCTTTTTTGCTTCTTTTTCGCGTTTAGCTTTCTTTTCCTGCTCAAGGCGAGTGTTAATGTTTTTCTTTTTCATTGTGCCCATTTTTGCCATCTCAATTGAAAAACAAAAAGACCTACGCACACAAAAATGTTGCCCTTTTAACACCAAAAGAGCAAACACTTAGGTATTCAGAAATGCTTATCAAAGGTGCTGACTACACTTCATCGGTGCCACATTTGCCGACGAAAACCCTTCTGTGCGGATGCGTCTACGAAGAAAACGATTGGATGCTAATCAGAGTAAAAGAATGCGAAAAGCACCATAAAGCGAGGCATAGAAAAATAGAGTACCGCCCGAAAGCTGAATGCAACCGCAACGACACTCGAGGCGAATAGTTACTTTTTGATTTCAACCCAGATTTTTCCGTCCTCAACCTTACAGCGGTAAGCGGTGAGAGCGGTCAGAGGGTTCTCGATGTATTGTCCAGTGCGGACATCAAATTTCCAGCCGTGGCAGGGACACATTAAAACGTAGCCGCTTAAGATGCCATTTTGTAGGCTGCATCCCATATGCGGGCAGCGGTTAGTAACGCCGTAGACTTGTCCACCTACTTTAGCAAGCAATATGGGATTGCCTCTTATGCGGACAGCCGCTATACCGCCTTCTTTAAGCTCAGAATCCTTGATGCTTGAATGAAAATTATCTTTAGGCAAAACAGACCGCCACTACATATTGAAGGAGCGGTGCTGAAAAAGTTGCCGACGGGCACACGATTTTTTACTAGAAATCAGCAGAGAACTATTTTTTCTTTCCTTTTGCCGGAAGCTGAGATAGCTGTTCTTTTTTGGCTGCTTCTTTGGCTCGTTTAGCCTGTTTTTCTTGTTCTTTGCGAGTGTTTACGTTCTTCTTTTTCATGTTAACCATATGATGCCACCCAGATAGGCTATGTGATGTTTCCTACACTAAAAGGTTACCCCTTCCGCGACCAAAAAAAAGAACACATGCAGGCGCCTAAATGCCGCTTTTTTCACAATCGAGCCTCAAACAAGCATTTTTTATAAAGAAAAAGAAAAAAGAGAATGATTGGCGATTCGTCTACGGCACTGATGCAGGGGAATGCGTTAGCTTTGGAATCTTAGATTGTTTCCGTATCAAGACCGCGCCCGCTATGACCGCAATGGAGGACAGCAGCAAGAATGCAAAGAGGTTAAGGCTCTCTGGAACCGGACCCGTATAGGCATCGCCGGTGTAGGGTATAGCGCCCCATTCATCGGGGATACTAACTGATCCAGGTGGCCAGGCTTGTAGAGCAGCGCCTCCTGAGTGAGCATCATAGATGGCGACTCTCAAAGCGAACTGCGGCGGCAGACCCAGAGTTTGCTTTATCAAAGTTAGTTCAAGAATGTAGTGTGCGGTAGTTGAAGTCGGGGAGGTACTTAGCGTTTCAGCCCAGCTAGCAATGGATGAGGCGGGTGCAGCCATCACAGCCCAACCTGTCCCTGTTCCTTTATACCAGGTTGCGGTAGCGGTAGCGCCATGACCCATGATGTCTAGTCTAATATCGTCAGCCTGTGGTGCTGCGCCGCCGTTGGGAGCTGTGGCGTCGGTTGCGCTGTTGCCGTCGAAGCATAAAGACCAATAGTCGCCTGCGTCGTTGGTGGTGTCGATGCTTTCAACCATTATGTTTTCGCTGACAGTTATAGGGTCAGATGAGACCATGACGTATTTGTCTTTAAAGTTTGCTTGAGTGCCCAACCAGAAAGTTGGTTCCCCATCAGTCCATTCGCTATCGGGACTCCATCGCCCATCAACCGTTATGGCAGCGCCTGAGTGGCATGTATGCGAGTAACCAGCCATAGTAGCTGTAGCTATTCCTGAAAGAATTAACGAACTTAACGCCAATATAGAAAAAATTATAACTACACGTTTTAGCAATGTATTCTTTTCTCCTACATTTTTTTAATAGTCCTATTCAATGGAATGCGCTTAAAAGTTTTTCCTTTAACCAAGCCAGAAGTAACTTTTTGCAACCGAATTAGCTCTTTAAAATATCTTTTTGATGCAATATAAACACGAAAAACACTGGATAGAGAAAAACAGTCTTACGAAGAAAAAGCTACCATACAAAAAGTAGAAGCAGACTCTTCGCCGCCGGTTAGTTTACGCCGTTCTTGCTATTATGCAGTTCCGATAGCCGAAGCAGCGTCTCCTTGTATACGGCGATGGCGTCAAGGTACTCTTGGATCTCGATGTGCTCATCGACGGTGTGGTCCAGATGCGAGTCGCCGGGTCCATAGGTTACGATGGGCAAGTTCATGGCTTTGCCGAGGATGTTCATGTCGCCTGTGCCAGTCTTATGCAGCAGCGTAGCTGGTTTTCCCAGGACTTTACGCACGGAGGAAGCCATAACGTGCACAAGCGGAGAGGATTTGTTGACTTCAAAGGGCTCCACGGTGTCGAGGATTTCATGTTTAACAACAATTTCTGGGTTAGCAGCCTGGTACTTGGCGATGATTTTGGAGAGTTGCTCGGCGACTTTGGCGGTGCTGAACTGGATGGGTATACGGATGTCAAGGTTCATTTCGGCTTCAAAGGGGATAACGGAGGTGGCTTCGCCGCCGACGAGGCGTACCAGACAGGCGGTTACGGCGTTGTAGGGGCTGACAGAGGGGTCAAGAGAAGGGTAAGAGGAGTGCGTTCGGATGCGCTCCCAGAGTTCATAGGCTTTCTCTAAGGCGTTATCGTAGACCCATGGGGTAGATGCATGTCCAGTTTCGGTTTTAACGGTGACTTTAAGCTGGATTTGTCCCTTGTAGCCCACGGTGATGTTTTCGACGCCGCTTGGCTCGCCGAAGATGGCGTAGTCCGCTTTGATGCCCTGCGTAATGAGGTGACGAACGCCTTTGCTGGTGGCTTCCTCCTCCACGACGCTGGCGACAAGGATTTTGCCTTTGAAATGAGGCTCTTTGCTTGCCTGCAACGCAGCAATAACCATAGCTGCCAGGGGCCCTTTAGCGTCCACTGCGCCTCGAGCGTAAATTTTGCCCTCTTCAACACGCAGCGGCAAGATGCCTGCAACAGTGTCCATGTGTCCACAGAGCAAGATGACGGGTTCGCCTTCGCCGACAACGCCTATGACGTTGCCTATGGCGTCGACGCCTACTTGAAAACCTAACTTCTTCATGCGTTGAGCTATAAAGTCAGCTATGTCCTGCTCGTGTCCGCTGGGGCTGTAAATGCCCAGCAGGTTAGTTAGAAACTGTACTGCTGTTTGCTCGCTCATTTTCTTCTTCCTCCAACACGGCGTCTAACACGGTGATGGCTCGGTCAATCTGGGGTTTAGTTATGATCAGCGGCGGCAAGATACGCACGACGGTTTTTCCTGCGTCGATAACCAGTACGCCGCGGTCAAGGGCTTTTTTGATGACGCCGTAAACGTCATAGCGCAGCTCCACACCCAACATCAGGCCTAACCCGCGGACCTCTTTGATTATGCGGTGCTTCTGAGCTAAGCCTTCCAGCTGCGTCTTGAAGTATTTGCCGTTAACCGCTGCTTTCTCAGCCAGTTTCTCCTCCAGCAAAGCATCTATGGCGGCGCATCCGGCAGCGCAAACCAGGGGTCCGCCGCTGAAGGTGGTGGAGTGCTCGCCGACTTTGAAGGCGGACATGAGGTTTTCTTTGGCGACGGTTACGCCGATGGGTAAGCCGCCTGCGAAGGGCTTAGCAAGGCACATGACATCGGGGGTTACATCCCAGTTTTCGCAGCCGAAGAGCTTGCCGGTTCGCCCAAAGCTCGACTGGACCTCGTCGAGGATTAAGAGGACGCCTCGGCGGTTGCAGATTTCCCGAACTTCCTGGAGGTAGCCGTCGGGTGGCACGCGGATGCCGCCTTCGCCTCGGACGGGTTCAAGGATAATCGCCGCGGTTTTCTCACTTATGGCTTCCCCGATTTTAGCGGAGTTGTCGGGTGCGACGTGTTTGACGTCGGGGATAAGGGGCATGAAGGGTTCACGGTACTTTTTATCCCACGTGGCGGAGAGGGCCCCCATGGTTTTGCCGTGGTAGGCGCCCATGACGGCGATGATTTCGGTTTTGCCGGTGGCTTTGCGGGCAAGTTTTAGGGCGCACTCTATGCTTTCGGCGCCGCTGTTGGAGAGAAACGCCTTATCAAGGCCCTTAGGCGTGATTTTAACGAGTTTCTCGATGAACTCTGCACGTTTGTCGTTGTAGTAGCAACTGTGGCAGGTGATGAGTTGTTGGGCCTGCTCTTTTATGGCTTCCACGATTTTGGGGTGACCATGCCCAAGCGCCGCTACGCCGTAGCTGCTGGCGCAGTCCAGGTACTCTTTGCCGTTGATGTCCCAGAGCAGCGCGCCTTTGCCGCGGGTGAGCACAACGGGTTTTTTAGAGAACACGTTGGCTAAGTAGCGGTTTTCAGTTTCCATGATTTCGGTTTCATTCACTTGTTATCACTGTACCGACCTGATGATTAAGAGCCGATGTTATGGGCTGCTTGGCGGTGCCTGAGGTTACAAGGACTTCCTGCACGCCCTGACTGAGCGCCTCAAGTCCCGCGTGGACTTTGGTGCTCATGCCGCCGCCGATTTTGCTAAGGACCTCTTTAACTTCGGTGGCAGCGATTTTTGGGACCCGCTCGCCTTTAAGCATTAGGCCCTCCACGTCGGTGAGCAGGATGAGTTTGTCGGCTTTGAGCGCTCCCGCGATGATGGCTGCGGTGCGGTCGCCGTCCACGTTAAGGGGCTCGCAGTCCTGGCTAAGCGCGATGGGCGTGACGATGGGCACATAACCCTTCTCCAGGAGGAGTTTAAGCAGCTCTGTGTTGACTGATGTGATTTTGCCGGTGTAGCCGCCGTCGATGACTTTTTTGCGTCCCCGCTCATCCACCACGATAAGCCGCGTCTTGCGTTCCGCCTTAAGGATCGCGGCGTCTAAGCCGCTAAGACCCACCGTTGCTATGCCCTGTGCCTGCAGCGCCAACACGATTTGCTTATTCATTTTGCCCGCCATAACCATAGTGTAGATTTCTATGGTTTCCTTATCGGTGTAGCGGCTGCGGAAACCCTCGGGGGACATGATGAATTTCTGTTCCTTACCCAGTTTGCTGGCGATTTCAGTGACTTCTGCGCCGCCGCCATGCACCAAAACCACCCTGTGCTCTCTGGTGACTTCTTTGAGGTCCGCTACGAGGTCGGCGGCTGTGCCCTCCTTAAGGATTGACCCACCCATCTTGACTACGAGCAGCATAGCAGCAGTCTCCTAAATGGGGTGGAACCCAGTGCTCTTCAGCCCCGAGGTCTCATCTATACCCATCATTATGTTGAGGCATTGTACACCCTGACCCGCCGCGCCCTTCACCATATTATCCACTGCACTGAAGAGTATGAGGCGGTTAGCGTGCTCATCGATTTCGAAGCCTACATCACAGAAGTTGGTGCCTGTGGTGACTTTGGGGTCAGGCAACTGGTAGGGTCCCTTCTGGTACTTCACCAACCGCACAAACGGCTCAGAGCCGTACATGCCGCGCAGGGCTTTCCAGAGGTCCTTGTTTTGGATGGGCTGCTTGGGGAAAGTGTGGATGGTCGCAAGGATGCCGCGGATCATGTTGACGGCATGCGGCGTGAAGCTGATTTTTACGGGTCCGCCCAGCGGCGCAAGTTCCTGTTCAACTTCGGCTATGTGGCGGTGACCCACAACCTTGTAGGGACGCACACCTCCAGCGCGTTCGGGATGGTGACCGGCAAGGGAAGGCTTGCTACCGCCACCTGAAGACCCGACTTTAAGGTCAACAACTACGTGGTCTGTGTCGATTAAGCCAGCTTTCACAACTGGGGCTAAGCCAAGGATGGCGGCGGTGGCTTCGCAGCCCGCGCAGGCCACGAGCTTTGCGGTTTTGATTTCTTCACGGTGCAGCTCAGGCAAGCCGTAGGCGGCTGTTTTTAGCATTTCGGGGTGCGCATGCTCCCAGCCGTAGTAGGTGGGGTAATCCGCAGGGTTTTTTAATCTGAAGTCCGCGCTCATATCTATGACTTTGAGGCCTGCGTCAAGCAGCTTGGGCACCAGGTTGACGCTGCCGCCGTGGGGGGTGGCTGTGAAGACGAGGTCGCAGTTGCTTTTGAGTGCCTCCATGTCCTGGGGCACGAATTTAAGTTGGGTCATGCCGCGTAGGTTCGGGTGCACGTTGAAGACGAATTCTCCTGCCATCTGCCGCGACGTAACCATCGTTACCTCAACCTCTGGGTGGAGCAGCAGCAGCCGCAGCAGCTCGCTTCCAACGTATCCTGAACCGCCAATTATTCCGATTCTCATCTTGTTTTCCTCTGTTTGATTGATTAATGGTCTATTAGGCTCTGTGCGCTCCGCAGCAGGGTTTCTGCCACGTTGTGTCCAGTTGCCAAACGCGTGTTCTCCCAGAACTCAGGGCACGAATTCGACTCGTGGAAAACCAAAGAGCACTGGTTCTCATCTAAGTTCTCTTCAATTATATCTGTTATGCCCCCATACGCCGCGGATTGCTGATAACCCTTGAAGGCAGCTTCAAGCTTGCTGTTCCAGCCTTCGAAGTCGGTGAGGCGGCTCTCGTCAGCTTTCACCTTAGCCACGGGCGCAAACTCCTGCGCCGCCAAATCCAGCTGCGCCTTAAGCCAGCTGTCCTCGGCGTTTTTGTGGTCCTTCACGTCCACCATGGCGTCAAGCGCGAAAATCCATGCCTCGCTGCCCTCGCCCAAGACGTCTCCGCATTTGGTCGCCAACTCCTGCACCATCGAGGGCAACTTGGCGTGGAAGACGAGGTTACCGAGGAAGGTGTTGGTGCGGAAGTCCTTAAAGCCTGCCCGAGCCATCGCCACCGGGTAGCAAACGGGTGCTTTGCCGCGTTGCTTGGAGACGAGGATGCGCAGGTCATAGAACCATTTATCGATAAGCTGCTGGGCTACGACGCCGACGGGGTTGATGATGCCGGGCTTGGTTTCCTTGATGTTTTCCTCCAGCTCCAAGCGGGTTTTGCTGAGCATAATCATTTTGCCGTGGGTGCCCGCGTCCGCCTTAACCACGATGCCCTCGGCGATTGGCAGCTCCGCCTCGAAGAGGTCCGCGATGTCTTTTTCGTTGTGGATTTCTTTGCCGCTCTTCATTGTGTCGGTGGCGTCGCAGGGAACAAAGACGGTTTTTGGAATCGGCAGCCCCGCCATGCCCAGTTTGAGCAGTGTGCGGAGTTTGCTGTAGCAGACAAACTCGCTTTGGCTGGTGTTGAGGGTTTTTTTGCCCAGTGCTTCAAGGATGTAGCTGGCTTGGAGGCGCCGGTTTTTGCTTTGGGCACGGTTAAGGACAACCTGGGTCTGGCTGAAGAGGGCTGTGTAGTCTTTGCCCTTGGTTTTCGCGGAGAAACCCTCTTTGCCGATGGATAACGCGATTTTCCGGAAGGGAATAAATGAGAGGTCGATGCCGAGTTTTTTAGCGGTGAGTTTAATGCCGTTTTCATCGTTTTCCGAGCGCTCATAAAGAAGTGCAATGCTCATCGCTGTGGCATCCCGTGATGTTTTTTCCTTAAAAGGGTGGTTTAACAAAAGAGTAGATGAAGGTGGATACTGTTTATTCGCCCCAGTCTTCGCCTTCAATGGTTAACTCTTGAAGGTCTACGCATCCGCCTTTGATCTGTTTAACTTCTAGTTCGAGTCCGCAGCCGGGGCAGCTTAGGATTTCTCCTTTCTCGGTGTCGCATGGTACGTCTAGGTCGGCGTCGCAGTCTGGGCATTTTGCCTGTAGTTTTTCGGGGTTGTTTGCTTGTTTAATCATTTTTTGTTCGTCACGCTTACTTTATTTTTTGGAAATGTCATTTTGAGTATTTCGTGAATCTTTTAAAGGTTGTGACTTATTTGTTACAACTTGGGCAGGTAATGTCCCATTTGGTGCAGCCGTGTTGGCGCAAAAACCGCACCGCAAACGAACCCAAGTAACGAAAAACGCAGCCCAGACGCCTGTGCGGTATGGAAAGCGTTAAATTTTTCAATGCTAACTATCCACACGGGGAAAGGCATGGACGAAAAAGACAGGCAAATCATCAAAATCCTCAAAAACGACGCCCGAGCAGGCTACGGCGAAGTAGGCAGCCAAATCGGCCTCTCCGAAGGCGCAGTCCGAAAACGCATCAAAACCCTAACCGACCAAGGCATCATCCGCAAATTCACCCTCAACGTCGGCCTCGCCGAAGGAGCCCAAGCCATCACGCTCCTGGAAACCAACCCCAGCTACCCCACCGTAGAGGTCTCTAAAAAAATCCAGCAGATGCCCAACGTAGAAACCATCTACGAAGTCACCGGCGAATACGACATAGTCGCCGTCATCACCGGCATGTCCGTAACCGAAGTCAACGACGCTATAGAGAAAATCCGCCGCGTCGAAGGCATCATGAAAACCAACACCATGATAGTCCTAAGAAACTGGTAACTTCAGTTCTGAGATAAGCTATTTTGCCTTGGCATGGGGGATGCTTTGGGCTGCTTGGGTTTATCCGATATGGTTTTGTATCGGATAAGCGGGGTTTTGGGTGTATCCGATATACTTTCGTATCGGATAGCGTCGGCTCAGGGTTGAACCAGAAGACTAGAAGTCGACTCTTTACATAAGGGGAGGGGGGAAGCGGTGGAGCAGTAGATGTCGCAGTTATGTTGCTATAAATAGAGGGGGGGTAGAGCTGGCAGAGCAACAGATAGCCAGCGTTAGGGGAAGCGCCTTGGATCCGTATCAATATCCACGATGGCGGGTTTCTCGGATTTAAGCGCCCTATCCACCGCTTGGGGCAAGTCCGCTGGCTCTGTTACTTTGATGCCTAAGCCGCCTGAAACCTCAGCGAACTTTGCGAAGCTGAAGTCATGCAGCTCGGTTTGCCAGCCCCTGTAGCCCTCGACTTTCTGCTCCTGCATAATCATGCCCAGATGCTTATTGTTCACCACAAACACCTTCACGGGCAACCCATACTTATGCGCGGTCAAAAAGTCACCCAGCATCATGGTTAAGCCGCCATCGCCTGTTACGCAGACAATCTGCCGCCCCGGATACGCGAAAGCCGCCGCCAATGCACCGGGCAAACCAAACCCCATAGTTGCCAAGTTGCCGCTCATAACCATCTTCTGGCTGCGCTTCATGCGGAAGTTGCGTCCAAACCACCAGCAGTTCTCGCCGACATCCAGCGAAATCACGGCGTCGGCGCTGAGTTTTTCGGTGAGGACCTTCATGATGTAGGGTGCTCGAATGGGTTTAGCTGAGGCATCGGCTTCTTTTTCAAGCTGGTTTAGCCATGCCTGCTTTAGCTGCTTTATCTCCGCTGCGTAGTCAGGGTTGTCTTTCTGCATTACTTTCTCGGTTAGTTTAGGAATCAAAACTGCGCTGTTGCCTAGCAGCCCAACCTCAACGGGGTAGCGGCGAGCCAGCATCAGGGGGTTGATGTCGATTTGTATCATGCGCCTCTTGGGAATCTGCGATAAATCCGCAAACGAGGAGCCAACCGCAATAAGCAAGTCCGTTTTCTCCATTAATTGCCCCGCAGCTGTGGAACCGACACCTCCGTGGCAGCCCACGTAAAGCGGCTCCGAATCATCCACAAAGCCCTTGGCGCGGAAAGTAGACATAATCGGCGCCCCAATCTTATCTGCCAGCGCCAGCAGCTTAGTGCCCTGTCCACGGCAGCCAAAACCCATCAAAATCACAGGGCGCTCTGCCTCATCTACCGCTTGAGCAGCGTTCTCAATCACCCAATCCTCCTGCCCATACGCCATGTTAGGCATTCTGCCTTCAAACGGCAAAACCTCCGCGCTGTAAGGCAGCTTCTGGACATCGTTGGGGATGCCTATGTGGGCGACGCCCTGGTCGAGGAGCGCATGCTTTATGGCAAGGGTCGCCAACGTGGCAGTTTGGTCCTCGGTCATGAGGGTTTTGTTATAGACGGAAAGCGGCTCAAAGAAGGCTTGCTGGTCAATCTCCTGCAGAGAGCCCTTGCCGATGTGCTTTCGGGGCACCATACCCGTCAACGCCAACACGGGCGCATGATCCAGCTGGGCATCGTAGAGCCCCGTGACAAGGTTAGTGGCGCCCGGCCCAGAAATCCCCAGCACCGCCGCGATGTGCCCCGTGAGTTTGCCATACGCCGAAGCCATAAACGCAGCGGCTTCCTCATGGCGAACCTGGATGTATTGGACTTTGCCCTCGGTTTTGCGGATGGCATCCACCACTCCCAGCGTGGAGGTGCCGGGTATGCCGAAGACGAATTTGACGCCCCACGCAGCAATTTGCCCTATGAGCACGTCGCTGACGGTGGTTTCAACTTTCTTTTCAGCCGCCGCTTCGGGTGCTTCGGACAGCAGCACAAAGGCTGATTTGGGGGCGCCGCAGATGGGGCAAACCCACTCCGCTGGCAAATCCGCGAATTTGATTTTCTCTTTTGCTTCGTCATAAACCCAGTTGCAGACTGTACACCGATACTTCGCCATAAACAACCCTCAAAACCTAAAAGAACTATTCAGCTTGGCATTTATCAGCTTATTGGAAATCGAACCATTCATAAACTTCGCCTCCAAAATATTCTCAGAGGCACCGTTTATGGAGAATTGGGATGTCATCATAGTGGGCGCTGGCTCAGCCGGCTTAGCCGCAGCCATCTACGCCATACGCAGCGGATTGAAAACTTTGGTTTTAGACGAGAAATTCGCGGGCGGAACCATCAGCGATGCCCCCATCATCGTCAATTACCCGGGGTTTGCCGAAATCAGCGGCGGCGAACTTGCCCAGAAAATGGTTGAGCACGCCCGCAAACTCGGCGCGACCGTACATGACATCGAAGCCGTCACCGCCATGACTCTTTCCGGCGAAAACAAAACCGTAACCACCACCGCCGCGATCTATCAGGCTAAAGCCGTCATCCTAGCCACGGGGTCCCATTACAAGGAAATCGGCGCCAAAGGCGAAGCCGCATTCAGGGGCAGAGGCGTAAGTTACTGCGGCGTCTGCGATGGACCCTTCTTTAAGGGCAAGCGGGTGCTGGTTGTGGGCGGCGGCAACTCAGCCTGCATTACCACCCTGTACCTGTCGGGTTTGGCTTCTCAGCTTACGGTGGTTCATAGACGCGATGCGTTTAGGGCGGAGGAGTCACTGGTCAAGGACTTAACCGCTAAAACCAACGTGAAGGTCCTCTGGAACACCGAGATAGCGGAAATCAAAGGCGACAAGCAAGTCCGCTCCGTCACATTAATTGATAAAGCAGGCAAAACCAGCGAGGTGGAGGTGGACGCGGTTTTTGTGCAGGTCGGCGAAGCCCCCAACAGCCAACTTGCAGCCGCCAGCGGAGTCGAAGTCGACGAGCACGGCTACATAAAAATCGATATCCGCCAGCACACCAACCTTGACGGCGTCTACGGCGCAGGCGACGTGACTAATCACCCCGTAAAGCAGGTGGGCACCGCGGTTGGGCAAGGCATTACCGCTGCTTTGGAAGCTTACGCTTTCATTCGGCGGCCCTATTACAAGCGGTGAGGCGTCTCTCCTTTCAGTCGTAGGTAAGAAAGCGCCGGTTTGTTTTTGTTTAGTTGTTGTGGGCAAGGCGCCTTTACACAACAACTACCTGAGGCGTTTGGGGGCGACTGCTTTTCCGTTTTAGGCCTGGCAGGCGGTTGCTGGCGGGTTGTGCAATCTGCCACAAGCAGAACAACAAAAGTTTAGTCGCAAATACGGATTATGCGCAAACGTCTGTTGCTCTGCCAGCTCTATCCCCCCTCTATTTATAGGCTCAACAAAAGCAGTTTAGGCAACCAAAAACCCCAACAGATGTAAACACACCCACTGACAGGTTAGGCAGCTGCAGCGTTTAGCTTCAGAAACTATGCGACTGCTCCTAAACTGAGACGATGGTTAGATTCAGCTGACGCTTCCCCATACCCCAAACGTCTGTTTGTTCAACCACCACCTCCCTCCCCTTATGAAAAGACAAAACGGACTTTCCCCCACACATGGCGGAGCGGATGCTTTTGGCGGGGCCGGCACTTGCTCAGGGGCAGGCCAGGAAAAATAGGGCAGCATAAAGATCGCCCATCTAGTTTTTATTTTTCCAATAATTCTGTTCAGACGAACAACTTTTGTATTAAAATATATGAATTACTACATACAACTCATTTAATATGTCTAGCAGTAAAACATATATCTAAAAACTGAGGCTAGAAGATTGGTGAGTTGATGAGAAGAATAGGCGTTCTTTTGCTTGCCATAGTTCTTATAGTTCCTTGCACGATGATTTTCAATCCTGTACCTGCGGCTACATCGGATGACTCATGGGAAACTAAAGCACAGATGCCCATAGCTACTTGCAGGTTAGGTTTAGCGGTTTGCGATGAAAAAATTTTCGCAATTGGCGGCTATGATGAGAACTGGAAATTAACTGGGACAAACCAGAGGTATGACCCTTCAAGCGATAGCTGGACTATTCAGGCATCGATGCCTACCCCACGCGCGTATTTCGGAATAGCAGTTTGCCAAAACAAGATTTATGTTATTGGTGGCGTAAACAAATCTGGGCTTGTTCCTTTTTCAAGTGGCTTGGAGGTTTCTGGGGTGACCGGAATAAATGAAGCCTACGACCCCTCAACAAATACTTGGCAAACTATGGCGCCCATGCCTACCCCTCGAAGCCAAATGCAGGCAAACGTTGTGGATAACAAAATCTATGTTGCTGGGGGATTTAATCTGTATTCAAACTTTGAATTCGTTAATTTTACAGACGTTTATGATCCTTTGACTAACTCTTGGTCAAGGATGTCACCGATGCCGATTCATCAGGAAAAAGTTTTCTTCAGCCGTTTGTAACGATAAAATATACTATGTAAGCGATGAAATCACCCAAATATTTGATCCTGAAACAGACACCTGGACCTCTGCAAGCCCACCACCCAACTCCGTATATCAGAGTGCGGCAGGCGCCAGGGCAGGAACGCCCACGGAACTGTATGTTTTCGGTGGAGGAGCAAACGGTGATTTAACTCAAATCTATGATCCAGCGGGAAACACATGGACTCAAGGTGCCTTAGTGCCTACGCCGCGCACTAATTTGGCAGTTGCAGTTTTTGATGATGCTTTTTTTGTGATTGGCGGAACGGAACCGATTAATGGTACAATTCTTGCGGTCAACGAAAAATACCTCTCCGCCGATTATGGAGCCTCCGATGACCAAGTGGCGGAATCGGGATCCTCCGACCAAACGCAAACCATCCACACAACATTACTTGCAGCCACAGCTGTAGCAATCGCACTCGTGACTATTGGGCTGGCTGCATATTTTAGGAAAAACAAGCACACTTAGCCCTTTTCAGGCACATTACCATTTCCCAAACAGGGGCAGCCAGATAAAATAGGGCAACAGCAACCGCTACCAGGGTAGATACCGCGCAGTTATGGTGGTGCTGTCCTCCTGCTGGCTGCGCATACGTTTCCGTATGCAGCCTATGTAAAAGGGGTCTATAGTTTTGTGCAAGCAACAGAGAGTCAGTGAGTAGAACTGCATGCCTTTTCTTTAGGGGTACTGTACAGTTATAATGGTGCTGTAGCTGGGCGAAAAATAACTGTGCATTCATAAGAGTAGCCATTATAGTTGCCGCTGAAATCCCACAGGTAAGCAGTCAAAAACCAGCATGTACTAATCAACCGTCACCGCACCTTTTGTTGGGCAGCAATTCTGCTGTTTATCTTTTGTAAAGCATGCAGTCAACTTTGTTTACTCAAATCTCGGCAAATAACACGTTTGTTAAGCCAGTATTGTATAGGGGATTTTCATTTTTTGCAGAGCAAGGATTATATGACTCAGAAATCCTCTTTGCGGTCAAGACTTTTAGCATTCACGCTAAAGTGTCGATTAATGGATAACGCAGAGAGGTTTACCGATGAGTGAAAAATGTCTCGCTGTAGTTGAGATTAATCAAGACTTATGCAGCCGCTGTTACGTCTGCAAATCCATCTGCCCCTACCAAGCCATCAAAGCCGACGCCGAGGGCAAAGTGGAAATCAACCTAGACGAATGCCAGGTCTGCGGCATATGCTACAGTGCCTGCCCAGCTTCAGCCATAAAAATGCAGTATTACACCTACGATAACCTAACAGAATACCTAAAGCAAGCCCAGGCCAAGGAGCCCGAAACGGAAACGCTGGTTCTGATGTGCCGCGGCAACTCACCCAACACAGGCGAAGTCAAAGACATCCTCAAAGAAGAAGGCTTAAACGTTGACAAGTACCTCTCGCTGCGATTGCCCTGTGCAGGCAGAGTCCCAACTGACTTTGTCTTCGAAGCCCTCAACTTAGGCATAAAAAACATCGTGTCGGTCCAATGCGAAGACCCCTTCTGCCGCTACAAAGAAGGCACCAAAATTAACACCCGCAGACTGGTCTTAGCCCGCAACGTCCTCAAACAGCTGGGCTACGATGACAAAGCCGTCCGAGTCATCAAGTTCAGCCGCAAAGCCGTCTATGACGTGCTGGAATGCGTCGGATGCGACAAATGCATCTTCATCTGCCCCTATGACGCCCTCGAATTCGAGCCCTTCGCGACACCCAAACTAAACGAGGAGAAATGCGTCGGATGCGGCGCATGCCAACTGGTCTGCCCACACCATGCTATACAGGTGAAAGGCTTTGAATTCGAAAATGTCCTGGGCAAATACAAAAGCGCCGCGGAGGCACTTAGAGCCAAAAACGGCCAACCCGCAGTTTTGGCTTTTGTCTGCCAGTGGTCAGAGTTCTCCGCGCTGGATAACCCCAACCGGGCATTCGAAGGCAAAAACGTGCTGGCGCTGGAGGTTCCATGCTTCAAATCCCTTGACCCCGTCCATGTTGTTAACGCGCTTAACTGTGGCTTCGACGGAGTTATGGCGGTGGTCTGCAGCTCTAAAGACTGCAAGCTACAGGAGGGCAGAGACACCGCAGAGCGCAACTTGGGCATGATGCTTGATGTCCTCAAAAAAGAGGGGCTGCTTGACCGCTTCACGCTCTATGAGGAGTCGCCGCGCTGCGAGGGAGACTTCAAAGCTAAAGTTGACGAGTTCTACCAGAAAATCTCCAAGTTACCCCTACAAGAAGCAAAACTGGAGGCACCCGAGTAATGTACCGAATAATCAGCAAAACCGAGCTTGCACCCAAAATCAAGCTCTTCGAAGTTGAAGCACCTGAAATCGCCGCTAAAGCCCACCCTGGCCAGTTCCTCATAGTTATCCATGGCAAAACAGGCGAACGCATACCCCTCACCATCTGCGGCTACGACACCGAAAAGGGCACGGTTTCCTTTGCTTTCCATGAAGTCGGCAAAACCACCAAGGACCTAGGTAAACTCGAAGTGGGCGACGAAATCGACAACGTCACGGGGCCCCTGGGTAACCCCAGTGAAATCAAGAAATATGGCAAGGTGCTCTGCGTCGGCGGCAGCGTTATGATTGCGCCGCTTCTGCTGCAGTCTAAAGCCATGAAGGAAGCCGGAAACCAAGTAACCACAGTGATCGGGGCACGCACGGAGCCCTTCATTATGATGGAGGAAGAAGCTAACAAGTACAGCGACAAAGTCTACATCTCAACTGACGATGGCTCTAGGGGCTATCAGGGACTGGATTTTCTCTCCGAGTTACTTAAGAATGAAAAGTTTGACCGCTGCGTCGTCATGGGACCCGTTATCCTCATGAAAGATGTCTCGGCAATCACCAAGCCCTACGGTATCCCAACCATCGTGACGACCACGCCGATTATGATTGACGGCATGGGCATGTGTGGGGTTTGCCGCGTCACCGTCGGAGGCAAAATGCTCTTCGGCTGCGTGGATGGACCCGAATTTGACGGTCACCTAGTTGATTTTGACGAATTGATTTTGCGCCAACGCACGATGCTTCCCGAGGAGCGGCTGAGCAGTGTGCTGGCAGAGTTGCATGAACATGGAGGTTGCAAGTGTGGTCGAAACAAAGCCTAAACCGAAACTTAACAAGAAAGCCATAGAGATGGCAAAGCAAGAACCAGATGTCCGCAACAAAAACTTCAGCGAAGTCGCGTTAGGATACACCGAGGAGGAAGCCCTGCAGGAAGCAAACCGCTGCCTGCAATGCCCCAACCCCATGTGCCGATCAGGCTGCCCCGTTGAAGTCCCGATTCCACAGTTCATCAAAGCACTCAAAGAAAAGAATTACGCTGAAGGCATCCAAATCATCAAAACCAAAAACGCACTGCCCGCCGTCTGCGGACGCGTCTGCCCACAGGAATCCCAGTGCCAAGCTAAATGCGTCATCGGCAGAATGGGCGACCCCGTCAGCATCGGGCGGCTGGAACGTTTCCTTGCCGACTGGGAACGCCAAAACGGCGCCGTGATTCCACCTAAAGTTAAAGCCACAGGCAAAAAAGTCGCGGTTATCGGCGCAGGACCCGCGGGATTAACGGTTGCAGCTGACCTTGCTAAGCGGGGACATGAAGTCATCATCTTCGAAGCACTCCACGTCGGCGGCGGTGTCCTCTCATATGGTATCCCCGAGTTCCGTTTGCCCAAAGCCATCGTGCAAAACGAGGTTGAATATGTCCAGAAACTCGGCGTAGACCTCAGATTGGGCAACCTCATCGGCAGAATCCACACCATTCCCGAACTGATGAAGCAAGGCGGCTACGACGCAGTCTTCATCGGCAGCGGCGCAGGGTTACCCCAATTCACCGGCAGCCCCGGCGAGAACCTGGGCGGCATCTACAGCGCCAACGAATTCCTCATCCGCGTTAACCTCATGAAAGCTTTCCAGTTCCCCGAATACGACACTCCAATCCGCATCGGCAAAAACGTCGTCGTCATAGGCGGCGGCAACGTCGCCATGGACTGCGCGAGATGCAGCATGCGCCTAGGCGCCCACGTCTGCCTGCTCTACCGACGCTCACGCGACGAGTTGCCTGCAAGGCACGAGGAAATCGAAAACGCCGAAGAAGAGGGCTTGATGTGCAAGTTCTTGGCAGCGCCGCTGGAATTCTACGGCGACGATAAAGGCTGGGTGAAAGGCATGAAATGCGTCGCTATGGAACTTACTGAACCCGACGCAAAGGGCAGGCGAGGAGTCAAAGCGGTGCCTGGCAGCGAATTCACCATGGACGTGGATACAGTTATCATCGCTATTGGGCAAACCCCCAACCCCATCATCCAGCGCACCACCGACGGCCTGCAAAGCGACCCCCGGCACGGAACCATAACCGTTGATGAAGTGGGCAAAACTAGCCTCGAGGGCGTCTATGCGGGCGGCGATGTGGCGACGGGTGCAGCGACGGTTATCAGCGCGATGGGCGCCGGTAAACGTGCAGCTCAAGCCATGCATGAATACCTCGTGAGCAAAAAGTAGGCTCAACCCTTTTTCTTTCTTTTTGTTTTCCAGCTTTGTCCTGTTGGTGCAACCAGCAGCTATCTTTTTGTTGGCTTAGATGTTTAGTGGGTTGTTTTAGCAAGCTTTTTATCCGATGGCAGCAACCGATGAGCAGGTATTCAGATGCTGAATAACTCTCGAAAAAAAGGCAAACCAAAAAGCAAAGCCAAAGCCACACAAATCATCCCCGCCGTTATCCTCATCTGCTGCGCGGTTGGAGCCCTCTACTTCTCAGGGTTCTTCGATGACTTCGCAGCTCCATCGACGCAGCAGGGCACCTCAGACGACACAGCAAACACGCTGACTCCAATGAGGGACCTTGTGGGCACATGGAAAACCGCCGTCAGCACAAAATTCACAATAGCCACCGATTATGAAGCCTTTGACGGCTTATCTGATGTGGGCTCCGAAGACCGCTCCATGACATGGACCATAACCGCAACCGGTGAGGAAAACATCGTGCTGGGGGATGTGGCGTTCAGCTACTCCAACCGGCAGCTGACTTCGGATTCAGGCTACACCCCTGATGTTTCGCCCATGCAGTTGAGGGGAATCGTAAACGGAACACAACTGACGCTGATCAGGGGCGACAGCGGCCCCATCCGGCAGGTTGGTTCAGTGGGCGAATTCACCTTCACCACACACCAGATGGAGGGCACATGGCATGACCACTGGAGCGGCGTCTATGAGCAGAACGTGTACACTTCAGCTAACGTTTTGAAACTGCAAAAACAGTAACTCCAAATATCCATTTTGCTTCCCGAAGCCGCAGGTTTTTTAGGTACAAACCGCCAAATCCATAGAGGGCAACAACCTTGGACTCAGAAGAATTGGCTAAGATGCAAAAAGCGCAGATACCGCAAAAAACCACAACCCTCACGCCAGACGACATCAGGTTTCTGGTGGAGACACTCAGCGAGAAAGACGACAAACTCCGCTACAACGCTTTTCTGCTTGTGCAGGCAGCCGCGAAGCGGTCAAACACCATCTATGGCTACTGGGATGTGCTGGAGCAGAAGCTGAATAGCGACAACTCGTATCAGCGCAGCATCGGCGTAATGTTGATTGCAGAAAACGTTCGGTGGGACACTGAGGGCAAATTCGGCGGCGCCCTGCCTAAATTTCTGGCATGCTGCAACGACGAGAAATTCATCACTGCGCGGCAGACCCTTCAGGCATTTGTAACCATCATAAAATCGACAGATGCATACAACAAAGCTATCGGGGAGGCGGTGGCGGGTTTGAGTTTTGCTCAGTATAAGGAAAACCAGCAGTCGCTTCTAAGGAAGGATGCGGCGAATGTGCTTGCGGCGATAAGGCGCAGGTAGAAACCTCTTTCATGCGGCTGTCTCAAGGCAGCGGTTTTTCTGCTAATCGGCATTATCCGCTTTTACCGCTCATGGGGGCTCCGTAGCCGCCAGCCTAACGGTTAGTCCAAATAGATTTAACCTTATATAATGGCGCCTATAGTTGTTGGAACATCAAGTAAACGTTGAGTTAGGAGAGAAGAAGGGTGGATGAAATCCTAGAGTTGATGGAAAAAACCTCCAAGCGAATACAGAAAACAGTCGAGCAGACCAAAGAAAACATCTGGAAACAAGCCGCAATCTATGAGCAGCTCCAGCAGTCACCTGAAGCCACACAGGACCAGAAGACCAAAGCCTTCATCAAAAAAACCTTTGAGCTGGACCGGTTGGAGTGGCAGAATTCACAGTTAAGCCTGATTTATCTGCTTCAGATCTTCGCGTTTAAAGTGAAGGTTCTTGAGGTTTCCGTCGGCAAAATCCATGACGAAGTAAGCAAGTCGGGGGTCCTGCAGAGCGGCGAAGAACTTCAGGATATCAAAAAGAACATAGATGCCCTCAAAATCCTCATGGAAGCCCAATACGATTCAATGAAGGAAATCAACGAATCACAGAACAAGAACCTCGGCTACATCCACTAGCCGATTTTTTAAATAATAAAAAGAGCAGCTTGGCGATTCAACCATAGGGTTGATTGCCTACAGCTATGCTATGTTTGTTCCAGCTATCTTAGAAGAGCTTTTCCCAGCTTGTGACTAGGTCGAGTACTTCTTGGCCTGCTTTGCCGCCATAGCTCTTAAGACGCTCGCGAGTGTCTTTTTCTGCGATGGCTTTCTTTTGGAATTCCTGCATCTGATATGCTTTGTCAGTGAGGTAAAGTAAACCGTCAACGCCTGCGCGTGCCATGCGGACTGAGACTGTGAGCAACTCGCTTGCGGTGGGTGTTTCTCTTGGGTCGTCGCCGGGGCCAATAACGTAGAGTGCAATGTTTAGTTTTGTGTCTTTGAAGAGTTTCTTGAAGTTGCGTGTAAGCATTTCCCAGTACCATGGTGTAGCATAGTTCTTGCTGAACATGACAACGAACATTTCGGTTGTGAGCGGTAGCATGTCGTCGAAGTTGACGCCGAAGCGTTCATAGTTTGTAACTGGGTCTGGTAGGATACCGATGTAGAGTGGTTTTTTGGCTCTGTTGATTACGCGGTCGCTTGTTGCAGCCATGTATTCAGTGACTTCTTTTCGTCTCCACTCATACCAGCTAAGGCCGCTTTTTGCGTGGAGTTCTTTGCAGCGTGGACAGGTGCAGTGACCGTGTTCAGCGAAGTGAATGCTGTTAAGCCAGACACCTTGGCTTTTGCGCGCTACGTCTTCCATGTAGTCAAGTTGTTCTGCTCTGTGTTCTGGTTGAGTTGCGCAGAGGACTTCCCAGCGTACGTTGAAGTTATCGTTGGTTCTCCATGCTGGACCAAGATCACTTTGGCTGATCCAGTCTGGGTGCAGGCGTGCTGCGACGTTGTCACCGAAGATTGCGACGTTACTGTACATATCAGCTTTGGGGGGCAGTCGTCTTCCGACTTCAGGCTTAGTGCGGAAAAGGTCAAAGTCGAAGCCTGGAACTTTCTTTGCTTCAAACATGTATGTGCCGAATTTCATTTGCTTCTACCTTTTTAGAACTCAAAACGTTTGGCGCGGTTATAAAGTTTTGCGTATAGAGATTTATGGAAGTCACGCACCTTAAACTGCAGTTTGCCGATTGCTTATCTAATTAAAAGAAGAAAAAGACGGGTGAGCTTTACCGAATTTATGGAGGTGGAGGCGGAGGCGGCGGTAAGCCGGAAACACCACTCTGCTTTTTACGCACAAACAAAACAGCCGCCAAAACAGAAACTACTACAACTATGATGATTACGGCGATAAGTAGCGTTGTGTTGTCTGAGTTATTGATTGTTTGTGGCGGGGGAGTTACTGTGGCGGTTTGGGTTGCTGTGGGTTGATTGGTGGGTGACGCCGTTGGAGTGGTAGTTGGGGCGGGAGTTACAGTTTCAGTTGCGTTTGCCTGTACAGTGATGGAGGCGGTGGTTGCGTTCACCAATGGAAAATCCGCTATGGAGACGGTGATGGTTTGTGTACCCACCGTATTGAGGGTTACATTATAGACGCCTGTGCCGCTTATGAGGTTACGCGGCAGTCCCTGCGGTAAGTAGATTGCTTGGGTGTCAGTTGAAGCAAAGTTGACTGATTTACCCCAACCAGACGTGCCAATGTCAGTCAGAACATTAGCTGAAGCATCTACAACTGTAGCTGTAACGTTAACTTGTCCGCCTGCCTCAACCGTTAGTGGATATACTGAGACGACTAAAGAGATTGGCTGAACAGTGACGGTTAATGTGCCTGTTAAGGTGTTATCTGTGGTATCGGTTACGGTAACTGTTTGGTCGCCCGGAGTTCCAAAGTACATGGATCGGGTTGCTATTCCGTTGATTACGTCTATGGTTGTGTTTGTTGGAAGTATGGCGTGTGGGTCATTGCAGGTCAGGGTGACTGCACCGTTGAAGGTGGCAACTTTGGTTTCGGTGGCGTCCATGGCGGTGATTATGATGTTGTTAGCCATAGCTTGAGTGTAGGGTGTTGTCAGGAAGGTTACTGTGTAGTGAGTTACGGGTCCAGCGGCGGATGCTGGGTTTGTTAGGTTTAGGGAAATGGCGCCAACTATTACTGTGATTAACAAAATTGTCAAGATATGTTTTTTTGGCAAGGTTTACCCCTTAGTTAGCGTTATCTGGTTCCTTACGTTTTAAGGTTTGCGCTCACAGACACTGACTAGCTTAAAGCCCTACAGAAAAACCAAAAAAGTTCAGTGAAAATTAAGTGGAATCCGATCATGCGCTGATTTTTGGCGGCGGACGCACCCGCTTCTTGCCAAGTTTAACCCGAAGAGCCACACGGTAGAGTTTGCGCAGAGACTTCACCAGCAGTTCCAAGGTTGGCGCGGTGCTGTAAATAATTGGGATTTGCTCGTATTCGGCTATGCGTATGGCTTGCTCGTCAGGCTGGGCTTTATGGAAGACCACTATGCGGGGTTTGAGGCTGCATACCCGCACAATCATCATCGGCAAGCTTCCGCCATCTACGTTAGTGAAGATCAATGCCCTCTCCGTGGATGCCCCGAAAAGCTGCGCGTACTCCAACCCTGAGTATGCCTCAACTGCTTTTCGGCTGTCGATAACCGTGTAACCCGTGATTTCTTTAACGTACCTGTCCTTGCATGCTACAACTTCGCCGCCGATGGCTTTGCAGAGGTACTCCACTCGGACGGGAATGGGGAACTCGCGTAAATCCACCACCGCCATGCTTGGTGAACTGGTAAGTTTGGAGAATTCACGGATAAAGCGGCTGCCCTTCTGCTCGTCGATAATCAGCAGCGATAGGACGAATCGGCGGATGAATTTGGCTCCGGGGCTTTTGCGTCTGCCGCTTTCGTAGTCGCTTACCACCGAAGAGGAGAGCCTCATCACCTGCGAGAGGCTAATTTGAGATATGGCGAAGAGTTCCCGCCACTTCTTCATGGTGGTGCCTGGCCTGCTTGAGAGAATGATTTCTCCAGCAATCCTTCTAGCTAAAACTTCTTTTAGGCTAGGCGACACCGACATGTAAGTTAATCTCCCTGTTTGTAACTTCCCTCCAAAATTAGGGTATTAAACTTTCCGTTTTTTCCCGAACCCCCACAACTTATTAGTCGCTACGGGATGGGAAAGTAAAAGCTTCTTTATTAGGAAGCTTGCATAATAAACAGTAACGTTCGCTCTCTCAGCGATGAGTGCCAGCGCAACGTAAATACAATGCAAAACAAATTCAAAAAAGGAGTGAAAGTACATGTCTGAAAAAGCCAGTGACGTAATTTTCGTCGGAAACAAACCACCCATGAGCTACGTGCTCGCCATCATAACCGCATTCTCAAGTGGGTCCCAAAAAGAAATAACCCTAAAAGCCAGAGGTCAAGCAATCACCACCGCAGTTGATGTCGCCGAAATCACCAGAAGCCGCTTCATAAAAGACCTCAAAGTAACAAAGATCGCAATTGGAACCGCAGAGATGCCACCCAGAGAAGGCGAAAACAGGTCCAGAATGGTTTCCACGATAGAGATTACTCTCTCTAAAGCGTAAACCTGACGGAATAAAAAATTAGAAGAGAGTTTTGACTCTCAAACCCTTTTAATTTTTATTTCTTCTCAATGTACTCTTCGACTTTTGCTACAACTTGCATGAAAGCTTTCGCTGCAGCCGAATCCTTCTGCGATAGCACAAATGGCTTGCCCTTATCTGAATCCACGCCGACTTTGGGGTCGATGGGTATGCTGCCTAAAAACTCCACGCTTGTCTCCTTAGCCATTTTTTCGCCGCCTCCTGAGCCGAATATCTCGGTTTTCTTTCCGCAGTGGGGGCAAACAAACCCGCTCATGTTTTCAACTACGCCGATGGTGGGCATTTTGACTGTTTCTGCGAAGGTTATGGCTTTCTTTACGATGTTGCTTGAAAGCTGCGTGGGCATGGTGACGATTACGACGCCGTCCATTTCAGGCAGCAGCTGCGCGATGCTTAAGGGTTCGTCGCCTGTTCCGGGCGGCAAGTCGATGAAGAGAAAATCAAGTTCGCCCCAGACGATGTCGACGAGGAACTGGCGGATGGCTCGCATCTTGAGGGGCCCACGCCAGATAGTCGGTGCTTCCTGCGAGAGGAAGAAGTCGATGGACATCACTTTTATGCCCAATGGACCCTCGATGGGGAAGGCGCCTGCGGGGGTGGCTTTCACCTCTTTGCCCTCCAGACCCAGAAGCCTCGGTACGCTTGGGCCATGGATGTCCGCGTCTAAGATTCCGACTCTGTGGCCTTTCTGGGCGAATGCCACTGCGAGGTTGACGGTGACGGTGCTTTTGCCGACGCCGCCTTTGCCGCTGATAACGGCGATTTTATGTTTAATTTTGCTCATTCGATCTTTAAGTTCTTGCTCTTCCTGCTTTTGTTGCTCTCGGTAAGCTTGAAGTTGAGCCATGTTTCTCTCTAAAGACGCCATAAAAATCAACCCATGTTTGTATTTAAGGTCTGATTCTTCCACCACTAAAAAGGGTTATGGATAAATTTTCCCCTAAGAATCGGCATAGAATGCAGGCTAGAGCTTGTAGCCTATTTTCCGAAGAAACCCCCGGCGCTCAGCCACATCCGCATCTGCCTCTATACCCTTGCTCCCATAGCCATCCACGACGCCGATGATGCCTCTGCCCTGCTCAGTCTCCGCCACCAGAACCTCCAGCGGATTAGCCGACGCAGCATGGATAGTGCAGACTTCGGGGACTGCCTTGATTTTGTCAAGCACGTTTAGGGGGTAAGCGTTTTTTAGGAAGATGATAAAGCTGTGTCCGCAGCTGATTTCAAAGGCTTTCTCCGCTGCCAGCCGACGCAGTTGTGGGTCGTTGCCTTCGTGGCGTACAAGGCAGGGTCCGCTGGCTTCGCAGAAGCCGATACCGAAGTTTATGGTGGGCACCGAGTTAACCATTGCCTCGTATAGGTCTTCGGCGGTTTTTATGAAGTGCGCCGTGCCCAAGATGGTGTTGCAGTCGGGTGGCGGCGTGATTTTAACGGTTTTTAACTCCAAGGTTTTGTCTCCAAGCATATTGAGTGCTCTGGGAGATATAACTATTCAAGGCAAGCCATTTTTTGGGGGTTATGCAAAATTATATATCTACCCGCTGACTGCATAGATTCTGTTGTGCAAACCGTTTTTGCACTTCAACAGAATATAAGGAGTTGAAAGCAGAGTGTCAGAGAAAGAGATGCATAAGGCTGTCTGTTCTGAATGCGGAAAAGAATGTGAAGTTCCATTCCAACCCGACCCCAACAGGCCAGTTTACTGCCGCGAATGCTGGGCAAGAAAGCGTCCCCCCAGACCCAGAAACCGATACTGAGCCTAAACGCATCCCCCAAGTCCCCGTGTTTATTCTATTTTTGTTTGATTATTTTTCTATGTTTTATCGGTATCTGCCTCTGATGTGGCAAAACCTAAATATCAAAGATATGCATCAAGTTTGGCTACCCAAGGGCCGGTAGTTCAGCTGGTATGAACGCTTGACTTGCACTCAAGAGGTCGGGGGTTCAAATCCCCCCCGGTCCACTCTTGCTTTTATGCCGCCCCAATAATTGGTTTTTTATTGCTTGGTTACTCTAATCGTTACCGAAGTATGTCGATGTGGCTTGATTGATGTGCTTGCCGTCAAGCGTTTTTATTTCATTCATTTTTTAATGTGTTTTGAATTAAGTAACATAATGTTTATAAAAGCGCACGTGTTTTAACTCTCCTGAACAGTTACGCTGTTGAAAGCATCCTGTTCAATTACTAAATTGTCCCTCAGTTCGCTATTTGAGGAAATAACATTTTTGGAGACCCATAGCAATGAGAGCGCTGTTAAGAATAACATCCACTTTGTTTCTATTATCATTAATCATATTTAGTAGTGCCATGGTTTTGATGCAGCCTGCAATCGCTGTTCCAGATTCAGCCTCATGGCCAATGTTTCACGCAGACCCAGCTCACACAGGATACACATCGGCCAACGGTCCATTAACCAATCGCACACTATGGACTTATCAAACAGGTGGAGACGTGTTTTCTTCTCCCTGTGTAGTTAACGGCATACTCTATGTGGGCTCAGATGACAATAACGTGTATGCCTTGAATGCTTCTTCGGGCGAAAAACTTTGGAACTACAGCACAGGCGATACGGTGGAATCATCCCCTTGTGTTGTCAACGGATTACTTTATGTGGGTTCCCATGACAGTAACGTGTACGCCTTGAATGCTTTAACGGGTACAAAAATTTGGAACTACTCAACTGGAGGTTGGGTAATCTCTTCTCCCTGCGTTGTTGATGGCGTCGTCTATGTGAGCTCTGGGGATAGCAATGTGTATGCCTTGAACGCTTCCACAGGCACTAAGCTTTGGAGCCATGCAGCAGGTTGGTTTGGTGCAGAGAGTTCGCCCTGTGTTGCTGACGGCGTTGTCTATTTAGGCACAGACCATTTCTATGTGTATGCTTTGAATGCTTCGACCGGTTCAAACATTTGGAGCTATGACATAGGTGAGTACGTAGACTATTCTCCCTGCTTTGCTGATGGCGTAGTCTACATCGGGTCAGGCAGTGGCATCACGGCTGATGGCCATGTAACTGCTTTTAACGCCTCTTCCGGCGAAAAGATTTGGACCTACACAGCCGAGCATTTAGGAATAACAGCGGATGGCTGGGTGATGTCATGCCCCAGCATCGTTGATGGCATAGTCTATGTAGGCTCAAACAATCATAACCTGTATGCTCTAAATTCCTCCACTGGTAATCTGATATGGAACTACACAACAGACGGTTGGGTAGCCTCTTCCCCATGTGTCGCCAATGATATAGTTTATGTAGGCTCAACTGACTGGAATATTTACGCCATTAACGCTTCAAGTGGCTCAAAAATTTGGAGTTACATAGCGGGTTCAGCCATTCGATCATCTCCCTGCATGGCTAATGGTATAGTCTATGTGGGCTCATCTGACAATAAAGTCTACGCTTTTGGTGAAGCTGAAGCGGATGTATTTTATATCACGGCATCCGCGGGTGAAGGAGGCTCAATTAATCCAAGCGGAGTGGTGCCAGTCAACCGCGGCGGTAATCAATCTTTCATCATTACACCCGACGCTGGTTTCTCCATAGCTGATGTTCAAGTCAACGGTGTTCCCTTGGGACCTCTTGCATCCTATAAATTTAGCAATTTAATGGCAAATGCCACTATACATGCAACTTTTAGTCCCAATACCTATACAATAACATTAAATACGATTGGTTCAGGGTCCATTAGTCGTAATTCCTCTGAGCCCTATGTTTATGGGCAAGCTGTTAATTTGACAGCTTCTCCTTCTATAGGCTGGGTTTTTAGCGGTTGGAGTGGAGATGCTTCTGGCAAGTCCAACCCTGAAACAATAATCATGGATTCGAACAAGACTGTAACAGCCACTTTTATTCAGAACGCCTACATCTTAACAGTGAACACGGTTGGCGAGGGGTCAGTTCAACGAAATGCCACTGAACCCTACAGCTACGGGCAGGTAATCAGCCTAACAGCTAACGCTGCATCAGGTTGGGCATTTCAAGGCTGGAGCGGCGACTTAACAGGCAAAACCAACCCTGACACGATAATTATGTATGCAAACAAGACAGTCACAGCAACGTTTGCGCGTCAAAATCTGACTGGGAACACGATAGTATTTACGCAAACCGGGTTGCCCGACGGCACCGCTTGGAGTGTTAAATTCAACAACATAAAAATAACCTCTACGCAATCAACAATTACTTTCGATAACATAACTAAGGGAACCTACTGCTGGGCTATTCAAACACCAATCGCGGGGACCACCGGAGTAAGATATGTTACAAAAGCCACATGCGGAATAATGACCGTTCCACTGCAAACATCCAAAAACGTCACCTTCACAACACAATACCAACTCACCATAAATACGGTAGGTCTTGCATCAAATCACCACACAACCATTTGGCTCTGCAGAAACATTCGAGGCACCGCATCAAACAACGTGCCCTTCATAATGTGGTTTAACGCTGGCGACCACACCGGAAGCATCGGTGCTAGCGCATTAATCGCCGACTCATGCACCAAAAGCAAGTTTACCTCCTGGAACAACACAGTTGACTCCAATCCACATCCCTCAATCACCATGAACTCGCCAGTAACCCTCACCGCAAACTATGACACAAAAGTAAAAGTCACCTTCAAAGTGACGGGTGTTCCTGTATTCTTCAGGGGACCTGTCGTCAACATCGACGGCTATGACTACACGAGGTTTCAGTTACCCTCAACCTTCTGGTGGAGTCTAAGTTCAAATCACACGTTCCAATACTACTCACCGCTAAGCGTAAACTGCAATATTCAAAGCATTTGGGTATCAACCTGCGGTTTATCAACTCAACAAGCAGCCACAGTTACTCTAAACAATGCAGGTGTAATAACCGCCAACTACTGCTTTAAGTGTACTTAGCGGGCAAACGCCGAGGCAGCCGCTTGACTTGCACTCAAGAGGTCGGGGTTCAAATCATCCCGCCCATTTTAACAACCCCTACACTTTTTCAGTGAATGATTGCTTGATTTCGTCCCGCATAATTTTTTGCCATTCGCAGACAAATCCAAAGCCTGCCTCATGAATTGGCAGACTTCTAAGTGAGCGGGCGAGTCGGAAGGCAATACCTTAGTCTTCAGTGCACAATCGCCGAAAAGCAGGTAAACGCTTTTATCAATGGTGCCCTTAAAATGGGCTGAGCTCTATGGTTGATTTAGTTTCAACAGCTGCCAACACACTCAACTTGCTCGGAACAGCGTCATTCATCATTATAATCGCGTATTTGACCGTAACATTCACCCAAAAAAAGTTAAGCACTAAAAACCCTTGGCTTCCAAAAGTAACTGTCGGCATAGTATTTGGGTTACTTTCTGCTTATGGAACACTCATGGCTGTCAAACTTTCCGATGGCACAATTCCCAACGTACGGGAATTAGGCGCCATGATAGCGGGGGTAACGGGGGGACCCATCGCTGGCACAGTTGCAGGGTTAATCGGTGGAATTCACAGATTTAGCGTAGGGGGCCCAACGATGATTCCCTGCGGCGTCGCCACTATAGTTGCCGGCGCAGTTGCGGGAAGTGTTAGCGCCAAACTAACCGGGAAATTCTACCTGCTAAAAGCAGCAGCTGTCGGATTTGCTTTAGAATCCTTTGCTATGGCACTTGTGTTTGTGTTTCTGCCTTTTGAAGCAGCCTATATGATTGTTTACCAAGTGTATATTCCAATGATTTCCGCCGCCACAATAGGCTTAACAATATGGACTTACTTCCTAAACAAACTTAGAACAAAGAAATAACCCCTTTAGGTCTCAAAAGAGGAAAGGTAGACTTTTGCATGGTTGGCGGTGTCCTGCTAAACATAAGAAAGGGGAAGAACGGTGATTGCTCGGGGGCTAAGGCGGAGACAAATTTCGCTTGGCAGAATATTTCCTCATTTTTGGTCTTGGAGGGTCAAATTTCCTATTTTTTGGTGCTTTGCATTATCGAGGGATTTTTTATTTTCCGTTTGTCTTTCTATCTTCTGCATGAATGCAAGTAGTCCTTTGATAATTTGCTTGGGAGACGGCGGATTTCCAGGAATTCTGAAGTCCACGCTAAAAACCTTGTCTGCTCCGCCTAATACCGCGTAAGAGTCGTTTAGGATTCCGTTTCCGCATGCATCATCGCCTACGGCAACCACATATTTGGGCGACGGCGTTGCCTCCCAGGTTTTCTTTGCTGCCCCTTCCATGTTACGTGTGATTGCTCCCGTAACTATGAGAACATCTGCATGCCTGGGGGAGGCAACAAATGTCACCCCGAAACGTTCCACATCATAGTAGGCTGTTGATAGATTATTTAGTTCAATCTCCACGGAGTTATCGCTGCCCGTATCGAGTTCGCGGATGGCTAGGCTTCTGCCGAAAACCTTGTCGATTTTATGCTTCAATTCTGCGCCAGTCACCTCTAATTCCTCATCTTTGAATCTAAAATCTTCAGGCATTTTCTTTGAAAAAATATTTCGTAACGCTTTTGACATTTTATAAGTCCGTTCCTGCATACGATAGATTCATGCTTTTGTTTATCAAAGGAAAGTCGGGAACTATGTTTCCGAGCACCGCATGTTCCATAGCTTGCCAATTACAGAAAGAGGCAGTCCTCACTTTGTACCTGTCAACTAAACCGTTTTTAATTAGAACCCAATGCATGTTTTGTCCACGCGCCGCCTCAACCAACGATAAAGCATAACCATCCTTGACTTTGAGAGCTTCCCCCACTGGCCCAGCCTCCAAAGTTAGAAGCTGCTGAATTAGTTTCACTGAATCAAGCACTTCTTCTGCTTTAAGAGTGAATCTATCGAGAACATCGCCGTTTACCTGTGTTCTTTCCTTCAAATCTAGCTCTTGGTATAAGCCGTATGAGTGGTGGATTCGAGTATCGGTCTTTTTTCCAGCAGCCCTTGATACGGGACCAGTGATATGCAGGGGAGATAATATTTCCGGTTTAACTATGCCGGTTGTTTCAAAGCGATCAATGACTGAGAAGAAACTGCTATCCATCGCTGTCGCCGCACTGAGCCTTCGTGGAAAATCATGCATATATGCAGCGAGCTGATTGAGCGATGATTCGTCAATGTCTCTTGTTAAGCCGCCTACGGTTACTATACCTTTCAGGAATCGGCTGCCCGTTAACGCTTCATTTAACCTAAAGATTTCCTCTCTGAGAATAAACAGGGGGCTGGCTCCGGCGGGGTAGGCGACATCAACGAACATGCCTGCGAGGTCACCCAGATGAGAGTACACCCGCTCCAACTCCAGAAGCATCACCCTTAACTGTAACGCACGTCTAGGGACATGTGTTTCGCATATCTTCTCCACAGCATCGCAGAAGGCAACCGCATTCGCTACTGTTTCGTCGCCGCTTATGGTTTCAGCGATTTTCACGCATTCCTGAGGACTTTTGCCTTCAGCCAGCTTCTCCAGCCCGCGGTGCTTGTAGAAGAGGCGAACCTCAAGGTTAAATATGGTTTCTCCGACCACGCTAAAGCGGAAATGCCCCGGTTCAATGATACCTGCGTGAACTGGACCAACTGGAATTTGGTAGACTCCCTCGCCTTTGACTTCTTTGAAGACATATTCTTTTTGGTTTTGGGATGACAGAGCTTCGATTTTGCCGTTTTTAAATTCTTTGAGGAGCGGATGGAACGATTCAGGGTAGCTTTCATGCAAAAAAAGCCGTCGTGTGTCAAATGCGCCCTCGAATTCTATTCCGAAGCCGTCGGTGATTTCCCGTTCATACCAGCAGGCTGAGGCGTAAGTTTTAGCGATAGAAACCGCTTTGTTGCTGGTTAAATCCGTTTGTAGAATCACTACTTCGCGGTAGCAGGCTTTCTCAAATGCATATAGCAGAGTGAATCCTTGACGCTGAAAGTTTTGGACGCAGAAAAGACATATGAGCTCAAAGCCGGCTTCATCCATTGTTTTGGTTGCCATCGCAGCTTGTTTTTCGTCCATGTTGATGTAGATTTCATCGTTGAAAACTCTGATATTTGCTATTTGGCTTTCGAGGAAGATTCGTGGAATTTCTTGTTTTATGCTCATGCTTTTCACCTTATACCCAGCTCAGACACGATAGTGGTGAGCAAATCGCTTAGTTGATGGGGGAAGAAAACACCTAACGCAAATACCGATGCCAGCAAAACCACGATTGTAACCTTCATGCTTAAAGGCACACGGTAAACCTTGGGCGCCATGGTGTCTTCTTGCTTGTTTGTCAGCAATTTAATCAGGAAAACTCCAAATGCTGCGGTGGCAAAAAGGAAAATCACCAGCAACCCCAAAAGCAAGTAGGGGGAGTAAGTGGCGGATTGCATCAGAATACTGATTTTGGGGATGAATACCGCTCCTGTTGGCATACCAATTATTGCTATGGCACCCAAAATGAGGGTCCATGAAGCAAAAGGCTGGAGTTTGAAGGCGTTTTTTATTCGTTCCATTCTTACGCTTTCATACTGGTGATGCATTATGCCGGATGAGAAGAACAACGAAGCCTTGGTGAAAGCGTGCGCCAAAATGTAGAAGAGCGTCCAGAAAACCGCTACTGCCCCGCCAACGCCTAACCCCACGAGGAGAAAACCCATGTTTTCCACCGTTGAGTACCCGATGAGTTTCTTGAGGTTTACTTGCGTTAGCATCGTTAAGGCGGCAACAACCATGCTTAGCACTCCGAAGGCGATGAGAAGCAGGGAGACCTTAGGTAAGATGCTGTTTTGAGCAGCTATAGCGTACATTCTGATGATGCCGTAGATGCCCACGCTTGTTATGCTTCCTGATAAAATCGCGCTGACTGATGCAGGCGCTTTGGAGTGGGCGCTAGGAAGCCAAGCGTGGAAGGGCACGACGCCTGATTTAGCCGCGAATCCAACGAAGGTGAATATGAAGGCTGCAAGCAGAATGCCCGGGGAGAGGGCACTTGCTATAGCCATTAAGGCGCTCCAATTCAGGGTTCCTGAGCCATAGGAAACATCAGTCATCGTAAAAAGCAGAATCAGCCCGATGAATGCGAATAGCATGCATGTGGAAGTTATAAAAATGTACTTGAGAGTAGCCCCGATGTTTTTAGGCGCGTTTAAAATTACGATTAGAACGGCTGAGAAAGCAGTTGTTAACTCTGCAAGTATCCAGAACAACGCCAAGTTATCCGCCAAAAAAGCAAATGTTATAGCGACCAACAACAGGTTGAAGGCAACGTAGAATAATTTGAGGTTGCTGCGCTCCATCTCATGGATTTCAATGGATCCCTCGATGTAGCCGCGTGAGTAAACTGCGGCAAAGAGGAACAGCACTGTTGAGAGGAGGATTTCATATATGGATAGGTGGTCGATTAGGAAGTAGTCTGCGCCTAAATTGTAGGCTGGCAGCGCTTCATGGGTTAATGTGAAGAGTGTAAGCAAAAGGTAGGTGGCTGGCAACAGGATTGAAAGGATATTCATGATTCGGTGAGACTTTGACAGTAATGTGCACAGTAGAACTGCTAATGCAACTAAGCCGTAACTTATGAGTATGAGATTTAGCGAAATCATTCTTTAGCCTCCTTGGGCTGTTTTGGGGTTGCTTCAATGTCCTCTAAGCGTCCATCGCGGGGTTGCTGCAGTTTCTTGGTGGTTTCTTGAAAAATGTTGAGGCGCGAATGGAACTCCTCTATGGTTGAGTCTATCCCAAAAGCCAATATCGTCGCCAGCAAAGTCAACATGATTAAGTCAACAACTATGAGGACCTCGATTAGCAGGGGCAGTTCAGTTAAAAAGAGGCTGAATAGGACTACGCCATTTTCCATGGTGAGGTAGCCCACGATGTTTGTGATGGTTTGTTTACGGGTGAATATGACCATCATGCCCATGAACATAAGAGACATCCCTGTTGCCGCGCCGAGGAAGAAAAGGCTGCCGTCGAAGATGTTGAGGGGGGCAATCAAGGTGGAGAAGGATAGGTAAACAAACAGAACTATGAAAATGCTGACAAACAGTGAAGTTATGGGGGAGAGGAAATGGAATTGGACATCCCGTTTAATGTGAAGCCTTCTTTGTATCTGCCCCATAAAGTAGGGAATGACGACGACTTTGCTGACTATAATCAGGATTGCTAAGCCGAGAAGCGTCCAGATGCCTGTTTCCACAAAAAACAGCAACGCCATAACCGCAAGCAACGCTGATTGAAATGCGTAGGTTTGGATGAGCGAACGTAGATTCCTCTTGACAAGGATAATGGCTGCGGTAGCGAGCACAAGAACAATGAGGATTTGAGTGATATCTTCAGCAGGAGCAATAATCATGCGAATACCTCGAGAATCAACGTGATAATGGAAAGAAACAGCGCCAGAGCGAAGAGTCCGGGCAGACGGAAAAAGCGTGATTTGGCGCAGGACGATTCAAAGACACCGATAATGACTGCGAGTATTATTGCCTTAAACATGAAGGCGCCAAGCGAAATCAGGATGGCGACCACAGAGAATTCTGTTGCTAATCCCCATGGAACGAGAACGTTGATGAGTAAACCCATGAGGAGAAGTTGCTTCATGGCGCCGGAGAGTTCCATCAGCGCCAAATTTTTGCCCGATTGCTCCAAAATCATCGCTTCATGAACCATAGTGAGTTCAAGGTGGGTTTCAGGGTTATCCACTGGCACCCGTGCAGACTCCACGATAAGCACGATGAAGAGCGAGACACAGATGGGGATGAGAACGGAGTCCACAAGCACTGTGGAGGTTAAGGCGCCCCGAAACATTTCGGGGATACTGGTGGTTTTAAAGGCGAAAGCCAACGCGGCGAACACCACGATAGCTGTGGGCTCAATAAGCGCAGATATCGCCATTTCCCGGCTGCTCCCCATGCCGCCAAATGTGCTGCCTGCATCAAGGCCTGAGAGAGCCATGAAAAACTTCGCCAACGCCAACAGGTAAATGAAGAGGATTATGTTGCCGACTAAGTCGGTGGGGTGTGGAATGACCAGCATTGGAACAAAAAGACTTGCCACCAGCAGGGCAGCGATGTTTATCAGCGGTGTAATCCGCATGATCCACGATGAATTCTCGGAATAAACCGTTTCCTTCTTGAACAGTTTTGCCAGATTGCGGTAGGTCTGCAGTAGGGGTGGACCTTGCCTTTTTTGGGCGAAGGCTTTGACTTTTTTGATGAGGCTGATGAAGAGGGGTGCAAGCATCACTGTGAATGCCACGTTCAGTATCCCGTATAATACGAGTGTCAGATCCGTCATGCAAACCACCAGATAATCAAGAGGAAAATCACTATAGTTGCAAATGCGTAGGCAACATGCAAGTCAACGTCGCCACGCTGAATATTATTAACTTTAAGCGCCACCCAACGAACTATGTTAGCGACTGGCAGATAGAGGCGTTCTTCAAAAAATTTCATAAGACGAATTTCAGCTTTCCCCTCTTTGAAAATAACTTTGTGGTCGTCGCTGAAGGTGCGTTCGGATATCTTTTGGGTGCGGAAGATCGATTTGAGGATGGTAACGATTGGCTCAGAGAAGCCAGAGGCGGTGTATTCCATTTTGCTGTTTTGCACGGGGATACCGCAGCCCCAGGTTTCAGCAATGCGTTCCCGTTTGCATGCGAACTCTCTTAGGGCAAAAAAAGTAGCGCCATACATGACGGCAAGGATTGCGCCTACAAGCAGCATGTTAGGTAACTGAAAACTGTAGCCTAACAAACCAAAGATTTGAAGCGAGAAAATCCCCAGTCCAATGCATAGCGCCGCCAAAATTGCGGGTCCAGCCAGCATTAGCTTGGGTGATTCTTGGGCGTTTCTTGTTTCTTGTGAACGGGGGAGGGCCAGGAAGGTGATTCCGAAGGCCTTCACGAAGCATGCGGCTGCCAACGCGCTGGTGAGGGCGAACACTGCCAACGCCACAATTATGAGTAATTCAAGGAAGGGGTTGGCTAAGGCGTAGGATTGGAAGAAAGCCTGGAAGATCATCAGTTCACTGACGAAGCCATTGAAGGGTGGCAGCGCGGAGATGGAGATTGCGCCGATGAGGAAGAGCACTGTGGTGGCGGGCATGCGTTTGATTAATCCGCCCATTTCCTCGATGTTGCGGGTTCCTGTGGCGTTAACTATGCTTCCGCTGGTGAGGAAGAGGAGGCTTTTGAAGAGGGCATGGTTGAGGGTGTGGAAGAGGCCGCCTGCCAATGCGAGCAGTCCGATGAGGGGGAGATTTGAAGCTGTGAATATGACGTATAAGCCTAAACCGATGAGGATTATGCCTATGTTTTCTATGCTGTGGTAGGCGAGCAAGCGTTTTATGTCATGTTCCTTCAATGCGTAGATAACGCCTAGGACTGCTGAGGTTGCTCCCACGGCAAGGATAAGCATGCCCCACCATAACTGCAGGGGCATAAGCAGAACAAAGCGGACTAAGCCGTATATGGCGACTTTTATCATTACTCCGGACATGAGTGCGGATATGTTGCTGGGGCTTGCTGGGTGAGCGTATGGAAGCCACTTGTGGAAGGGAATGATGCCGGCTTTGATGCCGAAGGCGAGGAACAGGAAGATAAAAGCAATTGATGTAACCCATTGGCTTGCTTGTATATTCTGGATGTTAAAGGTGCCTGTAGCCGTGTAGATGAATAGAAAAGCGAAGAGTAGAAAGAGTGTACTGAGATGTGTCATGATAAAGTAGAATATGCCTGCTTTCTGGGTTTCCTGCTTTTCATACTCGGTCATAACCAGGAGGAATGAGGCGAGAGCCATGATTTCCCAGAAAAACAAGAAGGAGAACATGGTTGATGAAGCAACAACCAGAAGCATCGATACAACAAAGACGTTCATGAGGGAAACAAGCATGTTGCGCCTGTTTTCATGCTTCAAGTGCTCAACGTATGGAATTGAGTAAACCGCAACTGCCACCGAAACTATGCTTACTATGAATAGGAAAAACGCGGCTAACCTGTCAATTGCGAAGGCGAATTGGAACGCGGGTGTTATCTGGTACGCCACATAGGAAGTGCTTTTGCCGGTAAGGACTGTTTCTGTAGAAAAAATTACAATACTTATGCTTGCGATGAAGGTGCATAGGAGAGATGTTTGCCGTGGGATTTTGCCTTTAGTTACCCTTGTACCTATCGGCGGCAAAATGATTGCAAGAAAAAATACTGTTAAACCTATTGGAAACAGAATCTCTAACATTAAAAGCCCCTATCGTGATTTCCAAAGTGCCAAATTGCACCCGCTTGCCCTAGGCAACGAGAATGTCGAATCCAATGCAATTAGCCTCTTAATCATGTGAAGTCTTTAGCGAGCATAACATTCTTCTAAAAAAGGGTTTTGGGTTAATATCACATAAAAACGGTATGTAGACTGGGATATAAGCTACAAACCATTTGTTCAAAGAAATAGCAAATGGCGGCTTAACTGTTTACCAAACAAACTTGTGGCGCCCTAAAGTAAGAATACAAAATAGGCAATGGCCAAATTGCAGTATTTGCCGATATAGGCAAAACGGAAAGGAATTTAGGTTTATGCCTAAACTTGCGCTTGCGTCAAAATCCCCGAATCTAAAAGAATGTACAACTTTTTTGCAGCATTCCAGCTCAACGATGCTGATGAGGGGATCCAAAAGGTGGCTGATGAGGAATCAGATTTTATTTTTTATGGTTTAATGTCTAGTGGATGAGGTTTGAGTGGGGCGAGGCAGTACATTGCCCAACCCATACTTTGACTTTGATACTGTAAATAGTCATCCTGGTCAGCGCGGAAGAATTTGAACACCTGCGCATAATCTGGGTGGCGGGGGTTTTCTTCCAGCCAACGTATCAACCCATACCAACTGTCCGAGATGTATCTGTCCCAATCATCGCGGCTGGAACGGATGATATATTCGAGTTCAAAGCCTTCGTTTCGGGTGAATTCTGCCAGCTCTGGCTCCGTGTAGGTGGTTGTCTGTTTCTGGGCATACTGGGGAGGTACCTGATTGTTAAGCCAATATGTTTCGCCGATGCCGAGGCGTCCATTTTTATGTATTGCCCGCTTCATCGCCTGGATTGTCTGCTGGAAGCCGCCGAAAACAAAAGTTGCCCCAATACATGTTGCGGCGTCGAAAGCTCCTTCTTCGAACACGTAGTCGGTTCCGGGGGAGCATACGATTTCGATTTGGTCAGATAAGCCTTCCTTAGCCAGCTTTTCCCTGGCGCGGCTGCAGAAATCTCTGGATATGTCGATGCCAACGCCGGTGATGCCATATTCCTCTGCCCACAGAGTAAGGGGGTTGGCGCAGCCGCAGCCGAAGTCGATTACTCTGCTGCCTTTTTTGAGTTTAAGCAGTTTGCCGAGTTGGAGGATTTTTTGGGGGGTTGTCGGGTTGAGTAATTCCATATAGCGGTGGGAGATGCTCATGAGGTCAAAGAATTCCATGTTTAAGCTTCCTGCAGGTAGGGTGATTTCGTTGTGGTATCGGTGATTAAGGAGTAGGTGATAATTAAGTATTTGGCGGCTGCTTTTTTTGTCGTGTTAGCCTTAGTTATCTGGCAACCGGAAATAAATGCGTCAGGTCGCATGCAAGCAGCAGTTGACATGTAAATTCGGCGGTTAATGCTGGGTTATCTTGCAATATTTATTTAAACTTGGAACACCAAACATAGCCAATATATTTACCGATATATGTATGATTGGCATGATAAGACTGAGGAGGGCTTGGCGTGGTATGGTATGAGGATCCCCTGATTGTGCTGGCAGTCGCGTTAGTTATCGTCATCGCTGCAGGCACCGTAGTTTATGCCATGCGCCGCTACAGCACCAAAAAAGCTGACCCTAAACCTCCACAGCAGAAAACGCCTGCTCAGGTGCCAGCCGCCAGCAAAGTTGACCTCGAATACACCAGCATGCCGTTTAAGATCAGCAAGAGCATCCAGACCACGATGGCTTCCAGCGCCAAGGACGAGTTGCGTATGCTGGATTTGGAGCGGGAAATCCTCGGTGACGCCATCAGGCGTCTTTATGAGGCTCAGGCGGAGGGCAAAATCACTGAGGGTGAACGCGAGAAACTTGCTGCCAGCTATAAGCAGCGGATGAACACCATCAAAGACTCCATATCCAAGGATGAATCCATAATTGCCCTTCATGAACTTGAGGGTATGCAGGAGGACCTCATGAAGCTCTTCAGCGAACGCTTCGGTGAACTCACCAGCAAAGTTGAGGAGCTCCGCGGCAGAATCGATGTTAAACCCATCCGTGAAATCCCCGTCAAGATTCCGCAGGCTCCGGTGCAGATTGAGGAGGCTGAGTCCGAGGAGGATGAGGCTGAGGAAGAAGAGGGGGAGGAAGCGGCTGCTAAGGTCAGCGTGGAGAAGCCTAAGCGTAAACGCAAACCCATTGAGGAGAAGCCAACCGCCAAAACCGAGGCGGAGCGGCGAATCGAATCCATACGCAGTGAAGTTGAGAAGGTTTTAGATAAGTTAGGACAGATGGAAATTGAAGGATAACCAAACCCTAGATCCAATTACATTACAGAAGAAAAATGCGGCTCTCAGAGCCGTTGAGCACGTTAAAGACGGCTGTGTTGTGGGCTTAGGCAGCGGTAGCACCGCGGCTTTTGCGATACAAGCCATAGGTGAACGCATGAAAACTCAGGGCATATATGTGCTGGGTGTGCCCACGTCTTATCAGGCTTTTCTGTTGGCGGTGGAATGCGGCATACCCTTAACCACCCTTGATGAGCATCCCGTGGTCGATGTCACCATCGATGGCGCAGACCAGCTTACCAGCGAGCTTTTCCTGATTAAAGGCGGTGGAGCAGCGCTTGCACGCGAAAAAATCGTGGCTGCCTCAAGCAAACAAAACATCATCATCGCCGACGAGAAGAAACTGGTCTCCAAACTTGGCGCTAACAACCAGTTTGTGCCCGTTGAGGTTTTGCCCTTTGCGCTGCCTCTTGCCAAACGCAAAATCGCAATGCTCGGCGGCAACCCCATAACACGGGAAGGCAAGGGCAAGCTGGGACCAGTCATAACTGACAACGGCAACGCAGTGCTCGACGTGTTCTTCGGCGAAATCGCTGATCCCGCATCGTTGGCGGTTAAGGTCAAGATGGTTGCGGGTGTGGTGGAAACCGGCTTTTTTGTGGGGCTAACCGATTTTGCCTACATCGGAACCGCAGAGGGCGTAAAGCAGCTTTCCGTAGCCCGCAGCTCTGTTGTGTGATTCTCTCTCTACCCCCCCCTCTTATATACCCTCTACGAATGCATGGGTACGCTTTGCCTAGGTCTGCAGTTGTGCAGCCGTGGCTTGGACTGCTGGCTGAATGCTGGTTGGGCGATTTGTTTTCTGTGCATCTGCCGCCAAGTTCTTATGGCTGCCCGCTTCCTCTGATGCTATGAAACTCGTCTCTGCCTGCCTGCTGGGCGTCAACTGCAACTTCCAAGCCCAAAACTGGGCAAATCCAGAGCTGCAATGGGAGTTTTTACGCGGCAACCTATTCCCCATCTGCCCCGAAGTCCTCGGCGGCCTCTGCGTGCCCCGGGTGCCCTCCGAAATCGTAGGCGGAAACGGCTCCGACGTACTCGACGGCAAAGCCCACGTCCTAAGCATGGAAGGCAAAGACGTCACCGACGCATTCCTCAAAGGCGCCTACACGGCGCTTGCCATAGCCCAATCCGTCGGCGCAACCGAAGCGCTGCTTATCGAGAAAAGCCCCAGTTGCGGCTGCGGCAGAATCTTCGACGGCACCTTCACCGAGAAATTCAAAGCAGGCGACGGCGTCACCGCGGCACTGCTTAAACGCCACGGCATAAAGGTAACCACCATACCCGCAAAAAAAGCCTAACTGCCGCTCCCACAGAGACTCCCTCCCCTTATAAAAAGGGTAAACCGCCAACACAGCCCTCGCCTAAATACAACACACAAACAAAAACAACTACACAACCACCCAACCAACTCCCCCACCAAAACATCTAACACAAAAACCAAATGGCTAAACTAACACATGAGCTGAGGTATAATTCTGTCAGCAACCTCGCCTAAATGAAAAAGCAAAACACATCAAACATAAAGAAGAAAACCGTTAATTTTTTAACTTACAAGAAAGCATAACTCATTCTGGTGAGCATTTGTATTGCCCAAACTGCGGAGTAGAGATTAGGAAATTAGTTAATTTTTGTCCAAATTGCAGATTTTGCTTAGAAAAAATTTTGCCGCTTATGAGCCCAGCGGCTATTCGAGATAATAAGGTTTATCTTAATGCTTCTAATGCCGAAGGGCAATCCCACTTTAAAGCCTATAATGTAAACACAATCAGACAAACGCATAAGAGAGCATACGAAAAATGGACTGACAATGAAGACACCGAATTAACTCTCGGTTTTCATCAAGGTTTAACTATACCGCAATTGGCTGAAAAGCACCGAAGACAAGAAGGCGGAATAAAATCAAGACTTCAAAAATTAAATTTGACATAACAACGCATGATATGCAAGATTTTAAATATGTAAACGAAAGATAGCTTGATAAAATTAAAAAAACACCTAAAATGCAGGAGATCCAATGCCCCTCTGGGAAAGCTCAATTTACAGGTTTAGAGTACCAGTCGACAATAACAATCCAGTTGAATTAAAGGAAGTAGTTATTGATGTTACTGGTTCCGCGCCAAATTTTGATACTCCTAGCGAGAACTTGAAGACAGTTTTAGAGGATGTGCTTCCTAATGAGAAAGGTTATGAAATTGAGAGTGTGTTGGAGTTCGGAGCTGCCAAGCTCAAAAACGTTCCATACATTTTAGACATGGGCAAGAAGGTCTGCGCTGTCGAATTTGAATCGATACTTGAATATGAGCAAACACAGCAGAACCTTGCTAAATGTCGAGCAAAAGGACCCGATTTCCAAGAACTTGTCTTCCCTAATCCCTTCATTAGCGATAAAAAGCAGTTTGACCTTGTACTATTGGCTAACGTCTTGCCTGTTATGCCTGTACCGGCAGAACGCTTGTACGTCATCAAAACCATTTACAACAAACTCAGGGAAGGCAAATATTTACTTTGGGTAGCGCAGAAAGAAGCCACAGAATACAAACGACTAAGAGACGAGGGCCGGAATAAACTTGGTGATGGAATATGGATAGGAAAGAAGCGTTACATAAAGAATTTCTATCGGTACCATCCACCTGAAGAATTGGATGAAATGATGGGTTTGTTTGGGTTCCAACTCGAGAAAAAATGGGGATTGTCAGATGATGTTAGGCTGTACAAAAAGATACCGCACGCTGTGATGAACAACGCAATCTCAGGTGAGTTATTGATGGAATACCTGCCAGTTGATCAAACCATCGCAGACCCTACCAATTCCATGCCTAAAATTGTGCAAAATCGGGCTGCCCGTATCGCTGAGCCTAATCCGAGCTACCTCGCGATAGAGAGCTTCTACAAAAGAAGATTGCATGACCTTAGCTGTGGCACTGATTACGCCGAATTATACCATAGACTTACTGCCTGGGCAATTGCGAGAATTTTTAGAGGTTTTTTAAGAAATATGCGTATGAAGGTACCTATTGGCGACGGTACGAAGATTGTCGATACCATTTTTACCAACGTTGCGACTGAGGGCTTCTTTTATAATGTTGGGCAGCGGAAAATTGCCCAGTTTCCGATTTTTGAGATGAAAAATTACGCGAACGATCCAGTGAATGAGGAATTCGACCAACTTAATGGGCGACTCAACGACCAAAGAGGTAATTTTGGCGTACTTGTTTGTCGGCAAGTGGATGAAACAAAAGCATACGCCCGCTGCAAAACATTTCTACCAAACAACTGGATATTATTCCTCACAGACAATGATATCATTCAACTTTTGCAATACCGAAGTAATAACGACGTAGAGAGTATCAATGACTTCATGGCAGATAAGTTGACCCGTCTTCTCTTTTAGCACTTGATATTAAAAGAAGAATGCAAAGCAGCTGTCAGGGGATTACCTTGATAAAACTAACAAACGATCTTTAGGTTGATAAGTTCGCATTGTGTAGCTCTACTTAGGGCAAGCTAGCGAGATTATGTTTACCTCTCCAAGCCTTAACCAAATAGGTCATGAGACTTCTGATTATTCTCGTGGTCTTACGGTTTTGTTTTGTAGTTATCGGCAATTGCTTGCTTGTTCAGGGATTAAATCGGCAGTAGTTCTATGATTGCAGCGATTAGGAGCCCCGCGAAATAGCTTATGGCGTTTTCCATGTGTGGCACTTTAGTCTGTCTGGAATAAGGTGGTTTGCCCCTTCTTTTTTGGTTTGTAGAGGACGCCGGCGATGAGCACAATTGCTCCGACAACGGGCAACCGCCGCTTTTGATGAGGGCTAATTTTAAATCTCTAGGCATAACAAAGTACAGTTATGAGATTGATTGCTGTACTTGGCGGTGTTGCTGCTGCGGTTTTGTTCTTTTTTGCAGTTATCTTTGCGCTTGCCTCCTCCTATGTGGGGCTTACTGCTCAGGCGGCTCAGGCTCGGTTGCTTACGGCTGCGATCCTCTTCATCGTGGGCTTAGCTGTGGTGGTGGGCATTTACTTCTTGACGCGCAAGCCCAAAACTGTCATCCAGTGTGTGGAGATGTCGGGGGAGATGAAGGCGGCGCAGATTAAGTGTCCCCACTGCGGAGCCAACATCGACGCAGACCAAATCCAGATACGAGACGGCGTGCCATATGTTAAGTGCCCCTACTGCGGGACAACTTTTGAGGTTGCTGAGGAGCCGAAATGGTAAATCGTGCACAGTTGCTTTTGGCGTTTCTGCTTGCCTGCATTTTAGCAGCGTCCGCATTCAGCTTCAGCCAAGCCCAGAGCCCAAGCTACACCGTGAATCAGGAGTGGGCGCAGCTCTTCATCAACCAGGACGGTACCGTGGATTTAACTTACAACATGTCCTTGACCGTGACCTCCGGCACCCTGAGCGCATTTGATTTGGGGCAGCCCAACACGGATTTCACCATCGGAGAGGCCGTGGACCAGTATGGCAACCAACTGCACACTTACAAGTTCAATGATGAGGTGGCATCGGTGGATTTCCACACGCCGCTGACCGCGGGGGAAAGCATCTGGTACATCATAACCACCAACGTTGCAGGCATGATGCAGACCGACAGCACCAACGAGGGCAACTTGGGCATGGAGTTTACGCCGCAGTGGGATAAGACCGTGCCCATCAGTGATGTGCGGGTGCAGATTGTTTTCCCCGAAGGCGTCACCGTCGACGACGTTAAGACGTTGCCGGACAAATTTTGGAATAGCAGCCAAACCGTGGAGGGCAGAACCGCCCTTTACTGGGAACTTCCGGCTCTGGGCGCTAACCAGCAGTATCCCATCGGCGTTTCCTTCCCAGCCGCGGCGCTTCCCAACTACACCCCGCCTGCAGGGATAGGCGCGTTGGGGATCATTTTTGCGGTGGCTGCGGCTTTAGCAGCCCTCTTCATCATCATATTCATCGCTTACCGCCTAAGCAAGAAAAGCTACACTAAACCCAAAGTCGGCATAGAAACCCTGGGCGTCAAACGGGGCTTAACGGCGGTGGAAGCCTCCTATCTGCTTGACCTCAAACCCCAGCAGATCGTAACGGAAATCCTCTACAGCCTGCTCCAGAAACGGGCGGTTTGGGCAACAGAAACCAAGCCCTCCCTCAAACTAAAGGTGCTATCGCCCTACGAGAGCAAAACCGGCACCAAAGAAAAACCGCTGCGCTACTACGAAATCGATTTCCTCCAAGCCCTCAAACCCGACGGCAGCCTCGACGAAGAGAAGCTGGCGCACGCCGTCATGTTCCTCCGCGACACCGTCGAGCAGAAGCTGCAGGGCTACAGCCGCAAAGACACCGCCGATTACTACCAAAAAATAGTTGCGAAGGCATGGCTGCAGGTGGAGCAGGCGGGGACGCCGGAGCTCGCATCCAACGCCTATGATCAGCAGCTGCTCTGGCTCATGATGGACCCCGACCGCAAAGGCCGCACCGAAACCATCTTCCGTGACCGCCCCTTCCAGCCGCAGCCCCTGTGGTTCTGGTGGTGGTACGGCTACACCATCTATCACCCCCACCCCATCTTCACCCCGAACGTTAACGCCCCCAGCCAGATGCCCACTCCCGCTCCAGTTCCAGGCGCAGACTTCGCCAACAACATAGCCACCGCCGTGGAAGGCACAGCCAACAACGTGGTGGTTAACCTCGAGAAATTCGCCAACGCCATCGTGCCACCGCCGCCTAAATCCAGCCATCAACCCGCCCGCAAAGGAGGGGACTGCGTCTGCGCCTGTGCGGCTTGCGCCTGTGCCTGCGCTTGTGTGTCATGTGCCTGCGCCTGTGCAGGGGGAGGAGGACGCTAAGTTGAGTTTCATCAAACACTTTGGCAGAAAACAGCAGGTGCCCACGGGACGCTACAGCTACCGGGGCGAAGACAAATACGCTGGCATGTCGCTGCAGCTGCGGGTGGAAGCCGACGGCCGCGGCGTCATGGTGATTAACGCCAACACCGTTCTGCACCTGAATCAGTCCGCGACGTCATATGCCTACTACTTCATGATGGGGCATACCCAAGCTGAGGTAGTCAACAAAATCCGGGGCATATACCGGGTATCGGCGCAGGACGCCAAAACCGACTATGAACAGCTCGTCTACACCATCAGCACATTGGCGCAGACCGAGAAAATCGACCCCGTCACGTACCTCTCCATCGAAAAAGAGGAGCCCTTCACCTACCAGTACAGGGCGCCGCTGCGGATGGATATGGCGCTTACGTTTCGCTGCCAAAACGATTGCCTCCACTGCTACGCCGGCGGACCCCACCAAACAGCCGAGTTAACCACAGAGCAGTGGAAAACCGTAATTGACCGGCTTAGCGACGTCGGCGTCTTCATCTTAACCTTCACCGGCGGCGAACCCACCCTACGCGAGGACCTATCTGAGCTGCTGCTCTACGCCCAGAACAAGGGCATGGTCACGGGCCTAATCAGCAACGGGCGGCGCCTCAAAGACCCGCAGTACGTGGCAGAACTGGAGAAGGCGGGGCTGGATTTCGTGCAGATAACCCTGGAATCCCATAAGCCCAGCGTGCATGACGCCATAACCTGCTCAGAGGGCAGCTGGAAAGAAACGGTTGTAGGCATCAAAAACGCGGTGCACAGCCAGATCTACGTCTCCACCAACACCACGCTAAGCAAGCATAACGAAGCCGATTTTCTACGCACCATAGACTACATCAAGGAACTCGGCGTGGACGCGTTTGGCTGCAACAGCCTCATCTACAGCGGCAGAGCCCCCGCAGCCCAAAACGAATTCGCCCTCTCCCTCGAAGCGCTTAAGGCGCTGCTGCCCCAGATACGCGACAAAGCCCAACTGCTCGGCCTCAAGTTCCTCTGGTACACCCCCACCCAGTACTGCCAGCTTGACCCCGTCTCGATGGGGCTGGGCATAAAAACCTGCACTGCAGCGCTTATCAACGCCTGCGTGGGCCCCAGCGGCGAGGTGTATCCCTGCCAGAGCTACTTTGAAAGCCTCGGCAACATCCTCACTGAGCCCTGGATGAAAATCTGGCATAGCCCCCTGGCGGAGAAGCTGCGTAACCGAGGCTACGTGGAGGAGAAGTGCCGGGGCTGCGAGGAGCTGGGGGTCTGCGGCGGCGGTTGCCCCCTGGAGCTGCAGAATAAGCAGTAAGAAGAGCCAAGCCTGATGCATGGTATTATTTCGTTAAGCTATTTTGCATTTGCCCATGCCCGATAGTTAACACTGGGCTGACCCAAACTACCCCAGACGCTTAAATCAAAGGTAAACTGCATTGATTTGCTTTCGCCTTTTGCTAAATATACAGTGTTGCTCTGCTGCTCATATTTGCCAGCGCCGTTTATTTCGGCAAATACCTCAACGTTTCCTGCTCCACCATTATTTCGGACGGTAACGTCAACCTTGTAGGTGTAATCCAAGTTAGAAAATGACTCGCGCCCGTTGATAGAGGTAACTTGGGGATTAGGCGGATCAACGATTGCTGTGATTGGATTTGAGGAGCCAGGCGGGTTAAGAACCACTGCTGCAACAATAATCACAACAATTACAGCCACAGCCACACCTGCGATTATTTTCAGTGGGCTTCCACTTTTTCTTGGAGGCGGTGGGGGTGGCATTTGCTGATAAGGCATTTGGTTAAAGGGAACAGGCGTTCCACAACGTGGACAAAACTTTTCCTGATGCAACTCGGTTCCACAATTTCTACAGTATGGCATCAAAATCGACTATAATTAGCGATGAATCGTTTAAAAGGTTTTGCAATTGATTCCTTGCTTCCTAAAATGGACCCCCGTGCTTTTCTGCTAACAGACAAACGATTTATCTTTACCAAACCCCCTTCTGTTAACGTAGAGACCCCTATCTTGGGGGTTCAGATGCATTATGGCGCAAACAACTAAGCCAAGACTCGTGGTCTTCGACGTTGAAGGAGTGCTGATTCCCAAAAACCGCTTCCTCTTCGACGTCGGCAAAGCCCTCGGCTTCGCTACGCTCCTCAAGCTGCTGCTCTTTGGCTTCCTCTACGAGGTCGGCATCCAAAAAATCGAGCCTACCCTCAGACACATCTTCGCTGAGCTAAGAGGCACAGAAACCGAGCTGCTTGGCGCTGTTTTCCAGAGAATCCCCGCGACTCCCTTCCTTAAGAACCTCTGCAGCGAACTGAAAGCCCGCAACTGCAAAGTGGCAGTCATCAGCTCAGGCTTACCTACCTTTCTAGTTGAGAAAATGGCTTCGGAGATCTGCGCGGACTATGCCTTCGGCGTGGACGTGGAGGTGCGCAACGGCCGCTTAACCGGCAACATCACCGGAGACGCCATAGCCAAAAACGGGAAACTCAAAATCCTCTGCGGCATACTCAACAAGGAGGGCATGTTGACTAGCGACTGCATCGTGGTGGCGGATGACCGAAACAACCGCTGCATCTTTATGCCCGGAACCCTTAAAATCGGCTTCAACCCCGACTTTATCCTACGCATAAAAGCTGACCGCGTCGTCAACGGCAGACTCGCCTCGATCCTACCCATAATCGATGGGAAAAAAGAGAAACGGGGTTTCCCCCAAACTAACGATTTTGTCCGCGAAGACATCCACGCCGCCGGCTTCTTCATGCCCGTCATCGCAGGCCTAGTAGGGGTTCCATTGGTGGCGTCCCTGATTATCTTCATCGCCATCCTCTACACTGCCTCCGAACTCTGCAGACTCGAAGGACGCAGCCTCCCCCTGGTTTCCTCAGTCACCCGCCACGCCGCCTCGCAGTCGGAGCTCTACGGCTTCGCAGCCGCCCCCATCTACTTCGCCGTAGGCATAGTAGCGACGCTGCTTCTGTTTCCGACCTCTCCAGCCGGAGCAGCCATAGCCGCGTTTTGCCTAGGCGACAGCGCCGCCTCGCTCTTCGGCGGAATGCTCACCAACTCTTTGCCGTTTAACAAGGGCAAAACCATAGAGGGCTCCTTGGCAGGCTTTGTCTTCGCGTTTTTAGCTGCGTTGTTCTTTGTGCCGCCGGCTTGGGCGCTGGTCGCCGCCGCCGTAGCCATGACCATCGAGGTGCTACCACTACCCATAAACGATAACGTATCAGTGCCCATCATCACAGGCGCAGCACTAACCCTCCTGATGTAGCTAATAGAGCACGTTTTGGAAGTCTTTAACGTATGTGTTTTGCTGATTGATTTTTTTAATAATAGATTGAAGGTAGCGGTGCCCTTATTCATAATCTTCTCGCCGACGTGGCTGGTTGCTTTTTAATTCTGCAGCGGCTTGGTTTGCAGGCTGGACTTTGGGGCTATCATGAACCCTTCGCTATGACATTCCCTTGAAATATCGATAAATAAAAGAGCCTTAGTTAGTTAACTTGTAACTATCATTTTCAGGGTATTGTCTTAATCGAAGTAATGTTAACGCATTGACAGCAGCAAGTGCTGGGAAAAACCAAACAGCGGAATTATTCCAGTAAGAAGCAAACGTCGTCGACCCAAAAAAAGACAGAATAAAGGCAGCTATCATAAATCCGCCGGCAAGAAAGGACATAATTTTTGCATGTTGAGAATCTCGAAATAATAATGATAATGCGTAAAGATTCAATCCACCACCTAATATAAGCCCTAATAAGAAAACCCATTCAGCAAACCCTGAGCCAGCTCCCAGAGGAAAATAATTAGAATATACAGAGGGCAGAGGCTTAGGCAAATACCACAAGAGGAGAAGAGCAAAGATACCAAATAGATTTAATGCGAAGACTCCTGCCGCCCAACGTCTAACCTGCGTTTTGCCCTTGGACAAAAAAAGCATTACAGCAACGGCTGGACCTATACCAACAATCCACACGATAGTAGAAAGGGTCGAATAAAATGAGAGCAAACCATAAGTTTGATCTGCATGTGAACGCCCGTTAACCCAATTATTGATTTTGCGGCCCTGAACGGTTGAGCCTAATTCTCTTGCAGAAATATCATAACCAGCATCTGTCATGATTCGGAAGGCAGGACTGGTATTGTTGGCTTCTTGGACGTTTACTTCGACAGAGATAGTAGACGAGCTACGGGAGTTAAGCATAAATGCGCTTGTATAGGATCCATATGCCTTCGGAAATCCCCAGTGTACCGGATTGGTATAGTATTCAACTCTCACATCCCAAAGCTCAACGGCTGAATTTGTCGGGTTTTGGTAGGTTATGTTGCATAGGATGCTTCCTCCTGAATCTGCGTCAAATAGATCGGAAAAATTGTAGTCAAGCTTGACGACCTTCACTTGGCTTAGCAGTTCCCCTTCCGCGGCATCTTGGGAAAGAATCTGCTGGTACATCTGAAAAGAATATAGGGAAAGGATACTGAGAACGGTGAAGAGCAGTACAAACGCTGCTAATTTAAACTTCATAAGGTCTAATTATCTTGTGAGATTTTTAGCTTTTTGCTAAAGTATTTCTACCTACTCTTTATTCTGTGAAACTATCAGAGCCAGTTTCTGTTTGTGGCTGAGTTTTTTGATTTGCCGTTCCCGCTTCATGGCGGCGCTGCGTGTGCCAAAGAGTTCCACGTAGGCGACGCGTTGGGGCTTGTGGCTTTTGGTGTATTTGGCTCCTGTGCCGTTGTGATGCTGGCGCGTCCGCTCGTCGAGGTCGCTGGTGTAGCCCGTGTAGTAGGTGCCGTCGGTACATTGCAAAATGTAAACGTAAAACGACATCTATGGTTCAGGCCCCTGAAAACCGGCTGTTAAACAGTCATAGACCACGCCTTTCTGTATCGCACGTTTAAGGTATGCTTCAGGGTCGATTTCCTGCACGCTCACGTGGTCTACGTCGATTATGTAGATTTCCTGTATGCGGGCTTCGCGGATTTCCTCCAGCGTCACGGGGGGCTTGTGGTAGTAGGCGTCGCAGAGCGCCTTAACCTGCTCCAGCTCCAGTTCACTGCGGCTGCGGGGGGACTTGGCAAAGAGCCTTGGAAACGGCAGAATGTAATGCGGCGGCACCCCCAACGCGAATTTGCCGGCGAAGCTGCTGTAACGGATGATTTTGCTTGCCAGCCGAGCCGACGTGTAGGTGAGGGGCGCCAACGCGTTTTCAGGGGGGATGTAGCCGGTTTCGATTTCCACCACAAGGTTGCCTAGGCCCTTGATGCCGTAGAGGTCGCAGTTTAAGATTTCGTTGAGGGGATACTCAAGTTGGACTTCGTAGTCTTTCTCGATTAGGTATTTGGCGCAGACAAGCTCCATGACAGAGTGGTTGATTTTCACGATGTTTTCCCGCTGCAGCTTAACCAGCCAGTCTTTGAGCATGTTAAGCTTGTTCTCCACGGTGGGCGCGGCGCCGCTGGTTAACCTGTCTACGAGAAGGGTGAGGTCGCGTTCAAATTTCTGCCGGCTGCTCATCTATCCGTTTCCCCAATCCATTCTGGGCGAATAAGCTATTTCTATTTAACTAGTGAACTTTTGTATATATAAAGCCAGAAAACCCCCAGAGCCCATGGCTGGCAAGGCCCAGCGGGGAGGGTTAGTGTCCATGCGTTGCAACTGGACGTTAATTTCTCTAGGCCCCGACCAGCACAAGCCGCGCGTTGGGCACGTCGACCTCAGCGATGCGGCAGCCAACGAACTCTTTAGCTTGCCCCAGAATGTTCTTGACGGTTACTTTGTCGCCGTCTACTTTTGCGTAGATTACGTCTCTGAACTCGGTTTTTCCGTTAACTATCACATTGAATTCACACATCGAACTTCACCAGTAGCAAAAAACCAAGGCTCCGTAATAAGACTTACAGTGACAACACCCAAAAATCACACAACAAACCCAAAAAACCAGAAAACGTTACTCAAACTTTCTTGACTGAACAATCCGCGGCTTAGTCAAAGTTTCTTGACGAAAAAACCTAAAAACAAAAACCTCTAAGGGCATATTGACCAAACATGAAAACCCACCTGACCTCAATCCTCCTTGTCTGCATAATCGCCTCCGCCGCAATAATCCTCCCCCAAACCTCAAACGCACAGACCACAGCATCGCCAGCCGTAGGCGTCAAAGTAGGCGACTGGATAGAATACAACATAACCGTAACAGGCAAAGGCTCAATGCCCCCAACCCACGACGTAGTGCATTTCCGCATCGGAATTTTCGACGTTGAAGGCGAGGCGTTCTCAGCCAATTTCACCTGCAATTACCGAAACGGCACCGTCGGCAGCGCAGTTTGGAAATACAACTTCAGCGAAGGCATCGTGGGCGGCTGGACCATCATCCCCGCGAACCTGAGCCCCGGGATGCAATTCTTCGATTTAGGTCAGCATAACCACAAACCCGTCAACGTAACCGTCCAGAGACAGGAAGACAAAACCGTGCTGGGCGCGACTCGAACCATCACTTACGGCAACGACTCGCTTAGGCATAAGGAATGGGACAAAGCCACAGGGGTAATGGTTGGAACCCTGGAAGTTTACAAGAACGTCACCAGCAAAACAGGCTGGTACATCGAAGACATCACCGTCGTTGTGGAGGCGGTGGCGACGAACATGTGGAGCCCCCAGAGCACCCAAGCGCTAGGCGACCAAACCGCCCTCTTCGCGGCCTCTGCGGCTGCTGCAGGAGCGGCGGCGGCGCTTTTGGCAGCGGTGGTTTTGCGTAGAAGAAAACGTGTAAAGCGGCAGGTTTAAGGCTGCAATGCATATGGGCAGGCTCAAGGGTGGCACGCACAGAAGGCTCTGTTTTTCCCTCTTCTCTTTTTTGGGGGCTGCGGCTGTTTTGTTTGCCCTATTCTGTGTGCCCTGGGGCAACGGTGAAACCGTCACTTTGGAGGCACGTTATATGCTGGGCGAAGAATTCGCCTACAGCCTCACCGCAACCTCCACCAGCCAAACCGGCAACCAAACCTTAAGCACCAGCAGCCACAGCATCCTCACCGTCGAGGTTTTAGACATAACCCCAGACACTTACATCCTAAACTACACCCTTACCCCCAACGCAGCAGACGCCGCCCCGACTTCTCAAACCCTCGAAGTCAACTGCGCCGACGCCATCAACCTCTACACACTCATGCCCGCCGCCCTGCTCCCCTACACCCAGAGCATAAACTGCAGCAGCCCCATCGAAACTGCCCTCCTAAGCCAGAGAGAAGCAAAGTTCGGTGATTCATTGCAGGCGCCCGTCATATGTGCGGTTACGGGAACCCCCGACGCGGAAATCACTCTGAAGCTCACTGAGGGGAAGGACGTTGATGTTGAAGCAGGGAAGTTTAGGGTTTTCCGATTGGAGTTTGCGCAGACCCAGCAGAGCCAAGGGGGCTGCAAGCAGGATTATGGCGGCGTGTTGGGTTGGGCGCTGCTGGAGCGGGGCAGCGGCAAGCAAATCCGAAGCTTGCTGGAGTTCAACATGACTGCGCCGACGGGTTTTGCGGTGACGACTTTCCAGAGCATCCTTCTAAAAGATGAACTTCGATGAATTCCGCTGAGATGCAAGTTAGTCGGTCAGCGGTTGAACCTGCAGCACCAGCAGCTCCGAAGTCGCCGAAACAACCTTCATCTCCAGCCCCAAGTCCTGGTAAACTGCGCCTGCCACCGCGGGGAAGGACCGCGATTGCGAGGCGTTCTGTGACACATAAAACAGCTCTGAGGTGTCTGTGGCGGTGAGGCGGTAGCTGAAGACATATGAGTTTTTGCCCTGCTCATAGGTGACGGAGATGCCGGAGACCAAGTTAAGCTGTGAGCTGCCGGGCTTTTGGTTGCTGCTTTGGGATGGCGCCGTCAGGGAAGATGTCTGCCAAACAACCACTGCCGCCATTATAATTATGAGGGCGATAACTACAATCCACCCAATCGGCGGGCCCTTGCTTTTTGTTATCGGCTGGTTAGAGCTGTTTGGCTGAATTCTAGGTTTACCCCCCGATTAAAATGGGGATTACCCCTTAAAAATTTTCATACAACGACATGCGTTTGCTGCATTCGGCAGGTGAATGCTTTTTAGGGCGAAAAACGGATTTTATAGGCATACGCTAAGAGGTTGATTTTATGAGTTTTAATAATTTCACTGTAAAGTCCCAAGAGGTTATCCAGAAAACCCTTGCGGTAGCCTCTTCAAAACAGAACCAAGCCATCGAACCCGCCCACATCCTAAAAGCCATGCTGATGGTCGATGACAACGTGGTTCCCTACCTGCTGGGCAAGCAGGGCGTAAACATGGCGGCGCTCTCCACGGAGCTAGACCGCCTCATTGATGCTTTGCCTAAAGTCAGCGGCGGCGAACCCTACCTCTCGGGCAACGCCAATAAAGCCCTCAAAAAAGCCCAGGACCTCGCCGCGGAGAGCCATGACCAATTCGTCTCCATCGAGCAGCTGCTCCTAGGCATCTTGTCAGCTAATGATGCAGCATCCAAACTGCTATCCGCCAGCGGCGTAACGGAGAAAGGTCTTAAGGAAGCGATTACCCAATTGAGGAAGGGATCAACTGTGAATAGCCAAACCGCAGATGAAACCTACAACGCCCTAAACCGCTTCGCCATAAACCTCAACGAGAGGGCACGCACCGGCAAACTCGACCCCGTAATCGGACGAGACGAAGAAATCCGCCGTGTTCTGCAAATTCTCTCGCGTCGCACCAAAAACAACCCTATACTCATCGGGGAACCCGGCGTGGGCAAAACCGCCATAGCCGAAGGCATCGCACACCGCATAGTCAACGGCGACGTACCCGAGAACCTCAAATCAAAGCAGATTTACTCGCTGGACATGGGCGCGCTTATTGCAGGCGCGAAGTTTAAAGGCGAATTCGAGGAGCGCTTAAAAAGCGTCATCAAAGAGGTCGTGTCCTCGGAGGGCGAAATCGTGCTTTTCATCGATGAAATCCACACGTTGGTCGGTGCAGGCGCAGGGGAAGGAGCCATGGACGCCGCCAACATCCTAAAACCCGCCCTGGCAAGGGGGGAGCTGCGGGCGGTGGGCGCCACCACGCTTAAGGAGTACCAGAAATACTTCGAGAAAGACAAGGCGCTGGAGCGGCGTTTCCAGCCCGTCATGGTTAACGAGCCCAGCACGCTTGACGCCATCTCCATCCTGCGTGGCCTAAAGGAGCGCTACGAAGTCTTCCATCATGTCCGCATAAAAGACGAAGCCATAATCGCTGCAGTGGAGCTTTCCCAGCGCTACATCACCGACCGCTTCCTACCCGACAAAGCCATCGACCTCATCGACGAAGCCGCCAGTAAACTGCGCTTGGAAATCAATTCGGCGCCCGAAGAACTCGAAACCATCGAACGCAAAATCCGCCAACTCGAAATCGAGCGGGAAGCCATCAAACGCGAAAAAGACGAATCCAAACTCAAAGCGCTAAATCAGGAAATCGGCAACCTCAGCGAGGAACGCAGCAAACTCAAAGCCCGCTGGCAAGCCGAAAAAGACATCGTGGAGCAAATACAAAGCAAGAAAAACCTCATTGAGCAGCTGCGGTTTGAGGATGAAGACGCTAACCGCAAAGGCGATTTGGGCAGGGTGGCGGAGATCCGATATGGCAGAATCCCCGAAGCCACCAAAGCCATCGAAACCCTCAAGGCAAAACTCTCCGAGATCCAAAAGGACCAGCCGCTGATCAACGAGGAAGTCGATGCCGAGGAGATCGCGGAGGTGGTGTCGCATTGGACCGGGATACCTGTGAGTCGCATGTTGCAGAGTGAAAAGCAGAAGCTGCTAAACATCGAAACCGAACTGCACATGCGCGTAGTCGGACAGGACGAAGCCATCCAAGCTGTCTCCGACGCGATTCGCCGTAGCCGCGCGGGCCTTCAGGATCCCAAGCGCCCCATTGGCTCCTTTATTTTTCTGGGAACCACGGGCGTTGGTAAAACCGAGTTGGCAAAGGCACTGGCGGATTACCTCTTCAACAACGAGAACAATATGGTTCGCATCGACATGTCCGAGTATCAGGAACGCCACACCGTATCGCGTCTGGTGGGTGCGCCGCCGGGTTATGTGGGCTACGAGGAAAGCGGGCAACTCACCGAGGCAGTGCGCCGCAAACCCTACTCGGTTGTGCTCCTTGACGAAATCGAGAAAGCCCACCCTGACGTCTTCAACATCCTCTTGCAGGTGCTTGACGACGGCAGATTAACCGACAACAAAGGCCGCACCGTGGACTTCAAAAACGCCATAATCATCATGACCAGCAACCTTGGCTCGCAGCTCATACAGGAAAACCTTGAAAAAGCAACCGCTGATAACCGAGTGGAAATCTGGAATCAAACCCGCGAACAAGTCTTCAGTCTCCTCAAGAAAACCATCAAACCCGAGTTCCTAAACCGCGTCGACGAAATCATCATGTTCCAGCCGCTAAGCGAGGGGCAAGTCCAGAAAATCGTGGAATACCAGCTTAAGGCAGTAACGCAGATGCTTGAGAAGAACGGCGTTAAGGTAGAGTTCACCAAAAAAGCCGTAGACCACATCGCCAAAGTCGGCTTTGACCCCCAGTTCGGCGCCCGACCCATCAAACGCGTCATCCAAAAAGAGGTGCTAAATGAGCTGTCAAAAATTATCTTAGCTGACAAAGTCACCAAGGACTCAGTGATTATGGTGGATGAGAAAGCCGGCGCGTTGACCTTCCATAACAAACCGTAGCGCCCCCATTTAGGCCAAAAATTAAAGCGTATACCCGCTTACTGTCTGGTGGATGGAAACCGCTTGGTATATGTGACGAAGGCAGACGGCTCCAAACAGCTCTTTAGCAGAGAAAAGGTTGCTTTGACTTGCCTGCGGATGGGTGCCGACCGTGAAGTTGCAGACCGCATTGCACTGCAGGTGGAGCGGCACCTCTACGAGGGCATACCGACAGGCAGGATTCTGCAGCTTATCTTCAGTTTGATGCGCAAGCCCAAACCAGCCGTGGGGCACCTCTACGACCTGCGACGCGGCATAAGCCTGATGGAGCCTAAACCCGAGTTCGAAGCCTTCGTACGTGTTCTGCTCGGATACAGCGGCTTTGAAGTTAAACCCAACGTGATGCTTCGGGGGCTGTGCGGGGAACATGAAGCCGACGCCATAGCCACCAAAAACGGGGTAACCTACTTGGTGGAGGCAAAACATCATTTTGCTTACCATGCACTTACGGGGCTTGATGAGAGCCGCATTGCACGAGCCATAATTGAGGACGTCACCGAAGGCTACATCCGCGGCGTAACAGACCTCAAAATCGACTGCGCCATGATAGTCACAAACACTCGCTACAGCGAGCACGCCAGGAACTATGGGGGCTGCCGGGGTATATTGCAGGTGGGCTGGGAGTCGCCTGATGGGTTTGGGCTCAGAGAAACCGTGGAGAAACATAGGCTATATCCGCTAAGTTGCCTGCGGGGGCTGGATAGGCAGACGCGGCTGCGGCTGGTCAGCATCGGTATTGTGCTGATTCGGCAGTTGCTGGAGCAGGACTGCAGTTATCTTGAGCGGCGAATCGGTTTATCTTGCGCGGCAGCTGAGGCTTTGATGGAGAAGGCGCGGCACACCACCGAGACCCTCTGGCAGCCTACCCCGCGGCCCTAAAGCAAGTTCCCCTTCTATCCCGTAAAAATTAAATATCAACCCAGCGCTTCTTTTAGTTGACGGTTATATGGCATGGGCATAGAGTTATTCATCTTCATTTTGCTCTCCGTTACGCTGGAATGCGGCATGGGCATCCTCTACGGCGTCGCCGTGGGCTATGACCCCTGGCTGGTGTTTCCGATGGCTATCGCCATAAACTTCCTAAGCATATTCGTCGCGGTGTTTGTGGTGGATAGGCTGCTTGCTTGGAAACAGGGCTTTAAGACGTGGCTTGAACGAAGGCTCGCCAGAGGCCAAAGAATCATCGACAAATACGGCTGCCTCGGCATCGTGATGGGGATTGTGGTGCTTTCTCCGATGCAACTGGCGATTGTAGGCAGGCTGCTGGGAATAAGACCCCAAAAACTCTATCCTGCGTTGTTCCTCGCCATAATGGTGGTTGCCACCGTGTTTCTCGCCGCTGCCCTAGGCATCTTTAAGGTTCTGCTGGCATAAGCAACCATCCTCACCCTATTTCGCTGGGACACTCCATTCTGGCTCCCGCATAATCTCCATCACATCAGTGGCGGGTTGCCCCATCCGCAGAAGAGCAGCCATAATCTGCATGGGCTTTTTGGAGTGTACAAAAAAGGCTTTAAGCCCTGTGCATAACCAGTTGAGACCTTCTTCTCCATCGGGGGTTTGGAGCACACGGTTCTTGGGGCATTCCCCATAGCAGGTGAAGAGGAACAGGCATTGTTTGCAGTACCTTGGAAGCCCGCTGGATTTGGCTTCGCCAAAAGTGGTTTGCTGCTTGCTTAAAATCAGTTCCTTTAGGGGCGTTTGAAGTATATTTCCCAACAGATAATCTGGCTCCACGTAGTGGTCGCAGCTGTAGACGTCGCCGTTATGCTCCAACGCCACGTTTTCGCCGCATCTGGGGCTTAAAACACAAAGAGAAGAGTAGCCCCGCAGATACGACATCAGCACCGCCTCGAAAGTTAAAACAAAAACTTCGCCGACGTCGCCCCTTACCCACTCATCGAAGATGTCGATTAAGAAGCGCCCATACTGTTCTGGCTTCACGGTCCGCTCCGTAAGTTGGCTTCCCTGCTGATTTCCCAGCATGTTGTCTCTTTCCACGATGGGTATAAACTGCAGATAGGGCGTTTTTAGTTGGTCGCGGAAGAAGCGGTAGACCTCCAGTGGATACTGGCTGTTTTGGGCGTTTACGGTGCATAGAACGTTGAATTCAACTTGGTGCTTCTGCATGAGGCGAACGCTGTCAATGACCCTGTCGAAAACAGAGTTTCCCGCTTTGTCTTTGCGGTAGATGTCATGGAGGCGTCTGGGGCCATCTATGCTTATGCCGACTAGGAAGTTGTTGTCGTGGAGAAAACGGCACCATTCCTCATCGAGTAAAACCCCGTTTGTCTGCAGCGTATTCTCAGCCTCCACCCCCGCAGGCAAGCTGTCTTTGATTACTCCAAGGGAACGGCGGTAGAAGTCCAGCCCCATCAGCGTCGGTTCTCCTCCCTGCCAAGCAAACGTCACCGAGGGGGAACTGTGGGCTTGGATGGTTTGGCGTATGTAGGCCTGCATGACGTTGTCGGGCATCACGAAGCTGCTTTGGGGGTAGAGGTAATGCTTCTTGGTGAAGAAGCAGTAGTCGCAGCTAAGGTTGCATCTTGAACCGGTAGGTTTAGCCATCACGTGGAAAGCACAAGTTTGCGCAGGTAACCTTGGCATGTATAGTCCCCAAAATTAGTCATGTTGAACCAGACAGTGTACTTAACGATTTGTGGTTGCTAACTGCCAGCAACATGCAGGTGGATGGCAGCGGTTTTCTGTTTCATTTCTTTGGAACGGTTGGTTCAAAGTGTCCCTTAAATCAACTGTAGAGTATCCACGTAATGCTGCAGCCTGCGACGCACAGGACATGAGTTAGTGATTGGTTACTCAGAACCAGAACCATTTGGCTTTAGACGCTAAGCCAAAGCATGAAGATAAGCTAAGCGGCGATTACCCTCTTTTCCGCCACCTGCTTCAGCTTCTCAAGCGCCCTAGGCCAAGTGTCCTTAAACATCTCATTCATCTCGTCATCGCTACTATCGAGGTCAACTTCAAAGCATGTACCGCCCTCCTGAGGAGTCAACGTGTAATTCTCGTATGCTGGAACCCAGTTTTTAGCTGCCTCGCTTACGGTGTCTTCCTTGCCGCCTAAAACCATGCCCAGATGCCGGATAGATAAGAAACGGTTTTTTTGGCTTTCAGCTATCTCAGCGATCATGCCTTCTTTTTCGCCTTTAGCGTTTGTGGATAGGAAGCGGATTTTGTCGCCTTTCTCCCAGCCGCCCTCGAAGTAGGAGCCCTCCTGGAACACGCGGGTCCACTGCCTATACTTTGCGTCGTCTACAATGGCATCCCAGACTTCCTCTGGCGACGCCTCAATCATGATTTCGTAATGAAGCTTCAATAACAGTCCTCCTGTGGTTTCTGATTGCCAGAGGATATTAGGGTTTGTGACTGCAGAAAGCAGCCACGAAGCGCAGCTAAACCGCAGTTTATTTGGAGAGCTGAGGTTTGAAAATTTGGTTGAAGTTGTTTTTTTATAGTTGTTGTTGTGGCAATCCGCCTTTACACAACAACAACCTACGGTTTGCCTAAAACAAAGCATTTTGCCAACGGGCTTGGGGGAGCATTGCAGGTTGGTTGTGGAGCAAACCACAAGCAGAACAGAAATTTGATATTGAAACGTATCCTAGGGCTGAAAAATCGGTGGCATCGAGGTGCATCCGACTTTTCCATAAACTCTTACGCAGAAACGATTGACGGGATTGGTTGTCTCTAAAAGCCAAGTTGGGGTAAGTGAGGGTGAAAGTCCCTCGCTCTTAATTCGAATTGGCGCTCGGCAGCTTATAAGATGTATTCCGAATTTGGTAATATATCCATCTTCAGCATTCTCAGCGCGGCGTAGGCCACGACTGCCCCTCTGCCTGCAGGCTGCTGGGCAATGACAGATGCATCTGCATCCACAGCCACTTGCCGTTGCGGTTCTCCATAACACCCGTTAACCGCCCAGCGAAATCGATAACGCCGCCCTCCGCTGCTTTGCCATGGAAGGAGATGTCGGCGCAAAGCCACGCCACGAAGCCGGCGGCGGAAACCGCGAAGTTCTTGATACCGATTGACTCCACGGTGCCCTGTGCCCAGTCCCGTTTAAGACTCTTCTTTAAGTCGGCTAATCCGGTTCCTTTCTCGTCTGCGCCGGAGCCGAGGATAAAGATGTCGGGGTCTGGCGCCCAGAATGTAAGGAGCGTTTTTAGGTCTTGTTTTTTGTATGCGTCAAACATGCCTTTGAAGGCTAATGTGACTTCAGCTTGGGTTTTCGGGTCTGCTTTCATGGCAATTACCAAGCAAGCGTTAAGCAACAATAAACATTTAAATTTTATCAATAAAACGACGTGCTGTGAAGATTTTTGTGCCATCACTAATCTTTTTGGGCACAATCACCAGTGACGAACTAACATGCCAAAGCATAACTTGTGAAGAGAGGGAAAGCGGCATAGAAGAGTCCTGATTTCGACTTTTTTATTTTTGATTTGATTTCTGAATATTATAAAAGGAAATCTAATTTAGAAAGTTTTAAACCTTTCAGTAACTATCATAGTTTATGACTCAAAACGGGAAAGCTTTACTCGACAGTATTTGTTATACAAATCTGGGGATTATGGTTATCTTTGCCGGATTATTGATAATTTCATGGTCAAGTAAACAGTACATCAATTTCCCCCTTGCACTGGTTGTGATAGCAGCCATATCCAGTCCAGTAATTATTTATGGGCTAAAGCGCTTCACCCGCAATCGCATACATCTAAAAACCGACAATAAAACTACTAGAAAACTAGCCTATGCCGCATTGGCTCTTAATATTTCAGGCTTTATCTTTTGGGGGGCAGCAATATTTCTCGGTTTTACATCCACATTATATAATTATATCATAATAGTGGTATTGGTTGGCTGCGGGCTTGAGCTTTTAGCGATGAAATATTACCGCGATTTATCCCAAGCGCCAACCAAAATTAGCGACCAACTTGGCGGGATTTTCTGAAAACCTTACCTTCTCACGTGTCTTAATAAGTCTCGATTCTAAATTTTCCTTTCAAGGGCTTTTCCTGTTAAATAGCAAGAAGACGCCGGATTTCTTCTTCGCCTAGGCCTCTGACAAGTAGCTTCTTTTCCTTAGAAGTGGCACCCGAAACAAGCTCTATCTGTGCATGCAGCAGCTTTGTTAACTCCTTAATTATTTCCTTGTTGACTTTGCCGCGTTCCGGCTCCTCGGTAGCGTAAACCACGACTTCGCCGCCGTCGACTTCGATTTTGAATTTGGGGCTGTTGGGCTTCACATAAATGGAGAGCAGGACGCCGTCTTTGGTTTCCTTGATGCTCACGGCGTTATGCACTCGCAGGGCTCTTCGGTTTTGCCCTTCTGCTGCTGCAGCGCCCAGCTGAATTTGCTTCGTAGCGTCGTAGGATAGAACTTTTCGATGTCGAACTTGACTTTGCGTGCCCACTTCACATAGGCGGTGGGGTCAATGTAGCTTTTCAGCGATGTGCCCAAGTTGTATTCTTTTGTCAGCTTGGTTAGTTCCACGTCAAGTTTGGCTTTTTCGATGCGGGTTTGCAGCGACTCGGTTTTTTTGCCTTCCTTCTTTTTGGCTTCAAGCTGCACCTGCATCTCTTTGAGTTTAGCTTCCTTATCAGCTACGCGCTGGTCAAAGGTGGGGGGAACCTTGCGTTTGTGGTTTGCCACCTCGGCGACTTTGAGGTTCGCCATCTTCGCAGCATAGTTCTTCTTGTAGTCGGGGTCGGCTTTGGTGACACCGCTTTTTTCCAGCTCTTCCTTTAGCGTCTTGGTGCATTTCCAGGTACGAAAAACCTTCGCGGTGAGTTTAGGAACCTTCTCGGAGAGGAAGCGGCTGACTTTTTTGCTGTCGATGCCCTCGAAGAGGTACTGTTTAGACTTGTCTTTTTTGAAAGCCACAAGGTTCCTGATGACTTCAGGGGGAGCCTGGATGGTTTTTACCCAGCGGACACTGTCTTTGCCCAGGAAATCAAAGGTAACCTCGTTGCCGTTGATGGTGATGTGTTCGTCTCGAAGCGTGATTGCGCCTACAGTGTCGGCTTCATCAGGATCCTTTTCGTCGCCGACCCTCATGTTCACGGCAAAAATAAGCCACGCCACCGTCGCCACCTTGCGGCGTTCAACGTCTTTGTCCGAGAGGTTTTTGGTAATGTGCTTTTCGACTTGTCCGATTTGTTTGCCCAGGTTCTCTGCTTTCTGGAATTTCTCTTTCTCACGGTTCTGCTTTAGAAACGCGGTGTCGCTGAACCAGACGTACTTGATTTTGCCTGTTAGTTTATCTTTCCAGCTAGCAACGTACATTTTGTTTTTTTCCCAAACAGCACCAGCCCATCCTACGTCTTTTGCTTCTTTATCAGTCATCGTTGATATGTTCAGGGTTATGTCGCTTTTGGTTGGCCCTTCCTTCCATTTTCCGCGTTGTGGGTGGTCACCTCGACCAGCGAATAGACAACTAGGCTCTGCTGTCCAGTTGGCAATTTCAAGCTTTTGCCCATCTACCTCGGCGTACCCATAGGTTTCTTTCAATTCCAACCGTTTGACTTTGCGGTCTTCAGCTTGTTTCTTCTTTTCTTCTTTGGTGAAAGCTAATTTCGCTTGTTTGTCTTCTTCAATTCGTTTGCAGACATCGCTGAAGTCGATTTCAAGCATACGCTGTAAATTATTTTGAGCCGAGAACGCATTACCTATGCTTTTGAGGTAATTTTGTGTAAATTCATCTAAAAATGAGGCTTGGGGGTTATCTTCTTTGAGTTTAGTCAGGAATGCAGTCATGAAATTTTTCTTGAAAACGTTATCAGACGAGGGATTGGAGAGGGTTCTGCGACACCACGCAAACGCCAAGGGCTCACTCTTTTCTTTAAGCGAGACACTATTTTCCATTATCTTCACTGAAAAAGTGGCCTTGTAGTCGTATGGAGGCACGTATATGCCGTTGTGTTTTAGACTCTTCATAACATGTTTCATAACCATACCCCGTTCTGCCCGTAATACGGCAAAGTTTCCGTTTCTTGCCAACTAGACTTTGAACCTTAAAAACTTTAAGCACGACACACCGGTTTTATCGGGAAAAAAGCGTTTTCTGCCGTCTTGCCGCTCGGTCATTTTGCAGTTTTCTGTAGACTGCCTCGACGTTTTTGCGTTCCACATAGCCCTTGTGGGGTCGAAAGCCGCCGCCGAAGCCGCCGGGGATATGCATGAGTTCATGGATAAGCGTTTTCTCTTTATCTTCCGGGGACATCCTGTCGAAGATTTCGCTGATTACCTCTATGGTGTAGGATGGCGGCAAATTCAGCACGCCCTGCCAGACTTTGCCGAGGCCATGGATGCGGGCGATGGTGCGGCGGGCTTTGCTGCCTCTGCTGCGGACGCAGAACACGAACTGGGGCACCACATGGTAGAACTCGCATTCCTGCGCTAGCTGGTCAACTTGTTTTTTGATTTCGGGGGCTTCAAAATATTTAATCGGCAAATCGGTCCCTCTCTCTGCGGTATGCTATGGCTGTTTGGGTTAAAAAGCTGCGTGCCTACCCTATGATTTTGTTGGCGAAGGGAATCTTCTCCAGCGGATAAACAATAAGCACAGACACCGTGAAAGTCAACGCCGCCATCATAGGCACATCCAGCAGCGGATTACCCGTATAAAACGGCACAGCCCCAAGCAGCCCAAGCTGCAGAGTCTCCAGAACCATCATGTGGATAAGGTAAAGCGGCAGCGTATTTTGCCCCACCCATGCCACGAAGCGGTTGATGGCTCCGTAGCGGCTTTCGAAGCGTGCTTTGGGGGCGAGGGCAAGAAGCGCAAAGAGGGCAGCGGAGGCAATTATCATGTTGAAGCTGAGGTAGCCGTGGAAGAAGCCCGTGTAGGATTCGCCCAGCGATGCGGTGAGGAGCCAGTCGCCGATGATGGCGGCCAGCAGCCCCAACACGAAGAGGACGCCGAGTCTGCGGGGAGCTGTTTTGGTGTTTATGAGGTAGATGCCTAAGAGGAAGTAGCCTACCCAGCCCTCCAGCACCACCATCACGGGGTTATAGTTGAAGTCAGTGAAGGTGTGCACGATGGGAACAAAGACTGTTCCGGCAAACCATATCGCCAGAAGGTAAGCCATCATTCTGCGGCTAAGGTTCTTAACGAGGACACGCAGGATAGGCGTGATGAGGTAGAGTCCTATGATCAGGTAGAGGAACCAGAGGTGATAGTAGGCGCCGCCCACCACGCCCTCGGAGACGCTGCCGAAGGTGAGGGGTTTGCCGTGGATAAAGAAGTTCCAGCCAAAATACATCACGCTCCAGAAGAGCAGCGGGATGCCGATGCGGTCAAAGCGCCTCCTAAAGAAGACCCGGGGGGGCTCATCGGCTTTTTGGGGATCTAAAAGCAAGGCGCCGCTAAGCATCACAAAAAGGGGCACACCGAGGTAGCCGATTGCCGCCCAGACATCTGCTGTGAACCAGTTGAAGACATCTGTGCCGGTTGCTACTCCGGGGATGCGGTAGGGAAACCCCGAGCAATGCACCAAAATAACAAGCACTATGGCTAAGAAACGGATAAAATCGGCTGGATAGGGGGCGTCAGTTCTTCTGGGTTGCAAGCGTATCCACGATTTACCCTTCCCATTCTATATCAAAGACAATATAAAACCTATCAAAAACCGCCCGCTAGAGTTTGCCGCGGAGCAGCTTAGCTATCTCCATCCAAAACGTCGAAGTAAACGCCGCCGCAAAAACCAGCAGCCAACCCGTCGGCTCAAGCGCGGTTATCTGCAGCGCGGTTTGGATAGGCGGCAGCGTGGTGGCCACTGCCAGGACGGCGACGGCAAGCAGCGCCCAAAGCAGCATAACCCGATTCGAGCGCAGTCCCTGCCGGATTAGCGGCTGGGTTTCGGAGCGGAAATTCAACGCGAGAAATATGTGTCCCAGCATCCAGGTGGCAAAGGCGATGCTCCGCGCGTAGGTCACGTCGAGGGTGGTGTAGTAGCTGAAGAGGTATGTGGCGGTTACCGCCGCAAAGAGGCTAAGCGCGCCCAGCGTCAGCGTGCGCATCATGGTGCGGTTCATGAAGGGCTCGCGGGGGCTGCCGGGGGGCTTTTGCATGGCGCCGCGTTCCATGGGTTCCGCGACGAAGGTTGCGGACGCCGCCAGATCCATGAAGAGTTCCAGCACGATGATTTGGATGGGGGCAAAGGGCAGCGGAATCCCCAATGCGATAGGCACCAGGAAAATCGATACCAACGCCACCTTGCAGGCAAGATAGTAACGTACGCCCTTACGCAGGTTGCTATAGAGGCGGCGGCCCTCGCTGATGGCGGTCTCTATGGTGGCGAAGTTATCGTCGGTCAAGATCATGTCGGCGGCTTCTTTTGCCACGTCGGTTCCCCGTTTGCCCATGGCGATGCCTATGTGGGCTTCCTTGAGCGATGGCGCATCGTTTATTCCATCGCCGGTGACTGCGACGACTTCGCCGCTTGCACGCAGCAGCCGCACCAGCCGCAGTTTATCCTCGGGTGTGACGCGCGCGTAGATGGAGGTGGCTTTGAGGGCGGCTTTCAGGTCAGCGTCGGTCATGGAGGCGATTTCTGCGCCGGTGAGCACTTTGCCGCCATCGATGCCTACCTGCACTGCGATGGCTTTGGCGGTTTGGGGGTGGTCGCCGGTAACCATCATGACTCGGATGCCTGCCCGCTTGCATGCTGCGATGGCGGCGCGGACCTCGGGGCGTGGGGGATCAACAAAACTCACGATGCCCACCAGCACCAAATCCTGCTCCCACATTGCCCTGTCGGCGGCTTGGGGTATGCGGTGGTAGCTGAAAGCCAGCAGCCTCTCGCCGGCCTTAGCCATCTGCGCCATCGCCGCCGCCACGTTAACCCGCAGCTCAGGGGTCAGTGGCGCCTCTGCACCCTCCAGAAGCATACGCGTTGCCCTATCCAAAACATGCTCCGGTGCGCCGCTGGACAGCACCACCAGCGAGCCCCCGTACTGGTAGAGATAAGAAGCCATCTTGCGCTCCACATCAAAACTCAGTTCGTCCCGCAGTACCCAGCCCTCCGATATAGCTGCGGGGTCTGCTCCTGCTTCTTTGAGGCGCTGCAGAATCGCGTTGGACATGGGGTTGCCCAGCGGGTCAGCTGCGGAGTGGATGGCGTCGCTGGCCAATAGACCCGTGCGTAACGCGGCGTTTTCGTTGGCGCCAAATTCGCCTGCGCCCCGGATTTTGCCGTCGAAGTAGAGGTGCTCGACGCGCATTTTGTTCTCGGTGAGGGTGCCGGTTTTGTCGGTTGCGATAACTGTGACGTTACCCAAGGTTTCTGCTGCCCGAAGCCTCTTCACTATGGCGCCCCGCCGCGACAATGCATAGCTGCCTACGCCCAGAACCATCGTGATGATGATGGGCAGCTCCTCGGGGATAACTACGAACGCCAAGGATAAGCCATAGAGCACCGCTTCGCCTGCGCTGGGCTGCAAGCCCCGGATGTAGCTGAGGACTGGGATAAGGACGGCAAAGAACAGCGCCACCCACACCAGCGACATAGAAAGATGCTTCATGGCTAGCTGCAGCTGCGTCTTTGGCTCCTTGACGGCTTGGGTGATGCCTGAGATTCTACCCAGCTCCGTAGCGGCGCCCGTCTGGGTAACCAGCGCTTTAGCTCTGCCCCGCGTAACCACGGTACCCGCGAACACCATGTTAGCCTGGTCAGTTACAACGGTGTCGGGGGGCAAAACGGCGTTGGCGTCCTTGGAAACTGGAAGAGACTCGCCCGTCAGGGAAGACTCATCGACCTCAAATCCGAAGGCTTCCAGAACCCTTGCGTCCGCAGGCACCCTCTGCCCTACCCGGAGCAGCAAAACGTCGCCGGGCACCAAAACCGCTGCCTCTGCCTCCACGGCTTTGCCGTCGCGGAGCACAAGGGCGGTGGGTGGCGCAAGCTGCCGCAGCGCATTTATGGAGCGTTTGGCGCGCCACTCATTCCACACCTCGGCTAGCACAAGCAGGATTATGATGACTATTATGGCTGCGGCGTCTTGGAGGCCGCCTAGGATGCTGTAGAGGACGCCGACGGCGATGAGTAGCAGAATCATGGGTTCGGTGATTTCCTCTTTCAAGATGCCCAGAAAGCGGATTTGCTGCTGCTCCACCAGCACGTTGCCGCCGTATTTGCCAAGCCGCGATGCTGCCTCCTGCATGCTTAGCCCCTGCTCTGCATTGGAGCCTAACGCGGAAACCGCTTCTTGGGTTGGCTTGCTGTAGGCTTGACTCATCAGGGCACCGTAAAGTTAGCGGGCAATGGTTAATCTGCGAGAGGGCACGCCCTAAAAAGCTTGCGTAACCAATCACGGGAAATTTCGGTGGCTGCAAACGGCGTTTTTAATTATTTTTGTCCATTTTCCATATTACCGCGTTGGAAAGCTGCGGTCAGCCTTTCTTCTATAGTTGTTGTGGGGGACCCCTCTTTACACAACAACAACCCGCGGATTGAGTAAAACAATGCATTTTGGCATCAGACGTTAAGGCAGATTGCTGGTTGGTTGTGGAGCAAACCACAAGCAGAACAAAAACCCAATCACAACGAGGGGCAAAGTTAAAAAAAATCCAAGATATAGCCCGCAGCATCTGAGTTTGTACGTCTAAGGAATTCTTGACTTACAGAACTCGTTTAGTCAAGAAACATAGACAAAAAAGCATTTAAACTGTAAGCGGCAGAGGGCTTCTACGATTAAAGTTGGCTGTAACAAACAAGGCTAGGTGGGTGCTGCTAATCTGCGTATTTCTGCTGATTCAAGCAGCGGCGGCAACAGCAGGCAACTCTTCCTGTGAACCTAAAATTTACGGTGACACAACCGTTTACGCATCATACAACCAAACCCCAAACATAACCATAACCGTGGAGTCAATAGTAAACCAAGCAAACGCCACCACATTCAACTTTACCCTGCAAGTATCCTCGCCCTTCAAAATCCAAAACGGCCCCCTGATAAACACCACAGCGTACCATCAAAGGGGACAAGCGGGCCTTTTAGAAGCGTACTTTGACGCTGGCGTCGCCGTAGACTACGAGGACGGGATGGATAATGCACTGTGGCTTTTCGGCAAGAATAGCGCCTCTGACTTTTACGGCGCCGAATCCGCCTTGCGTAGCCACAGCTGCATAGACATCAATTTTACCCAGCGGGAAAACATCTATCATGGAACAGTAACTTTGCCGATGTGGTCCGAGGGGTCAACCCACACGTTAACCGTCTGGGTGAGAGCACAACAGAACTATCTGTCATATTTTGACCCCCTGTGGATAGCAATCTCCAAAACAGTAACCTACACAGTTGACCACACCCCACCCGACATAGCCATCCTTTGCCCAACCGCCAGCCAATACACCACCGCGAGCCTACCCTTGAATTTCTCAGTTAACGAACCCATCTCACAAGCAACCTACAGCATAGACAACAGTGAAGCCCTATGCACCGAGGGAAACCAGACCCTAACAGGTTTGACCATCGGCGAGCACAACATTACAGTCTACGCCTGGGATAACTCGGGAAACATGGGGACCTCGCAGACAATCAGCTTCAGCATAAACCCGCCTGCCCAAGCAGCAGATGTACTCCTTGAAATTGCCGCGGTTGCCTCCGTGGCCGCCGTGGTTGCGGCTGCTGGTTTAGTGGTCCACTACAGAAAAAAGCAGCAGCCTTATGGTTCCTAAAAGGCGCAGTCAAGAAACTTTGACTGAACAGCCGTCGGCTTAGTCAAGAAAATTTGACGAATACGCTTTTATTGCCACCAGCCAAACAACGCTTGATAGCTATGAAGAGTAAATTGCAGGCAGCATTGTTGGCGTTGGCGGTTCTGCTCTGCAGCGTCGCCGTTATCGTTAACTTTTCAGGCAACCCGCAGATGCCTGCAACCGTTGACACACCAGAACCCCCCGAGGTCATTGCAGAAAACTACAATATCACGTCTGGTTCACCGTTGATTGCCAACGAAATCATCGATAACCTAACTATCAACGGCGGCTACCCAACAATCCAGAATTGCACCGTCCACAACCGAGTCATCGTTAAAGGCGGCTCTCCCACTTTTATCGGCAACGTGATTGAGGACGGAATCCACGCCGACGCCAAAGAAGGACCAGTAACCATCACAGACAATACGATATTTTCCAAGAGCAGCGTTCCTAACATTTACCTGCAGGGAATCCACGCGGATGTTTCAGGCAATGAGATAGTCGGCAACTTCTCAGATGGCATCTACATTTATCTGGGGGTTAGCTCTGCCTCAATCAAACAAAACCTAATCTACAATTGCCAAAATGGAATATACCTGTTTACGGGTGTTGAACAGCAGTCAGAAATTATCGGAAACGCAATTTTCAACAATTCGGTGGGCATAACAAACGGCGATGGAGAACCCCTTATCAAAAATAATACAGTTACACAAAACGTTATAGGAATCGAATGTTACCGATGCATAGCGCAATATAACAACATCTACAACAACAGCAAGTACAATTTTGAGAACCCGCATCTCATACATAGACGCACTAAATAATTGGTGGGGCACAAGCTACACAAGTGAGATAGGTCAAACGCTGTATCACGATGACCGCTACCAAGGGGGAATTAATTTTGTGCCTTACCTAAATGCACCCAACCCGGAGACACCCGCCCTACCTACAGAATTCCATTCCCTTTCCACCCCAACTTCCCCGCCTACCCCAACCCCCATGCCCAGCCAAACACAAACCGTCCCAGAGGGCTTTTTGGGGTTAGGTTGGTTGCAGGTTGCGGTGTTGGCGGCGACGGCGGCTTCTGTGGGCTTGGCTGTTGGGGTTTTTGTGCTGCGTCGAAGAGCAAAACCCGCGTGATAGGTGAGGTGCTTTTGGGGTAAGCAGAGTGGAATTCACAAAACAAGCCGCCTCAGCCCCGCCCACCTTTCCAGGCGGCATAGCGGAAAACGTGTCCATTTGAATTTATGCGGAAACTATGGGCAGTATAAATAGAGGGGGGATAGACGGGCAGGAGCAAACGTGTCTGATCTATCTGTTTACCAGTACAGGAAATATGGCTGCTCTGCTTGCATACCGCTGCATCAGTTAGCTAACAGTTGCATTCGGAAGCTTGGTTTGGGTGCGAGAAGTTTATTTTTTGCCCCTGCATATAGGAGCGGTGAGAGGGAAACATATTGAAACTCAGCACCAAACTCGTCTGCATATGCATAATCTGCACGGTCCTAGCCGTGTCATCTGCGGCTGCCCTGGCTGCTCCAACCGCAAGCTTGAGCTGGTACAAGAACAACGGCTACGGCATGGGAAACGACATTGGCGGTCAGTGGACCCTAACCGCAGAAGTCTCCTCCGACGTTGAACGCGTCGAATTCTACCTCGACGACGAGCTCCAGCAGAACATCACCGCCTCCCCCTACAAGTGGAGCTTTAACACCGCAGACTTCAGCCTCGGAGAACACACCGTAAAAGCCGTCGCATACAATGCCCAGGGGCAAACCTTTGTGGCGCAGGCAGACCGCAACTTCGTCGAGTTCTCGCTGGGTTCTATCTGGGTGATAATCGCTGTGGTTATTGTGGCTGTGGCGGTTTCGCTTGTGGCACTGCTGATGTGGGTTAATAAAAAGGAAGCTAAAAAAGGGAAAAACTAGATTTTCTTGCTCTGAGATGCATTCTCCAGCGCCACCACACCCGGCAGCTTCTTACCCATCAAAAACTCGATGAGTGCGCCGCCTGCGGTGCTGATGTAGCCGAGTTTGCCGCCCAATCCATACTCCTGGATGGCTGCGATGGTGTTTCCGCCGCCTGCCAAGCTGAAGGCTTTGCTTTCTGCGATGGCCTGGAACACGGTTTGGGTGCCGTAGCAGAACTGGGGATCCTCGTAGACGCCCATGGGGCCGCTGACCACGATGGATTTGGCCTGCGAGATGATTTGGGCGTAGGCTGCGGCGGTTTGGTGTCCGATGTCAAATATCTGGTAATCCGTGGGGAAAGTGGATAAATCGATTTCTTTGCGGCTACCACCAAAGTTCAATGCAAGATCAGTTGGCACCACGATTTTTGTGGGGTACTGCGCCATCAACTCTTTGATGCCGTCCACATACTGCAGCAGCTCTTTTTTGGCGAGAAACTCCATAGCGGGCTTGCCCAGCGGAACCCCCTTAGCCGTCAGAAACAACTGCGAGGTGACGCCGCCCACCAAAATGTAGTCCGCTATGCCTTTGCCCAGCACGTACTTGCTGATTTCGAGGCTGTCGTCGGCTTTGGCGCCGCCCATCACGTAGACGCAAGGATGCTCAGGGGACTCCACGATCTTGCTAAGCGAAGTCAACTCACGCTGCATGATGCGCCCCGCCGCTGAGGGCAAAACCGCAGTGAAACCCACCATTGAGACGTGGCCGCGATGAGCTGCTGAGAAGGCATCGGAGACAAACAGGTCCGCCAACGGAGCCAGATTCTGCACCAAGGCGGTTTGGGATTGCACCTCGGGGCTTCCGCTTTTGGTTTCCCCGTCCCAGCCCCGCACGTTCTCCAACACCAAGATTTCGCCGCTTTGCAGGGCTTTGATGGCTGCTTTGGCTTTGTCGCCGAAGAGGTCATCGACGTACTTCACGGGGCACTGGAGGATGCCTTGGAGCACTTCAGTGTGGCTTTCAAGGCTGGTGTAGTCGGCGTCGCCTTTGCGGCCCTGATGCGCAATCACCACTACCTTGGCGCCGCGTTGGGCGAGTTCAGCAAGGGTGGTTTCTGCGTGGGCGCGGATTCGCACGTCAGAGGCGACTTTTTTGGTTTGGGGATCAATTTCTGAGTTGAAGTCTACACGGACAAGAACAGTCTTGTTTTTTACGTCAAAATCGTCGAGGGTTTTGTATTTGGGCATGCCTATCACTCATGTTAGCGCTATAGACAAAAAGGAAAAGAAAGAAAATTTAAAGCTTGCCGCTTAGGCTAAGCCTGCTTTTTTGCCGACGAGCTCGATGAAGTCAACCATGCGGTTGCTAAAGCCCCACTCGTTATCATACCACGAGAAGACCTTCACAAAGTTGCTTTTCTCGCCCAGAACCATCGTTAACTCGGCGTCAAAGACGCTGCTGTAGGTGCTGTGCAAAACGTCACTTGACACGATGGGGTCCTCGGTGTATTGGAGGATACCTTTGAGTTCACCCTCGGCGGCGCTCTTCATGGCAGCGTTGATTTCGGCTTTAGTGACTTCCTTGCCTAAAACCGCGGTTAAATCCACGATGGATACGTCGGGTGTTGGCACACGCAAAGAGATGCCGTTCATTTTACCACTGCAATCAGGCAGCACTTCCCCGATGGCTTTAGCTGCGCCGGTGCTGGTGGGGATGATGTTGATGGCTGCGGAACGCGCGCGGCGGAGGTCCTTGTGGACGGTGTCGAGGATGCGCTGGTCGTTGGTGTAGCTGTGGCAGGTGGTCATGAAGGCTTTCTCTAAGCCGAAGCTGTCTGCGAGGACTTTGCTGATTGGGGCAAGCGCGTTGGTGGTGCAGCTTGCGTTGGAGAGGATGTTGTCTGTTTCGGGGTTGTAGGTTTCGTCGTTTACGCCCAAAACGATGGTTCTGTCAGGGTCCTTGGCGGGCGCAGAGATGAGCACTTTTTTTGCTCCTGCTGCCAGGTGCTTGGAGGCGCCTTCGCGGTTAGTGAATAAGCCCGTGCTTTCAACGGCAAGGTAGACGCCAAGCTGCTTCCAGGGCAAATTGGCGGGGTCACGTTCCTGGATGCATTTGAGGACTTTACCGTTGACGACGAGGTCGTTTCCCTTTGCCTCGACGGTGCCGGGAAAGCGTCCATGCACGGAGTCATATTTTAGCAGGGTCGCATTGGTTTTTGCGTCTGCTAAATCGTTTACTGCAACAAAATCGATGTTAGCGTTTTTTTCGATGGCTGCTCGGTAGATGAGTCTGCCGATTCTTCCAAAACCGTTGATTCCAACTTTTATCGCCATAAACTGTTTCACCTATAAGTATGCTTGTAAAATCGAATCTAAGTTTATTAATTTTTTGACAACCACAAAATCAGGCGCAACTAACCAAGCGCCAAGCAACATCGGGGAGGCGCCGGGAGGGTTCTATGTGGTCTCTGAGGAAGCCCACAGGAACTGGAAGTACTCCCGCGCAAACCCCACCAATCCCACGTGGTTGCTCCAAATCACAAGGCTCGGTTTATCCTCGCCGAGGAACAGCATGGCTTCTTTGCCGTCTGAGATGACGCCGCCGCCGAACATGTGGTCACGAATCCGCAGCTCCCCCAGCCCACTGAATTTCTTAAGAAACTGCCAATCCTCTTTTTTACCCGCCGCCATCAACTTCACCGTAACCGACTTCTTCAAACCACCCCCCAGCATCGGCTCAGCCAACGCAATCACGGGCTTAGCAAACTCGGGTGCAGCAATGACGATTTCCACAGATGCCTTCTTGAGTACCTCCTCAAGCTTAGTTAGCACCGCCTGTTGCCCCCGCAGAATCAGCATGTCAGGGCGCTCAACGAGTTCACGTTTCTCGTAGAGGGGCTGCAGGCTCTCTGCAACGGTGTTTTCCCACTGGGCGTATTTGTCTTCAAGGCGGATTTTGGTGGAGCGGGCAGCTTCCAGCGGCGGCACGGGATGGTATTTGAAGGGGCGGCTTTCGCTGCTTTTTATCCAGTCTTTCTCTTTTAAGCTGTTGAGGACCTCATACATTTTGCTGTAGGGCACGTTGGCTTGCTGGCTGACTTCCATAGCCGTCATCTGTCCACCCTCCAGCAGGGCAAGGTAGGTGTCTATTTCGTAGGCGTTTAAACCCATTTCTCGTAGCGCAACTCGGGTCTGCTCGTTTACAGCCATGCTTTTCCCCTCAATCACCTTAGGAAACGTTTGGAAACATTATTATCGTTACTCTGCTCTTAAGCACTTCGAAAATAACGCTTACCTGACAGAAGGCAAATTGTGCATGAAAGATATTAAACCGACAAAAAGCATCTGCCCCGAATGCCTAAAGCCGATTGACGCAGTCATCTTCGAAAACGACGGCAAAGTCTTCATCAAAAAAGACTGCGCAGAGCATGGGCACTTCGAGGAACTCTACTGGTCCGACTACGACCAATATGTCCGCGCTGAAAGCTTCCGCAGCGAAGGCACAGGCGTGGAGAACCCCCGAACCGAAAAGAGTCGGGGTTGCCCCTATGACTGCGGAATATGCCCCGAACATCACTCCCACACGGCGTTGGCCATAATCGACATCACTAACCGCTGCAACCTCAAATGCCCAGTCTGCTTCGCCAACGCCAACTACGCTGGCTACGTCTATGAACCCACGATGGAGCAGGTTGTGGGTATGCTGGAGAATCTGCGGGCAACCAAACCGGTGCCGGCGCAGGCGCTTCAGTTCAGCGGCGGAGAACCCACTATCCGCAAGGAACTCCCCGCGATGGTGCACAAAGCCAAGGAACTCGGCTTCAACCATGTTGAAGTCAACACCAACGGGCTCCGCATCAGCCAAGACGTCGAGTACTGCAAGGAACTCAAAGAAGCAGGAGTCAGCACCATTTATCTGCAGTTCGACGGCTTAACACCAGACGTCTACAAGTATATCCGCGGCGTGGACTTGCTGGATATAAAAATGAAGGCTGTTGAGAATCTGCGTGCAGCTGGCTGGAACAGCGCCGTCCTCGTCGTAACCTTAGTTAAAGGTGTTAACGACGGCCAACTCGGCGACATCATCAATTTCGCCGCTAAAAACAGCGATGTTATCCGATGCATAAACGTGCAGCCTGTCTCACTCTGCGGGCGCCTACCGCCAGATGAGCGAGAAAAAATGCGCATAACCATCCCTGACTTCATGAAGAAAGTCGAGGAACAAACCGGCGGCGTAATCAAAGTCGGCGACTTCTACCCTGTTCCCGTGGTGGTTCCGGTTTCTAAAGCCGTTGGAGCCATCAAAGATAAACGCTACGTCGAATTCACCGCGCATCCCCACTGCGGCATGGCAACCTTCGTGTTCATCGAAAACGGCAAAATCACGCCCATCACCCACTACGGCAACATCGATAAATTCGTAGGCACCCTCAAAGGCGTCTACGAGGACGCAGCCAAAGGCAACAAGAGCAAAGCCAAAATCCGCCTCGCAGGCTCCGCACGCCACATCAGCTTTGGATTCCTACGCAAATACGTCCTCAAAGTGCTTCTGGAAGGCGACTACAAATCGCTAGGTGACTTTGCCCGCAACGCCGTGCTTATTTCCTCGATGCACTTCATGGACCCCTACAACTTTGACCTCGAACGCGTGTCACGCTGCGTTATCCACTATGCTGTGCCAGATGGACGCATCATACCTTTCTGCACCATGAACTCGATACATAGGGCTGAAGTGGAGAAGAAACTTGGCGTACCCATCAAAGAGTGGCAAAACAAACATAAGGTTGAAATAAGCCAGACTATCTAGAAGGGCAGAATTAAAGAAACGGCAAGGTGAAATCAATGGGTGGAAAAAAGAAGCTTGGCATAAAGCAGATGGAAAAGCAGCAGGAAGACAAAGCCACAGCTGACAAAGAAGCAAAGAAAAAAGAGAAGGCAGGACCGCCTCAGAAGAAAACAACCGTCAGCATCATGGCTCCAGACGTGAAGGACGGCAAAGTCGTCGCTGAAGTCAAAAAGATGAACGTGCTGACGCCATACGCGGTTGCAACACGCTACGGCATACGCATCAGCGCAGCTAAAGACTTCCTCGAGCAGCTTGAAGGCATGGGCGCCATACAGCTTGTATCAGGCAGTCATACCCTGAAAATCTACAAGCCAGCAGCATAGCTGCATCCCAACTTTATTCAATCATTTCTTTTGGAGTAAACAAAATTGAGTTTCCCCGATAAAGTGTACACGCAAAAAGAGCTTAAAGCAGCCAAAGCTATGGTTGACAAGGGCTACAAGCACACACTCACAGTTGAGGGCGAAGCAGAATTCTCAAAGAAAGTCCAGCAGGCACTTGAGCACATTAAAACCGCAGGCTACTATCCTTACCTGCAAACCTACATCCGAGTTATACGCGAAATCGACGGCATGACCCAGCTGCGGCAAACAGAAGTCGCGATTTGGGCAAACAAATACGCCGTTGAAAACCCCGTGGACGCCGCAAGCCTGTTCATACAGAAAGCCTTCAGCATGTCCGAGTATTTGGAGGGCAAACTCTACTATGGCGGCGCCGCCGAGAAACGCTCCATCCAAAAACGCATCGATTTTTTAGAGGCGCTTGAAAAGAAAAGTCAAGATGCCTCAGTTAAAGAGGAATGCACGCGGCTGCTTGGGCAGTGGCGTGAGGGGCACCTGAATTTCTAAGCATTCAGCAACTGCACTTTTATGGTTGAGCCGCTTTTAACCTGCTTAAACAGGTCTAGGTTGCTGGTTACTTTTCCAAGAATCGACACTGGACTGTAGGGCTGTGATTTGCCGTAGAAGACACAGATGGCGCTGCCCATGGGCCAAAACGCGATGGTGCCTGCTTCCACGTTTGCTTTAGCTTTTTCTTCACCCATCTTAAGCGGGGTTTCAAAGTAGATTTCTTCCTTGTAGAATGCAACCCTGCCCTCTATAGGTAACTTGCGTACGATTGTGTCTATGGTGCGGGGCGCTAGGAACCTGACGAGTTCGCCTTCTGCTTCTCCTAACCCTTCGAGGATGAACTTGATTTTTATGCGAGAGACGTCTTCATCGTTACTCAAATGTGGCATTCTCCTTTGAAAATAACCCATAAACCAATGCGGATTATAGAGTATAGTAGTGAAAGTATCATTTAACTCTTACAGTAGCCGATTCAAGCAGCCAGCTTAGAGTAGACTCAGGACGGTTTCTCCGATGAAACTTATCTCTTCAGCAGTCACGGCGGGGTGGATGGGCAGAGAGAACACCTGCTTTGAGGCGCAATCCGTCTGGGGCAAGGTGGGTCCCGGATAGTTGGTTTTGTAAAACGGCATCAGATGCACCGGATTCACATAGTAGGCTTCGGCGCCGATGCCTTTAGCTTTAAGGTCAGATAGCAGCTTGTTGCGTTCCTCCTCAGAGGCATCCTTTAGCCGCGCCGTGTAGAGGTACCAGCTGTGCAGTCTATCCTCGGATTCAGTGGGCAAAACCAGCCTGCTGCTCTTCGCAAGGATTTTGGTAAGCTGCCGGGCGTTCTCGCGGCGTTTAGCGATGAACTGGGCGATTTTATGCATCTGCACGTTGCCGATGGCGGCTTGCAACTCGGACATGCGGTAGTTAGTGCCCAAGATAAGCGAGGCGTACTTGGCTTTTTCGCCGTGGGTGCGGATCATACGGAGGGTTTCGTCGATTTCGTCGCTGTTGGTGGTGACGACTCCGCCCTCGCCAGTCATCATGTTTTTGCTGGCATAGAGGCTCCAGCATGCCGCATCCGAATATGCGCCTGCGGGTTTACCCATGTAGGTTGTGCCATGCGCCTGCGCGGCATCTTCCACAATGGCTAATCCATGTTTTTGGGCGATTTCACGCAGCGGCTCCATATCCGCGGAGTAACCGTAGAGGTCCACGGGCAAGATAGCCTTGGTTTTCTCTGTGACTGCCTTCTCCACTGCCTCCGGCGAGAGCGTGTAGGTTTGGGGGTCAATATCAGCAAACACGGGGCGGCCGCCTGCGAGCACAACGGATTCGGCGGTGGCGACAAAGGTGAAGCTGGGCACGATGACTTCGTCGTCGCGTTTAACGCCCACAGCCATCACGGCGGCGTGCAGAGCAGCGGTGCCGGTGTTAACTGCAACGGCGTGCTTTGCGCCTGTGAATTCTGCAAAGCTCTTCTCGAATGCAGTCACCTGGGGACCTGCGCCGAGTGCGTTAGTCAGGGGTCCTTTACGCATAACTTCTAGGACAGCTTGAACTTCTGCTTCGTCGGTTGATGGCTTGTTGATGGGTATCACTTTATGTGCCTCACTTTGTAGCATTACGTGGCGCTGCTATATTTCACTTATCTCGCTGCCAGCAGATTCGTGGTTGCCAGGCTACAGTCACATAGGCTAATCTGGGCGTTGCCTCAACTTGGCATGGGGAAGAAATTTGTTAGGTGAATTAATCGGTGAGTTCAAAGGCAGAAACACGGTTTACCGCGTGCTGGACAACGGAAAAGTGGAGACTTCGGGACAGGGCATGGGAAAAATCCTGGGGATAGACGCCTACGTCGTGAGCACCTCAGTGGGAACCATGCAGAACGGGCTCTTTGTAGGCAGGGTTAACAGCGTCATAACGATTGCAAGCGGCGAATCAGTGATTCTGCAGGGCAACGCAGTTGGCTACCCCAGCGGCGAGGGCGGCGCCACCCGGGCGGCATCCATCCAGGCAACCACCTCTGAGAAGCTTATGAGGCTAAACCGCATCGTCGCGTTGCATGAGTACCAGACGGATATGGCGGATAACTGGGTCGGGAAAATCTGGGAGTGGAAGTAGCCTACTCCACCGTTAAGATCTGAGTGGTCTTGTAATCGGCGACGACATTGACGCCCCGAGCTTTAAAGAGGCAATCCAACTCGGAGTCGCCGGTGTCCACCCGTAGACTCTTAAGTTTATCCAGCTTGCTTTTGGTGGCGATGACGGTGATGTTGTCTAAGCCGACTTGGCGGATAACACGGCTGCTTATCTGCTGATTGCCCCTGCCGAAGATGAAGCCTTGCCCGCCGATGGGGGTCACGATGATTTTTGTGGGTTTACCGTGGGTTAACTCAAGAAGCCGGGTTTCGTTAACGTCTTTGGCAACTATTTTTTTATCTAAAAACACGTCTACGCCCAGCAAGGTTTTTTTCTGGTCAAGCAGGTCGGCGACGGTGCGGGTGGTTGACCCCGGACCCACAATGTAGAGCACATTGGGCTGCATTTCCTCAATGACGCCGAGTGCGATGGCGGCTTGGTTTTCAACTTCATCCTCGGTGATTGGGCTCTGCATCTTGTTGCCCTGAATCAGATGCGGCTCAAAAGGACTTAGCATGTAGCCATAGAGTTCCGCGGAGAGCCGCCCCGCACGGAAGGCTTCCTCATCAATATCCATCACCTCGGCTTCCCGAATTGGCAAGCCACCCCACAGGTAACGGATAACCACACCTGCCGCGGCTTGGGGACTGATAGCGAAAAGCGCACTATGCATCTTCACACCCGTGGGAACCCCCAACGCGGGCAGCTTAAGATCTATGGCTTTTTGGATGTCGCGGGTTGTTCCGTCTCCGCCGCAGTAAACAAGCAAATCCACCCCTGCCTCCAAGATGGCTTTGGCATTTGACGCCGTGTCGGCTGCGCTGGTTTCGGTTTTAGCCTGGCCCACCACGGTGTAGCTGTAGCCCTGATGTTTGGCTTCTGCCTCGCCCATTTCGCCAGCGCCCACCACCAGCCTTAGGTGGGGTTTAGCGTTTGAGAGTTCACAGAGGAAGGTTTCGGCGCGTTGCGAGGCGATGGGTTTAGCGCCCCGTTCGAGGGCTTGCTGGAGAATCTGTTTGCCGTCTGTGCCTTTGAGTCCGACGGCGCCGCCCATGCCTGCGATGGGGTTGACTATGAAGCCGAGGGTTTTGGTGGGTATGGCTTTGGCTGTCAAATTGGGTTAACCTGTGTAGTAGATAGGTGTGGGGCATTAATAAAAAGAGAAAGCTTTGGTCGTCCGCCATGGGTTCCACCTCAAAGGGGGGAGGAGTGGGGGCGGCTGTGTCTGCCGCGGGTTACCCACCAGACCAGCACTATCACGCCGGGGATTGCCAGGATTGCAGCTATCCAGATCAGTATCGTAACCATCGAGCCGACCACGTAGTCGAGGCTCCAGCTTGCGATGGCTTGGTTCCAGTTTCCGTCCACGTAGACTTTAAGGGCAAAGGCGATGAAGAGCAGCGGCGAGATGGCGCCTCCTGCATTGGATTTTTTGCCGTGCTGCTTTTTGCCTGAGAGGTTATAGCTGCTTTTCTCTGCTTGGGACACACCTCGCCACCAGACATAGCCGATGACTGCGCCCACGGCTGCGGGGATGCCGATCAGCAGCAGTTCCCAGAAGATGCCATGCAAGATGAAAGTGACTATGTCGCCCATGGACCATAGACCAAGCATCGAAGGCACCAAACCGGAGGCTTGAATGTTGCCTGTAAACCAGACAAACACGTAGACTGCGCCGGCGACAGCCAGGATTGCGGCGGCTATGAAAGCGGCGAAGGCAGCCCAGTGTTTACGCATAAAACCGGACCAGTCTGCTTCAGTGCGGATGGGGGTTTGTTGTGTCATGGCGTTTTGCTCCTAGATGGCTGTTTGCCCGTTTTGGGGAGTGGATTGGGGCTGAGGCGCTGGAGGCGGCTGGGGGTACCCGTTGCCGTTTTGGCCCGGGTAGGGTTGGTATTCGCGGGGCTTCATGCTGGAGAAGCCTATTATCACGAATATCCAGGAGACGAAGATGAGGATTAAGCCGACGCCGAATAGCAATGTTAGGTATGCCCCGAGCATGAGCAGTGTTCCCGCAGTGTTGAATGAGCCTTCACCGGTCTTCTGCGCTAAGGTTTCGTATGCTTTTCTCAGGTGCACCGCTGCCAGCACGTAGAATATGAAGGCTATGATTAGCCCCACTATGATTGCGACTATGCCGCCTACGATGCCTGCGGCAAACGAGAATGGCGCGCCCGCCATCAGCCCTGTGGTTGCAAAGCTGATTACCCCGACGCTGATTGCCACCGCCGCCGCGATCAAAGCGATTATGTAGTATTTGAGGCCAGTCCAGGCGTTACGGTTGATGCTTTCGTCCTGGTAGTAGTAGGATAGTTCTTTTGTTGCTCTAAGGAGCAGGACTATGCCGATTATACCCAGCACCCACCCCACGGTTGGAATTAAACCGAGCAATAGAAGGATTGATCCTTCAATGGCTAATGTTTTGCTGTATTGGAAGTTCACGTTCATTTTGTTTTCCTCCGATTTTCGGATGTAACCATTAATGTGGGGTTTGGATATAGCCCTAACATTTAGAAGCCCGACACTATCGTTTAGAGGGGGGACTCTAAGGGTTAGAGTCACAGTAAACGGGGCAGTTTAAGGCGCAACTATGTAGATTGGGAAGTATAGCTTTTTATTGTAAATGCAGCAAACATAGCAGGGCAGGGTTGAATGGGCAAATGGCGAAGTCACGCGGCATAAGCACAGACATACAGTCACCACGAACCAGACTGCTCTATCTGATTTATAGCGCCCCCAACAGCCGCATCAAAGCCGCCCCCGGAACCAAAAGCAGCATCAGCACCGCGCTTGGCTACAAAAGCGATGGGCACTTCCACTACGACTGGAACTACCTCATCGGCGCAGGCATGATAGAGGAAAAATCAGGCTACTACCAAGTCACCGACACCGGCAAAAAAGAATTCGCGCTCTACTCCACCGCCTCCATGAGCAACTGGATCATGGTCATCATGGGCGTAGCCATCGTCCTGTTCACTGTTGGCCTCAGGTTCGGGTTTTTGCCAGTGGAGAGCGCCGCATTCTTTGGGGCAGCGTTGATATTGGTGGGCGGCATGTTTTTGCTTGTTGGCAAAAAAGCTAAGCCCAGCCTGTCAGCGGAAGCAAAAGCACTGCTAAAAGGGCTCAAGTAAACAAAAGAAAGTAAAAGGGGGTTGGTTGCGAGTTTAGATGGTTTCGCAGCCGATGTATTTTTTGGTGGCGTCGCTTAGCCACGGGTAGAGTTTACGCAGCTTCTCCATCGACTCCGCCACTTTCTCTGCGGGGTACTCGTAGGGCTGCAGTCTGCCGCTGAAGTATTCCTCGTAGGCGGACATGTCGAAGTAGCCGTGACCAGTCAAAGCAAAGAGCAGCGTCTTGGACTCGTTGGCTGCCTTGCAACGCAGTGCCTCGTCGACGACGGCTTTGATGGCATGCGCGGATTCAGGCGCTGGAATGATGCCTTCGCTGCGCAAGAAAATCTTTGCTGCGTCGAATGCTCCAACCTGGTTGATGGCGAGGGTGCTGATTTTCTTTTCCTGCGCAAGCACACTGATGGTTGGGGCGATGCCGTGGTAACGTAAGCCGCCTGCATGGATGGGCGCTGGCATGAAGTCATGGCCGAGTGTATGCATGGGCACCAGCGGGGTGAGTTTGGCTGTGTCGCCGTGGTCGAAGGTGTAGTAGCCGCGGGTGACTTTGGGACACGCCGTAGGCTCAACCGCGACGAACGCGGTTTCTTTAGGTGCCTTCTTGCCGACTTTATCATGGTAGAAGGGCCAGAATAAGCCGCTAAAGCTGCTGCCGCCTCCGATGCATCCGTAGACGGCGTCGGGGTAATCCTCAACCATCGCAAACTGCTTCAGCGCCTCCAGACCCGCGACGGTTTGGTGCATGCAGACGTGGTTAAAGACGCTACCGATGGTATAGTTTGCTTTCTTGCCTGTTTTTTCGCTTTCCAAGCTATCCTCGACGGCTTCGCTGATGGCTATGCCGAGGCTGCCCTTGGTGTTTGGGTCCTCCGCCAGGATTTTTCTGCCCGCCGCCGTCTTGTTGCTGGGGCTGGCGATGCATTCCGCGCCGAAAGCGTTCATCATGGCTTTGCGGTAGGGCTTCTGATCGAAGCTTGCGCGGACCATGTAGACGGTTGCTTCTAAGCCGAATTTGTTAGCGGCAAAAGAGAGCGCGCTGCCCCATTGTCCTGCGCCGGTTTCGGTGGTGACGCGGGTGATGCCTTCTTTCATGTTGTAGTAGGCTTGGGGGACGGCGCTGTTGGTTTTGTGGCTGCCTGAGGGCGAGACGCCTTCGTATTTGTAGTAGATTTTAGCGGGTGTTTTGAGGACTTTTTCGAGGTTTAGGGCTCGGAAAAGCGGTGAGGGGCGCCAGATGCGGTAGACTTCTTGGACTTCGTCGGGGATGTCTATCCAGCGTTCCTGGCTGATTTCTTGTCCGATGATGGCTTTGGGGAAGATTTTGGGGACTATGCCGACGCCCGGTTGCCCTGTTTCCGCTTCTAGGAAGGGCGGGAGGGGGTGGGGGAGGTCGGGGACTATGTTGTACCATTGTTTTGGGATTTCTGATTCTTTAAGTAGGATTTTCTTTTCTGGCAAATCTTTTCGCCTTGCAGAGAACTGTTCTTTGAAGCTTTATTTAAGGCTTTTCTGTACATAAATGTACATGGCGCTTTCTGGGGCAACAAAACCATAAACAACACTTTTATACCTAAACGCACAGAAGCATACATCAGCGCATGAATATGTGGAAGAAAATCGAAAGCCAACTCGACAACTACCCCGAACGCCTCAAAGTCGCACGCGTCCTCATAGAAAACGGCCTATCAGCACAAGGCGACAAAATCTACCTCAACCAAATCGAAATCCCCCCCATCCGCATCGCCCGAGTCGCAGGCGTCGACCGCCGAACCGTCAACGAAACCCTCCACGCCATCCAAGCCAACCCAGAGCTCCGCATGATTTTCGAGGAAATCCGCCCCGCAGGCCACAGCCTCAAAGAAATCGCCAAACACCTCGATTTAGGCGTAATCGAAATCACCCCCACCAGCGCCGCCACACGGGGAATCCTAGCTAACTCCGCCAGCGCCCTAAACAAAGCCGGCCTAGGCATACGCCAAGCCATCGTAGACGACCCCGAATTGTCCCCGGAGCCGAAGCTGACGCTGATTGTAGAAAGAAAAATCCCCGGTGAACTCATCCCAGAACTACTAAAAATCCCCGGAGTAGCAAAAGTCTCAGTCTACTAAACCCAAAACTGTCATCTACAGCGCTCACAAGATTGTTTTGCAGCAGAACCACAACATCGGGGGTTATCATAGTAATCTCTGCCCGCCTGAATAATGCCCTGATCTTGGGTCATCAGAGCAACTTCATTAGGCCAATTCGTGAGGGTCACAAGGGTTTTCATATCAGAAATAAACATAGCTAAGCTGCAGTAGAGACACTTGATGTCTCCCAGGTCGGAGAGGTCTTGAGTGGCTGCGATTTGTGGGGTTACAGCTATGTTGAGTTTTATCCGTCTTTTGTCTTTGGCCTCTTTGAGGGCTGGATGTATCTCTTTGAGGACTTCGGGGAGAGTCATGAACAAGGTAACTTCGCGTTTGGAGTTTTGAATGAGTGTTTTTAGGCGGTTGACGATGCTCTTTTGTCCGCGTATGATGTAGGCGATTTCGAGTTCTTCGGGTTTTTCGGTGCTGTCATAGAGGGGGGTTAGTTTGGTTATAAGGGTGTCTGCTTGTTTCATTTTTTGTTCGAATTGTTCTTTTTGTTGTTGTTTGAGGTTTGTGATGGCTTCGTTTGGTGCGGTTGCTCGGTAGATGGCTGGGGTGCTTTGTTGGATGGTGAGCATGCCTTTTTTGGATAGGCTGTCTAGGGCGTAGTATATTTTTGAGTCGGGGATTTTTGTTTGGTTGCAGAGTGCGTTTGCGGTCATGTTTGGGTGGGTTAGGAGGGTGAAGTAGGTCAGGGCTTCGTGGGTTGTTAGACCGAGTTCTTTGAGTTGGAGGGTTATTTGGTTGGTGGCTGTGTCTTCCATGGGTGTTTCCTTCTTCTTTCTTGTGAGTAAGTGTGAGAAAACTGTTAAATAGTTTTCTACTACCGAAAAGTAGTAGATGATAATAAATGAGTAAGCAATCATGCGGTTGCAGCACCGCAAAACCAACTACACAAAAACAAAAAACATCCACAAAAATCCAACCCACAACCTGGTCCACAGGCAACACCGAACTAAAAGACCACATCCTAGCCCGCTTAGGAATCAACCGACAAAATCACACCGTAACACCCGGCATTTACTCACTAGGAAACCCCAACCCCAACTCACCCGTCTTCGTCACCGCAAACTATACCGTGAGTTTCGATGCCCTGCGTTCGTCACTAAAAAACCAAGACGCCTACATTCTGGTCTTGGACACAATGGGAGTAAACGTTTGGTGTGCAGCAGGCAAAGGCACGTTTGGCACCGAAGAGATAATTGATAAAATCAAAACTACCGGCTTAGCTGATGTTGTTTCACATCGAAAACTGATCCTCCCACAACTCGGCGCCTCAGGCGTAAACAGCTTTGAAGTGGAAAAACAAAGCGGCTTCAAAGTAGAATATGGCCCCATAAGAGCCAACGACCTCCCAGAATACCTAAAAACAGGAAAAGCCACGCCTGAGATGCGCCAAGTAAAATACACCCTAAAAGACCGCGCCGTGCTGATACCAGTTGAACTAAATGCAGCCCTCCTTCCTCTAATCGTCTCAGTATTAGTCCTGTATTTTCTGGGCGGTGTCTACCCAGCAATCGCCGTGGCTACCGCGGTATTGGGCGGTACTGCTCTGTTTCCTTTAGCATTGCCTTGGCTGCCTACAAAGGACTTTAGCTCAAAAGGTTTCATACTCGGTGCTGTATTGGCGTTGCCTTTTGCTGCAGTGGCGTTCTTGAGTGCTCCTGCTTCGGCAATGTGGCTGCGAGTTGCAGAGGGTTTGGCGTATGTTTTGCTTATGTCACCACTCACAGCCTATTTGGCCTTGAATTTTACGGGGGCATCAACCTTCACCAGCCGAACAGGAGTCAAAAAAGAAATCTGTCGCTACATCCCCGCCATGGTTACGTCAGCGGTAATTGGCATAGTGCTCGCAACTATAGTCATCGGTATGCACTTTTTCGGAGGTGCAATATAGATGTTCAACTCTTACCAAGAAACCACCCTTAAGTTTGACAAAGACAAATGCATCGGCTGCGGCAAATGCAGCGCCGTATGCCCACACAGAGTCTTCAGCTTAAACGACGGCAAAGCAGAACTTACCAATCCCAAGGCCTGCATGGAATGCGGCGCATGCCAACTAAACTGCCCCACAAATGCAATGACTGTAGAGAGCGGTGTAGGCTGCGCAGGTGCGATGATTAGGGCAGCGCTTAAGAGGGAAAAGCTGGATAGTGCTAACTGCACCTGCGGATAAGGAGGAGACATGAATACGCCCGATTTCAGAATTAGACCAGCCCAACTGAAGGACAAAAATAGTATCCACCCCCTCCTTTTGGGTTTTAAGCTACCACTGGACGGACTTGAAGAAACTAAGTTGTGGATTTTTCAATCAAACGCCGACGAAATAGTAGGCGTTGCGGGTCTGGAGGTTTATTGTCATCAGGGTTTGCTGCGTTCTGTTGCGGTCAAATGGCAGCTGCAGAATCAAGGTCTCGGCAGAGCTTTAGTTAGCCATATTATTGGGGAAGCAAAAAAGAGTGGAGTTGTGGACCTGTTTTTGTTGACAACCACTGCCCCGAAATTCTTTGAGAAACTGGGCTTCAAAGAGGAAGACCGCGAAAAAGTAACTGCAGCAATTGCTGAGTCGGTGGAGTTTAAAAGCGCTTGCCCCAAAACCGCGGTGCTGATGCACCTGAAACTAAGTTAAAGAAAAAGGCAAGTGGTGCCTTCTTTTTTATATGAGCTTTTGGGATGGGTTTAGGGCCTTCTGAATTACCTCGGTTAGCTTCTCGATGGATGGCAACCCCCCATAGAGCACCAACTCCTCGTTCACAAACAAAGCCGGCAAGGCATCCATGCCATATTTGTCAAAGAGAGGCTTTAGTTTGCTTTGGTCACCCACTTTTTTGCCATAGTAGACTTCGGTTGCGGTTACAGTCTCGATTTTTGCTTGGGCGTTGACTTTTTCCAGTGCTTGCTTAACTCTGGCGGTGTATTGTTCGTCCATTGGTTTGAGTCCGGGGTTGCAGCAGGAGGCGGTGAGAATTGTGATTTTTAGGTTATTGGCCATAGAGGTGTTTCCCTACCTTTCTTAGGCTTTCGATGCCATATACATCGGTTTCAAAGAGTGGAACCTCACTTTTTGGGATGCCATTGAATCGGGTTTCGATTTCTTTGAAGTACTTTTCCTGTGTAGCTCTCCGTTTTTCTAGGAACCAGTTGCCGTTCAGCACGTTAGTTGGGATGACTTCGTTGACAACCAATGACGCGACGTTTATGCCAAACTTGGATAGGTCAGCAACGGCTCTAGCTGTTTCCTCTATCGGCAACTTCTCAGGTAATAGCACCAAGTTGAATGCGGAGGTGGTTTCGTCTGAGAGGCTTTTTACGGCTTGGTCATAGCGGTTCTTCTCTTGTTTCAAGCCTTCCAAAGTGCTTTCGTCTACTCCGCCTAGGGCTTCGGAGAGTTCTTTGCGGTTCTTGATTTGATTAGTCATAAAGGTTGACCAGTCAAAGGGCATGGAGAGTTCTCGTAGGGTGTGGCCTGTGGGGGCTGTGTCGAATACGACGTGGTCGTAGGTTTTGTCGCCGAGGTAGGTTACGAATTGGTCAAAGGCTGCCATTTCTTCTGCGCAGGGGGTGCTGATGGCGTCTTTGCCTAAGATTTGGTCGAAGTTTTGCATCATGCCTTGGAGGCGGTTTTGGAAGACGCCGGTGGCTTTTTTGGGGTTGATGTTTAGGCCGCAGAGGTTTTCTATTTTGGTGATGTTTGTGATTTCGGTTTCTCCGATTTTTTGTTCGTAGGTGGCCGAGAGGCTCACTGTGGGGTCGGTTGCTACGATTAGGGTGTTGTATCCTTGGTCGGCTAGCCATGTGGCTGTTGCGGCTGCCATTGTTGTTTTTCCTACGCCGCCTTTGCCGCCGAAGAACAGGAATTTGCGGTTTTCAATCATGTTTTTTACGTTGGTTTGGTTCATTGTTGGTTACTCCAATATCGGAGTAACCGATACTCTTATAAGATTTCGTGTCGGTAACCGATACTGGAGACCACCTAATGCAGCCACCACAAGACGAAATCGCAGGAAACCTACAAGCAAAAATCATGATGCTCCTAAGAGAAGAACAACTCTGCGGCGTAGACCTAATGAAACGTCTACACCTAAAAAGTCCCGGCACAATCTACCCCGTACTAGATAACCTACGGACAAAAGGCTTAGTCGACTTCAAAGTCGAAGTCAACGGCGCTACACGCAAAAAAATCTACTTCCTAACAGAACTCGGTACAAAAAAGATGCGCAACCACTTAACAAGTTCCATGAAATTCTGCTGCGACACCTCAAACTACGTAAACAAAATACTAGAAAACGTACAAAACCTAATACAAATAGAACGCCACGAAAAAGTACTCTCCACCCTAGACCATGACGAACTCAAACGCTTCCTAAAAGGCGCAGACGTAACCTACTCAAGCGACCTGCAAGTCCCAGCAGGCACCTTTGACACCGCGCTGAGCTTTATCGGCGTTGGCTGCTTAATCGGCAATGACGCCTCCGATATTACCGATTGTGTGGGTAAACTTTTTGCGAGTTTAAGGAAGGGCGGGCGCCTTTTAGCCATTGAAACCGAGAAATCCGATAACATGTTTAGTCAAATCCTCTTTGAGGACGTTTTTGGATTGAGTGAACCGCCTGGTCTGAGCCGAGAAGCGTTAGGTCAGGTTTTGGAGCATGCTGGATTCAAGGATATCTCGGTAGCTTCCAAGATGGGTTTGCTGTATGCAACTGCACAAAAATCATAGTTTCTTGCTTTAAATAAGGGATAGGGAGGTCCCGCTGGAGGTAGGTAGTAGGTGCCCTATGTTGAGTTTTAGACGCTTTTTATAGGGGTTAGAGGGTCATAGCCGAGCAAAAGACGGTTCGTATTGAGAAGCATTACTCAAACACAGATAACCCAAAAACAGACGCCTAGCAAATCCCAAACCCCACCAGCAACCATGCAACTCCCAACGTGCCTAACCAACAAATGCCCACAACCCAACCGCTCCATTCTGCAGTTGCTGAGCCTATAAATAGAGGGGGGATAGACGTGGCGGAGCAACAGCAAGTTACCGCGCTCTAATCGATGGGAAAACTGCTTCTCAAAAAAACACAAATAGCCTAGAGTAAACTGCAGGAAAACAAATCAAAACAGGCGAAATTAAAGGGAAATGGCGTTTAAGAGAGCCATCTGAGGGGTATGTCTTGGAAGGTGCCGTCTGGCAGAGTGCGCCTGATCGTGATGGGCAGTATGCCTGCGTCGAGTTCAGTTACGGCTATGTCTATGGGGTTCGTGTTTTCCTGTGCATCCACAAGAATTGGGGCTCCCATCGAGATCTGCAGGGCACGTGCGCCGACTATGCGTGCCTTCTCGAAGCGAGTGATTTTTGGTGGTCCAACATTTACTTTCTGGGTCATTCTACATCATTCCTGGCATTCCACCCATACCGCCCATGCCCATTCCGCCTGGCATGCCTCCTCCCGGTGGCATCGGAGGAGCCTTCATTTTGGCTGTGCTGATGACATCGTCGATTTTGAGGATCATGGAGGCTGCTTCGTTGGCTGATTTGATGATTTGTTTTTTGACTGTGAGGGGCTCGTAGATGTTGAGTTTGGTCATGTCGCCGACTTTGCCTTCCAGCACGTTGATGCCTGCCCAAACTTGGCCTTTCTCGTGGGCAGCGCGGAGCTGTGTGAGTAAATCCACGGGGTCTAATCCGGCGTTCTCCGCTAGGGTGGTCGCGATGGCTTCCAGTGAATCCGCGAAGACCCGCACGGCAAACTGTTCTCTGCCTGAGAGGGTTTGGGCGTATTTTTTAAGTTGGTTAGCCATCTCCATTTCGGGTGCTGCGCCGCCTGCGACCACGCGGGGGTCCTCGATTATGTCGCGTATGACGCATAGTGCGTCGTGGATGCTGCGTTCGGCTTCTGCGGTTAAGCGTTGGTTTGCGCCTCGGATGAGCAGCGTGACGGATTTGGGGTTTTTGCAGCCTTCGATGTAGGTCATTTTGTCGTCGCCGGTTTTGCGTTCCTCCACCAATGCGGCGTAGCCCAGATCTGAGGCTGATAGGGCGTCGATGTTGCTGATGATTTTGCCGCCTGTTGCGCGGGCGAGTTTTTCCATGTCTGATTTTTTGGCTCTGCGGATAGCCACTATGCCCTTGCGTGCCATGAAGTGCTGTGCCATATCATCGATGCCTTTCTGGCAGACCACCACGTTGGCGCCGCTGACGGCAACCTTATCCACCAGCGCCTTAAGCATGATTTCTTCCTGTTTGAGGAAGGCTTCGATCTGCGCGGGGTTCTCGATGTTGATTTTGGCGTCAACTTCTGGTTTCTCGTTTTCCATGGAGGCGTCCAGAAGCGCGATCTTTGCGTTTTCGAGGCGTTTAGGCATGCCGCTGTGCACGATTTCCTTATCCAGCACAATGCCGTTAATCAGATGAGTGTCCGCGAGGGATTCGCCGGTTTTCTTCTCCACCTTCACATCGTCCACATCTGCCTTCATGCCCTCAGCGGTTTTCTCCGCGACAGCTAACATGGCTTTGACGGCGATGTCGGCGAGGTGCTCTTTGTGTTCGCTGACGATTTTGCTGCCCATAGCGGTGATGGCGACTTTTCGGAGGTACTCGGGTTTGGAGGCATCGACGGTTAACGCGATTTTCTCAAGGGTTGCCAGTGCCTTCTCTGCGGCTTGCTTGTAGCCCTCGATGATGACGGTTGGGTGGATGTCTTTGTCGATGAGTTCCTCTGCTCTGCTCAGAAGTTCGCCTGCAACGATGACGCTTGTGGTGGTTCCGTCGCCTGCTTCCTTATCCTGGGTTTTGGCGACTTCAACAAGCATCTTTGCGGCTGGATGCTGAATATCCATCTCGTCAAGGATTGTTCTTCCGTCGTTGGTTATGGTGACGTCGCCGAAGCTGTCCACGAGCATCTTATCCATGCCTTTGGGGCCTAGGGCGCTTCGGACGGATTCAGCGACAACTTTGGCGGCCATGATGTTTCCATGCTGGGCGTCTCTTCCGCGGCTGCGTTTAGAGCCTTCCCGAAGAACCATGATGGGGATTCCGCCTGCTTGTGTTGGTGCTGCTGACAAATCAAGTAACCTCCATTAATGCGAACAACAACATGACAGCCTTTAACATATAAGTATTTCTAGGCAAGCCATGATGATAAAGCCACAGCAAAGCGGTTTTGCCATCAGCTGCAGGGCGCTTAGGCGCGTTTTTTTCTCTATACCCCCTTATTTATAGTCTCAGCAACTACAGAGAAACGGCGGGGTTACGTCTGCAGGTGCCTTGGGGAAACTGGGCTGTTTGCGTGTTTGCATTTAGACGGCGAAGTTTTATCAACAACTGTTTTCCAGCATACCAGTCAAGAGCAAGTATGACCGCCAGAGAAAGCAGTTTATGCGGATGCAGTTAAACACCATTTGATGCTGCTCTAACCTTTAGAGCCGCTTTTTCTAATTGTTGGATTCCCTGCGCGTTTTTTCTTCTATCTGTTAGGGCTAAATCAACAAATCCGCTTTATAGGCTTCAAGAATTCGGAGGCAAAAAAGTTGAACACAGAATTTGAAAACAGCAAAACCATGGCCGCTGTAGCTACAGTGCTGCTTTTACTGAGCATTGTTCCCTATGTCGGCTGGGTCATAGGCATTGTGGGTATAATCCTATTAATGAAGAGCATGAAGGAATTCAGCAGCTACTACAGAGACCCAAGCATCTACCAGAATGCGTGGACAGGCATCAAATACTACATCGTCGCGTTGGTCGCCATAGCAGTCGCAGGCGTCGCAGCCTTTATGGCTATAGCAGCTGCAACAGCTTTCACCTTTGAAGGCTTCGTCGCGTTAACTGCAGGCTTCAGCGCCGCCGCAATCATAGGGGTCGCAAGCTTAATCGTTGCATTCGTCTTCTACGTGCTCGCAGCAACCCACCTCAAAAACACCCTAAACACGCTGGCAGAGAAAACAGGCGAAACATCGCTGGCAACCGCAGGCACCCTGCTCTGGATCGGCGCCATACTGACGATCGTCGGTGTCGGCTTAATCCTGATATTTGTCAGCTGGATATTCGCAACAGTGGGCTTCTTTAGCATGAAGAACCAGCAGGTACCGCCATACAGCCAGACACCATACGCCTATACTCCGCCAACTCAGCCAGCTCAACCAGCACGAAGCCAAACCCCAGTTTAAGGGCAACTGCCACCCATCGGCGCTTAGCCAGTGGCATCTTTCTTTTTTGTATAGCGTTTTTGACTATTTCAAGAATGTTTTGTCCCCTCGCTAGATACAGCACGCTTTTGCTGCGCTTGCGTTAGTGTGTTTGTTATTTGTTTCCAGTGGGCTCCTTGCCAGTAGATTTGTCCGCAGTTGGGGCATTGCCAGAACTGGGTGTAGTAGCGGTAGGTGTTGGGTTTAAGCTGGGTTTTGAGTTGTTCTTTGGTTGCGGCGGCGAGTTTGGTGTTGCAGATGGGGCAGTGTGATTTGTCCATGTCGATTTCAAGCGTTAGCCCGTAGCGCCGGGCGATTTGGCTTAGCCGCATCGACTCAGTTTTGCCATCCACATAAAACGCATCAAGGCCCCGCCCCACCGCGCGCCTGTAGAGCTCCAAATCCCTCGTCAACAGCGCACGGCACTCAGCTTTCGCCATCTCTAAAAGCTCATTATCGCCCAGTTGAGTCGAGTAAAGTACATCCTGCCCCATCATCCGTAGCCAACGCGCCAGCTTCCCCAGCATGCCGTCGGCTAAAAACCTCAAGGGGCGCCTCCCCGCAGAATGCTGCCCGCACCGCCCTTCGCCACCACTTCACCGTCCTCATAGACCAGTTGCCCCGCCACGAGGGTTTTGGCGACTTTGCCCCAGAGTTCCCAGCCGCTGTAGGGGCTGAATTTGGCTTTAGACTTGAATTTGGAGGCGTCCACCTTGTAGGGGCTGTAGTCTATGATGGTGAGGTCTGCGGCTTTGCCTTCTTCGAGGCGCCCGCGGTCGGTGAGGCCGTAGATTTGGGCGGGTTTCTCGGCGAGTAGCGCTATGACTTGGCTGAGGGCGAGGCGGTTTTTACGCACCATCGTAAGCATCAGCGGCAACGTGGTTTCGAGCCCGGGCACACCGACTTTGACGTCCCAGACGCTGCCTGCGGATTTCTCCTCGAGGGTGTGGGGAGCGTGGTCTGAGCCGATGGTGTCCACGGCGCCGGTTTCGATGCCTTTCCACAGTGCGTCCTGGTGGGTTCGGTCGCGCAGCGGCGGAGCCATAACTACCAGTGAGCCGTAGCGGGCGAGGTCGTCGCAGGTAAGCATGAGGTGGTTGGGGGTGACTTCGCAGGTGACGTTGCGCCCCGCGGCTTTAGCGTCCCCGATTACTTCTAAGCCGTCTTGGCTGGTGATGTGGCAGATGTGCAGGTGCACCCCGGTTTCGGCGCTGTGGCAGAGGATGCGCTGGATGGCTTCGAGCTCGGCGGTTTCGCTGTGGGCGCGGAGGTAGTCGAGGGGGCTATTTTTTTTGGCCTGCCGCATTTTGGCTTCGTTCTGGGCGATTTCACTGTGGTCTTCAGCGTGGACCGCCAGCGGCAACTTTGCATCTGCGACGGCTTTGCATGCCTCCGCTAAGGCAGCGTCGTCGCCAAGGTTTAAGCCCCCGACTTGGCTGCCCATGAAAAGCTTGAAGCCCACTGCGCCCTGCTCCGCGATGGCTTTGACCTCGGGGAGGTCCGATGGAAACTCACTGTAAAACCCAACGTTAACCAGGATTCTGCGCTCCGCCAACCCCATGCGATTACTCAGCCGCTTCGCACTCAGGGTGACGGGCTCATTGTTGGGCATATCCAGAACCGAAGTGAAGCCGCCTGCCGCAGCCGCCGCGGTACCAGAACCGAAGTCCTCCTTGTAGGCTTTGCCCTCGTCGCGTAGATGCACATGCTCATCGATGAGGCCCGGCAGCACCAGCAAACCATGCAGATCCGTTTTTTGGTCAGCGTGGGGCATATGGGTTTCTTTGCCGATTCTGTGGATTTTGCCTTCTTCGAGGGCTATGCTGCAGTCTACGATGTTGCCTTTAAGGTATGCTTTGGCGTTATGCAGGACGGAGTCAACAATCACATCTGTTCACGGCTAAACAATTCGGGGGGTTTGCTAATATAAGTTGCTTGGAAAAGAAAAGGATGGGGTTAGCCCTTAACGACTGCCAGGGGCACGAGGCGAGCTACTTTGGTGGCTATGCCTATGGCGTCGCTGACCTCCGCGACCATATCCACGTTTTTGTAGGCTGGGTCAGCTTCTTCGGCAAGCACGGAGGCGCTGGCGGCGCGGACCAATATGCCCCGTTTCTCTAGGCTGCTTTTGATGTCTCCGCCCCAGAACTGGCGTTTAGCGGCGCTGCGACTCATCATGCGACCTGCTCCATGCGCGGTTGAGCCAAACGAAAGCTCCATGGCTTTCTCGGTGCCCACAAGCACCCAGCTGCTGGTGCCCATGCTGCCCGGAATCAAAACCGGTTGGCCCTCGCCGCGGTAATCCGCTGGCACATCAGGGTGGCCTTTGGGGAATGCGCGGGTGGCGCCTTTGCGGTGCACCCAGACCCTGCGTTTTACGCCATCGATTGTATGGTTTTCTGCTTTGGCGATGTTGTGGGCAACATCATAAACCAGCCCCAACCCGAACTTTTCAGCTTCCTGCCCATACACCTGCTGGAAGCTCTGGCGAACCCAGTGCATGATGGCTTGGCGGTTACAGAAGGCATAGTTAACGGCGCAGGCCATCGCCTCAACGTAGTCGCGGGCTTCTTGGCTGCTGCCGGGTGCACAGGCAAGTTCACGGTCCGGCAGGCTAATATTGTATTTCTGGACGGCGTGCTCCATCACGCGCAGGTAGTCGCTGCAGACCTGGTGCCCGTAGCCGCGGCTGCCGCAGTGTATCATAACGGTGACTTGGCCCTCATGGGTGAGTCCGAAGGTTTTGGCGGTTTGGGGATTAAAGATTTTGTCTACTTTCTGGATTTCTAGGAAGTGGTTGCCGCTGCCCAAGGTTCCGATTTGGCTGAGCCCACGGTTCTTTGCGACGCTGGAGACTTTGTCGGGGTTGCCGCCTTTCATCTGCCCGTTTTCTTCGCAGTGCGCGGCGTCCTCTGCCCAGCCTAAGCCGCGGTCGATAAGCCACTGCACGCCCTCCGTCGCCAACGTTTCAAGGTCGCTTCTTGACACCGTGAAGTCGTTGCGTTTGCTGCCTAATCCGGAGGGGACGTTGCGGAATATGGCTTCGGATAATGCGGGGAGTTTGGGGCGGATGTCTTTTTCGCTGAGGTTAGTTTGGAGGAGCCGGACGCCGCAGTTTATGTCGTAGCCGACGCCGCCGGGGCTGATTACGCCGTCCTCGTAGTCGGTGGCTGCGACGCCGCCGATGGGGAATCCGTAGCCCTCATGCCCGTCGGGTAACGTGATGGCGTGCTTGTAGATGCCCGGTAACTGCGCGACGTTGCTGCATTGCCACAGCGTGCGGTCAGTCTGCATCTTCTCCAAAAGAGCCTGATTAGCAAAAACTACGCCTGGAACCTTCATGGCGGACTTGTACTTGGGTATCTGCCACATGTAATCGTTGATTTTCTCAAGGGGCACCCGCTCGGGGGCGCTTCGGCTTTCACTTTCGCCCATATTCTTTCACATTGCACAGAGTAGAAAGCCGATTAGTTAAACATTTACAACCAGACTCCAATCTCTTCAGCCTCGCGGTGACGGTTACTTTAGGATTTGGGCGAGTTTTTTAGCCGAAACTTGAAAACCGTAATCCAAGCGACAGAAAAGCCCCGAGTCTTTATCACGCACGAGAGCGCGGCTATTCCTCATTATCACCATATGATTTCGCATCTGCAGCACCTTACGCATCAAGAGGCTTCTCTGAAAGAACCGTGGCTCAGCAAAATTGCGCAGGTTCATTTTCCGCTCGGTTTCCCGGCATTGGACACACAGAATGTCTCCGCATGAGTTAAGCGCAGGGTCAGCGCGTAGCATCGCAGATTGGTTTTCTAAAAAGTCGCTGGCAACCATTAAAACCGCGTCTGCCCCACCGATTTTTCCATGCTGCATAAACCCGAGGCGGTCAAGCCGGGGGACGAGGCGATGCAGGTTTTTCTCGCAGGGCGCATGCTCCCACACAAACAAACCTATTTCTCCCTGGACATTTCTGTACTGTACGCCACTGCGGAGGAACCGCGGCAGCCCCGCATTGTACTGGGCTTCGTGGCGGATAGCGACGAGATTGTTGCCGTTTCCGATTGAAAGGTATTTGCCGTTAATCTGAGCCAGCAGACTGTAGGGCATATAAGGGCGGGCTTTTTCGTTGTGACTTTGGGTTAGGTAATGGGCGTTTTTTCCAAGAGCAACCACCGAGCAGGTTGGATGGAGGCTGCGCACTGCGGCTTTGCGTTTAAGCAGCATCTTTGGCGCTACCCCCGTGTAGGGCGGTGTTGTTTTGGGGTCAAAAACGTAATTTGACTGGATTTCGGAGGCGGGAAAAGATTGGGTGTAAGCATTCATCATTATGGTTCCCTGAGCGCCAACGGCCTGCAGCAAGGCATCGATGAATGTGTCTGCGCCGCCCTCTATGTAGCCTATGCTTTTAAGCGAAAGCGTAACCGCAACGGTGTCGCCTTCACTGAGGCCTATCCGCTTAAAATCATCTATAAGCCGCTCCCGGGTAACCACGGATGAAGTGTCAGGTTTCATTTAGGACAAGCCCAAAAGTTCCCTAGCTTCGCGGGGAGTCGCTATATCGCGTCCCAGTTCCTTGGCAACATTAACTATCCGCTCAACAAGCTTCGCGTTAGTCGCCAGCTCCTGCTTAGGATAATTGTAGTATATGCTGTCCTCTATGCCGATGCGTACATGTCCACCCATAAGGACGGCGGCGGCGTTGATTTGGGTTTGGAATCTGCCGATGCCGGTGGCGGACCAGTTAGACTCTGAGGGCAAAGAGTGAACAAGATATGAAAGGTCATTAATTCCCGCGGGTATACTGCCTAGAGAGCCAAGAAGCATACAGAAATGCATGGGCTTTTTAAGAAGACCCTTCTTGAAAAGGTACTTTGCGGTGTTAATGAACCCGGGCTCAAAAATCTCAAGCTCAGGCAGCACGTTGCGTTCCTTCATTAACGTGGCAAGTTTCTCTATGGTGCTTAGAGGGTTAACGCTGGGATGCTGGGGAAAATTCAGCGAACCCAAAGTCAAGCTTGCCAGGTCAGGATAGAGATCTAAAACTTCCGCTCGGTGCTCCACCTGCGGGTCAGTTCTGCCGCTGGTTGTGGCGCAGATGATAATGTCGGGGCATTTCCGCTTGATTTCTTTAAAGATTTTTTCGAAAACAGCGACGTTACATGTGGGCTTGCCGGTTTCCTCATCCCGGGCATGAACATGCACAACCGAAGCGCCTAGTTTGTAGGCTTCGTAGGTGTCTGCTGCAATCTCCTCGGCGGTTATGGGCACGTGAGGAGTTAGGTCTTTAGTCGGAATCATCCCTGTTGGGGCTAAAGTAATTATCAGTTTATCGACTGGTTGAAAATCACAATCCCTGAAAAAATACACATTGACACTATCCTGATATTTTAGCTACAGCTAACTTGGTAATAAACTATGTTCCTAAAGGGGAAAAGAAGGGTTACATATGGGCTGGTTAACGCACCTATGGTTGCTTGCGCTCCGCATCCGTCCTTTTTGCATACTCGACAAAGCCCCGCAGGTCATTTTCCATCACAGTAACAGAATATACTGAGTGCTCACTAAAGTAGCCAGCAAGCCTACTCATAACCGGATCCTGTGCAAGAATATTTTCGCATATCTGCTTTTCATCAAGGTTAGCCTTAACCCCATCCAAAGCTACTTTAGCCCACAGTTTAAGCTGCGCCTTATAATCTTGAAGACGCTTAACCGCCTGATCAGCTTTTCCAAAATGGCTAAAGTAAAGCGCCGTCGGGTTTAAGCTAATCAACTTATCCAACGACGCCAACGCAGCCTCAAGATAGAAGGGAGGCGGCGCAGTGGGAACCACAACATCAAAGTCTGGATGATACGTGCCTGCTGCATCTCCAGGGAAAATGCCCATGTTGAAGGATTCCAGAAAACTCAAATTATGGGAGGCGTGACCGGGAGTTTCAATGACTGACAATTTGCCGCCGCTGCCCAAGTCGAAGGTGCCCTCTGTAAGGGGGGTTATTCGATCTTGTGGAACTGGCTCGGGCTTACCGAAGAGGCCGGCGACGTAGCTTAGCACCGACTGCGCGGATGCCCAGAGACGATCCGGGTTAATGAGGTGGGGCGCCCCCTTCGGATGCACCAGCACCTTTGCGTTGGGCAGATACCTCAATAGCGTGCCTGCTCCGCCGCCGTGGTCTAAATGAACATGTGTAACCGCCACGTATTGGATGTCTGCGGGTTTAATGCCTAGTTCATGCAACGCGGCGATTAGGTGAGGCACCGAGTTTGTGGGTCCAGACTCAACCAGCAGGGGTTTTGAGCCGCAGAGGATGTAGCTGCAGATAAGCTGCTTTATTCCGCCTGTTTCCAAATCAACTTGGTAGAGGTTCTTTCCGATTTTCTTTGTATGCAAAATGATTGCCCCGAACTGGAAACAAAGTAGAGGTTGATCCATAAATATAGTCCGAAAATGGGAATAAAGAATTCTAATAACTAATTCCGATTTCCTAGCCTGATCAGCATCTGAAATATCGCTTTGACGGTAACCGAAAAGCATATCATGCGGACAAACTATAGGACAATGGGCCTTGTTGGATTGTTCAAGAGTAAATGGTGAGTGAAACGGTCTTAGTTAGCGTTGTTATGTGTTCATATAACCACGAAAAATACATTTCTCAGGCTATAGAAAGCGTTCTAAACCAGACCGCCAGGGACCTTGAACTCATCATCACCGATGACTGCTCCAAAGATTCTTCCCAAGAAATCATAGAAAGCTACAAGCAGAAGGATCCACGTGTCAACGCCGTTTTTCATAGAAGAAACATGGGCATAACCAAGACCCTAAATGATGGTTTAGGTCGAGTCCACGGCAAATACGTTTGCTTTTTAGACTCGGATGACCTCTGGATGGAAAACAAAATCGAAAAACAACTGGAGGTTTTAAGGCAAGATGATAGGAAAATCCTCTGGTCAGATGGAATAATAATAAATGATGAAGGCCAAAAAACAGGGCAGGTTTTCACAAAATTCCTAAACGCCCCCCATAAGAAAAACGGGGACCTTTTTCAGCCTATGCTAAGAGAACAGTTTATTCTTCTACAAACCGTCATTTTGAAGGCAGAATACCTTAAGGAACTCCAATTTGCCGATAATCTAGGGTACGTCAATGACCACCGTCTTTTGGTGGATTTAGCAGTTCACCATACATTCCGGTTTATGCCCGAGCACCTCGCGAAGTATCGCCTTCACCGAAACAACATAACCTTCCAAAAAGAAAAGGAATGGGCAAAAGACAAAATCAGGATACGCCGATACTTCCTCGATAGATTCTCAGATAAAATGTCATCTAAAGCTAAAGCAGACATCAATTACCAAATCGGCTACTACCTATCGAGGCTCGATAAAAGAGAAGAGGCAAAAAAGTATTACCTGCAAGCCCTAAAAATCGATCACACACATACAAGCAGCGTTCTGTATGCCACACTTGCCTTAACGAGGGGCGACGGGTTATTGGGCGGGCTGATGCTGAATTCTTACAACGGAGCAACAAGATTACTAGATACGCTTAAATCAGCAATTTATACCTCAACGATTCCCCAGTGAAAAAAGCGTGCGCAAGCCAAAAAAGCGCACCGCACTAACCCAGCAGAGCCGCAGCATGATAAACCTTAATTATTTATTTTCTGTGTATTGCAGTCACTGATTAGGTGAAATTTAAGTTGAAAGGCATTATCTTTGGAGCGCCAGGAGCAGGCAAAGGCACCTATTCGTCGCGGTTGCAGGCTAAGCTTGGCGTAGACGTTATCGCTATGGGAGACATATTCCGTGAATCCGTAAAGCAGAACAGCGAGCTAGGCAGAAAAGTCAAAAGCTTCGTTGAAAAAGGCGCGCTTGTCCCCGATGAAGTCGTCATCGAAGTCCTCAAGGAACGACTCAGCCGCGTCCCAGCCGGCAAAGGCTTCATACTCGACGGGTACCCACGCACCATTCCCCAAGCAAAAATCCTCGAAGGCATCACCAAACTCGACGTTATCCTGCTGCTGGATGTCCCCGACGAAATCATCATCCAACGCCTCAGTTCAAGACGCATCTGCCGCAAATGCGGAGAAGTCTACAACATCCGCTTCCTCAAACCCAAAGTCGAAGGAGTCTGCGATAAATGCGGCGGCGAACTCTACCAACGCGCCGATGACAACGAAGAAGTCATCAAAAACCGCCTCCAAGTCTACAAAGACCAAACCGAGCCACTTATCGCATACTACAAGAAGAAGGGCATTCCATTCGTCGTCAGCGGAACCAAATCACTGGATGCACCACCCGACCCGATGGTTGCCAAGATGCTCGATGACCTCAAAGCCTTAGGCTTTGCTTAGATGTCAAGGATGAACTCCAAAACAACCCGCTCAGGCTCGCAGATAACAACCATCCGGTGATACGTCACCGCTTTAACTGCGACTTTCTGCGGGTGCCGTTTGGGGTTAAATTTTTCTCCCCATATCTTCGCTTTTATTTTAAAGCTCTCCCGGGATTCCTGCCAATCAAAAATCTCAAACCGCGAGTACAGCATGCCCTCGGTTTCAAACTTCACCAGCAAAGCCTCAAGCCAATTGTAGAGCAACGCATACTGGTCTTCGGCTTCCACCTCCAAGGTTTCCTCGGTTGTCTGCGCGATTTTGTCGCTTCTAGTCATGGTTTCAAACATGGCAAGCGCCGAGTTCTCGAATGCATGCTGCATTGAGGTGCCGAACGCGCGGACATACACATCAGCGGTGTGCTCTAAAAACTCGAATTTTCCAGCGAACTTTTCAAGCTTACTCATTTAACTTCACCCGCAAGTAACAAGGAAGAAGAGGGGGAATAAAGCAGTATCTCCTAGAAGTACTGGCTTATTCTCGCGATGGCTGCCGCGGCGAGTTTAGCGCTGTCCTGCAGGTCGCGCAGGCTCATGATGGCTGCTGGGCTATGGATGTAGCGGGTGGGAACAGCTATGATGCCGCTTGGAATGCCTGCCCGGGTAAGCGAGATGCGTGCGGCGTCGGTGCTGCCCATCAAGCCGGATTCAAGCTGGAAGGGAATTTTCTGCTGCTCCGCCGAGTCAAGGAGCCACCGCAGAATCTTGGGATGAGTGATTAAGCCAGAATCACTCAACGTCACCGCTGGGCCCTTGCCGACTTTGATGGTGGTGTCGAATTCCCGCACACCCGGCACATCACCTGCAACGGTGACGTCAAGGGCAAGTGCAAGGTCAGGGTCAACCCCGAACGCCGCCGTAGCAGCGCCACGTAACCCAACTTCCTCCTGAACGGTTCCGACCGCGCAGACGGTGCAGTCGACATCTTTCAGCAGCCGCATCGTTTCAACCATCACGGCGCACCCTGCACGGTTATCGAAGGCTTTACCCATAACCATATCCTTGCCTAACGGAGTATACTGGACATCAAAAGACACGGGGTCACCGACCGCTATACCCATATCGACGGCGGCTTGCTTGCTTTCTGCGCCCACATCGATAAAGAGGTCGTCGTAGGTCACGATTTTTTTGCGTTCCTCCTCTTTCTGGACATGCGGCGGCTTGGAGCCGATTACGCCGGGGTAAGCGGTTTTTTGGGTGTTAACAAGAACCTTCTGGGCAGGCAAGATTCGGTCGTCTATGCCGCCGATTTTGCTAAACTGGATAAACCCGTCTTTAGTTATGGTTTTAACAATCAACCCCACTTCATCCATGTGGGCAGCCAACATGATTTTGGGTGCGTCGGCTTTGCCTTTTTTGGTGGCGATGAGGTTTTCCATGCGGTCAACTTGGACTGTGTCCACGAGGGGCTTGAGCATTTCTGCCAGTAAGTCGCGGACTTGGGTTTCTCTGCCTGTGACTCCGCAGGCGTTGGAGAGTTTCTCTATGTTCTGGTTTAGTGACAATCAGTGTTCCTTCTTGTTTGTCTGCTAAAAGTGGATGAGCGTAATTATTAAACGGTTGCGGTTGCGAGGCGGCGTTTGGCTCAGGATGCAAATTGCTGGAAGAGCAGTGAGATTACAGGTTAAATGTCTGCGGGCTGTTAAGCGGCTGCGGGGTCCCCGCTACTTCGCCTGTATCTGCCCAAATAGCGACTGAAATCATGTAAACGCCGCCGGCATACACCTTATTCAAGTAAAACGTCACTATCCACTGCGGGTACAGTGTTAACCCATCTTTGGTGTTGGGGTGGAAAACCACCGATGCCGGGTCAGGGTTATACTCAAAGCTTGAAACCACCACGCCGCCAGATGCCCACTGGAAACCGCCCAACGCGTTTTTTGCCAACGTCACCGCACGGTCACTTGAAACGGTAACGCCGGTGCTTCCGACGCCAAATAGGCGCCAACCATCAGTTAACTCGGTCAGGATATTGTTCTTGAAGATTACCTCTACGCTTTTAGGTGAAAAGTCAACGCCGTTTTCGGTGTATTCCATCAGGACTTCTGCGTTGTCGCCGGTGACGGTTGCGTTAACTTTGATGTTTCCCACTTTGATCTCGATGCCGTCGGAGGTGTTTGAGGTGCTTGCAAGCGACATGAGCTGGCTCATGTTAGCTAGATAGGAGCCGCTTTCATAGGCCTGTAATCTATCCACCACGTTTTTGGCTGCATCCAACACGAAGGGAGATTGCGGTTCAGCGTAGATGGGTGAGCCTTCTTCAACGGTTAGCTGGTACCTGGAAAATTCGCAGTTGCGGAACCTAAAATACACACTTAATTTGCTCACGGCTCCGGAATCGTCTGTGCCCACCAGCGAGTACCGCATCACTTCCTCGGGTATACCGCCTAGATCCTTGCGGCTTTCAATGGTTCGACTCAGCAGCGTCGCCTGATACTTGGAGGTATCCAGCTGAACCACATCGTGGAGGAAAGATATGGCGTCGTCGGTGGTGCTGGTCCAGGCGAGAAGCTGAGTGTAATCGGACTGCAACTTAATTAGCTCCCCGTTAACCTGGTTTAACGAAACGAATTCTACTGCTGCCAAGCTGGCGCAGACGATTAAACCGATAAGCACCGCCGCAGTTATCATTTGCCACCTGCGCTTTGCCCTATTGCCTTTTTTGGGCTGAACCTCAGGTGCTTCCTCGACAACCTTCATGGTGGAAACGGAGGCTTGCCCAAAAGTTGAGAGACGATAAACACCGTTTTCGTCTTTAGAGACCAGTTCCCCGAGGTTTTCTAGATGATAGGTTAAGTTAGAGCTGGAGATACCGAGGATTTCAAGCATCTCCGAGAAAGTCATGGGTTTGTCGGCTAGGACGCGCAGGATTTTCCGGCGTGCCGGATGCTTAAGTGAACTAAACATGATGGAGTAGATTTCTTCTTTACCTGCCGGCACCCTTAGTCAACCGCTAGGGGATACATAGCTTCATATGAAATTAAAGCTTTTTCAATTATGCTAGCAAAAAGTCGGATGCAGCCCCATGCAGAAGCCGTCTGGGAACATAAATTAGAAATAACCGCGGCACAGTATTTGTTTGGTTTAGAGGCAACTGTTATGACGGATGTTGTGTTTGTATTCGAGGTTCATCAGCCCCATCGATTGCGGCGTAAACTCTTCTGGGAAGGCAAGGTGTTTCGGCGCCAAACCAAAGAGGAACTCTTCAACTACTACTTCGACAACGAAGTCGACAAAGACATCTTCAAGCGCGCTGCCCGCAAATGCTACTTCCCCAGCAACCAAATCATCCTCGACGTCGTTGACAAGCACAAGCACAGCCGCAAAAAAGCCAAGTTCTCCTTTAGCGTCTCAGGCACTTTCCTTGAGCAATGCGAGATGTTCGATAAGGATTTACTGGAGAGTTTCCATCAGCTCGCCGAAACGGGGGAGGTGGAGTTCCTAAACCAGACCTACTATCACTCCATCGCCAGCCTCTACCCTGAAAAGGAAGAGTTCATCGCGCAGGCTCAAATGCACAAGCAAACCGTCAAGGACCTGCTGGGTTACACCCCCCAGATATTCGAGAACACCGAACTCCTCTACAACAACACCATAGCCAAAACCGTCGAGGACATGGGTTACCGCGGCATCTACACCGAGGGCGTCGAGAAGATACTGGGCGAGAAATCCCCCAACTTCATCTACACGCCCAAAGGCGCTAAAAAAATCCGTGTATTTTTGCGCAACTACAAGTTAACCGACGACATCGGCTTCCGCTTCTCCGCCAGATGGTGGCCGGAGTGGCCGCTGACTGCACCTAAATATGCAGGTTGGCTGGCGACAACCCGCGGCGAAGTCATCAACATATTCCCCGACTACGAAACCTTCGGCGAGCACCACTGGCCCGAAACCGGCATCCACAGTTTCCTACAGCATCTCCCAGATGAGTTGCTAAAGTATGATCATTTGCAGATGTCAACGCCCAGTGACGTGGTTGAGAAACACTCTTCTGAGGGGGAGCTGGATGTACCTGAATCCGGAGGCACGGTGTCCTGGGCGGATGTGCAGCGTGACCAATCCGGCTGGCTGGGCAACGTTATGCAGTGGGCGTATTTTACGACTCTGCGGCGCCTTGAGCCGCTTGTCAAGGAAGCGGGGGACGAGGTGTTTATGCGGTTGTGGAGGGATTTCCAGACCAGCGATCACCTCTACTACATGTTCACGGCTGGCGGAGGCCCCGGCGAAGTCCACAGCTACTTTAGCCCCTACGAGTCCCCGATGGATGCCTTTGTTGCGGCGCAGACGCTAATTAACGATTTTGAGGCTCGGCTGCGATTGACGATTTTAACGGCTAATGAACCCTTCATGTTCTACACGGGCATAGGCAAAGAATACTACACGGGCACGATGACGTGGAGCCTTAAAGGCTTCATCAGCGGTTTAGAATCGGTGCCCAGCAAAGCAATCGAGTTCCATGTGGGTAACGAGGACTTCGAGAATTGGGCGCGTTTCTCGCTAAGAGACGATAAATTCGCCGACAGCATCAAAGCGGCGAAGGCAACAAACCATACGGGCGAGAAACTCCGAGGAGTTCTGGTCGCCGCCGCGAAGAAACGCTTCGCCACCCAGACTAGAGAGGTTCAGGATGCCACTCGCCTCTCATAGTCGCCCTCTGCCTCATATGCGTTTATAAACCAAATTGCCGTACTATCTGTTGGCACGGTGCATAAGAAATGAGAGAAGAGCTTCCGTTTCCAGATAAAGTTCTGCAGACACTCCACAACCTATGTGCAACTGCAGCGGATTTGGCTCGGCGCAGCGACGAGGTTGCCCGGTTACTGCAGAAGGACCCCAACGAAATCGAAAGTATCCTAGACCGCTATAAATCAGAAGGTTTCGCTGAGAGCTTCGTTGATAACGAAGGCAAGAAACGGTACTATCTCAATGGACGAGGAATAATCAAGGTCTGCTCATTATTCACGTAGTGGAAACATGCGCGCCATCGTTTTATCATGGGAGTATCCGCCTAGAGTGGTTGGACAACTCTCTGGATACGTTAAATCATTAACCACCCAGCTTGCAGCCGAAGAAGTGGAGGTTTCCGTCGTCACATACGATGACCACGACACCGGCGAAACCATCGAGCCCAGCGGAGTGCAAGCCATCCGCGTCTCCAACCCAGTGAAGACACACATCGGCGTTTTAACCTGGGTGCTTACCCTCAATCAGGAAGTTGAACGCGCCGCCGCCAACGTATACTATGGCGCCAACGGAAAAATCGATGTCATCGACGTGTTCGATTGGCATTTTATCCCAGCAGCCGTTACCCTCAAGAACGGTTTAGGCATACCCTTCATTTACTCAGTGGAGAGCCTTGAGGATCATCGTTCCCCAACGGCGAATTCATCCTACAACTTAGCAATCAAAAGCATAGAGTGGCTGGGTTTCTACGAGGCCAAAATGGCTATGGTTAAGTCTGAGTGGATGAAGGAAGAGGTTATGCGCATCTACAAGGTGCCTGCAGAGAAAATCGCTGTTATCGAAGTTACCTCTGACAAATGGATAGAGGATGTTTTAAAGCTGTACGGCAACGTTGCGGAGGCAAAGAAGCATGCAACATAAGCTGTCGGTTCTGATGCTAAGTTGGGAGTATCCGCCCCGAGTCATCGGAGGCATCTCACCCCACATCTACTTCCTAAGCAAACACTTGGCCAAGCAGGACATGAAGGTCTACGTGGTCACCTGTGACTTCCCCGGAGCCCCCGCCCACGAAGTCGTCAACGGCGTAGAAGTCTATCGCATCGACTCCTACAAGAACCCTTCACCGGACTTCGCCACCTGGGTTTACCTTATGAACATGAACATGCAACGCGAAACCGCCGCATTGATGAAGAAAATCTCCGCAAAAATCGATTTAATCCACGCGCATGATTGGCTGGTGGCGGATGCAGGCATAGGGCTTAAGCATGTTTTCCGCAAGCCCCTGCTGGTTACGATGCATTCCACTGAGATGGGGCGGCGCGACGGTTTGCATACCACCGCGGAGCGGATGATTCATGAAACCGAAGCGTGGCTCACCTACGAAGCCTGGAAGGTCATATGCTGCAGCGACTACATGATTTCGCATGTCCGCTACGTCTTCGGGTTACCCAACGACAAGCTAGTTATGGTTCCTAACGGAGTGAACATCCAAAACTACGACGGAGACTTAGACAAAGCAGAGTTCCGCGGCAGATTCGCTTTGCCGGAAGAGAAAATCGTGCTCTACGTGGGGCGGCTGGTCTACGAGAAAGGCATCCACATCCTAATCAACGCGGTGCCAAAAATCCTCAGCAAAGCCAACGCTAAATTCATCATTGTGGGCAGCGGCTACATGAAGGAGCAGCTCCTCAACATCGTACGCAGCATGGGTCTTGAGCATAAAGTGCTTTTCCAGGGCTTCCTCGATGAGGCCACGTTGCTTAAGCTGCAGAGGGTAGCGGATGTATCTGTGGTGCCTTCGCTTTTTGAGCCATTCGGCATCGTGGCGCTTGAAGCTATGGCGGCGCAGAGCCCCGTGGTGGCTTCTGACACCGGCGGATTATCCGAAATCATCGAGCATGACGTGACCGGCGTGAAGGTTTACCCCAACAACCCTGATTCGCTGGCATGGGGCATCACTAAGGTGCTGGTAGACGAAGCCTATGCAAAGCAGCTGCGAGAAAACGCTTACCGCAAAGTGCAGGAAACATATGATTGGGAAAAAATCGCGCAGCAGACCAAACACATCTACGAGGGCGTGCTCGGCGAGTACTCCAAGAGCTTCTGGGCGAAAACTACTTCCCAATAACCCTCATATTCTCCACAACCACCCAGGGAGCAATCAACGCGCCCATCTGCCGCTGGTTGCCGCCGACCACCGATATGTTCTTGAGCAAATCAAACACGTTACCCGCCAACATGACTCCGCGGCAGGGATGAGTAACTTCGCCGCCCTTGACTTTGAAAACGGGGGAAGCAACCACGGAGAATTCGCCGCTAACCGGGTTACTGCTATGTGCGCCCTGCAGGTAGTAGACGATGAAGCCGTCGCCGACTTCCGAGAGCATCTGCTCGGCGCTGTGGCTTTGGGGTGGGATGTGGAAGTTTGAGGTTTCTATACCCGGCGTGGACAGGTAGCCTGCCCGCGACGCGTTGCCTGTGCTTTCTTTGCCGTCTTTTCTGGCGGTGTAGTTGTCGTAGAGGAAGCTGCGCAGTATGCCCTTCTCGATGATTGGGGTTTTCTGGTGGGGGACGCCTTCGCCGTCGAAAACCGAGGTCCGCAGCCCCATGGGATATAAGCCGTCGTCGGTGACAGTGAGGTTTTCGGATGCAACCTGTTCGCCTATTTTGCCCTTAAACGGCGATTGACTGCGTTGGACACTGTCGGCTTTAACCGCGCCCATCAGCGTGTAGGCCAAGAGGTCCTGCAGCGCAAACTGGGTAAGAATCACGCGGGCACTTTGGGTATCAACAGGCTTTGGTTTAAGTGCGGAAACCGCCAGCTTCGCCGCTTCCTTGCCTACCCACTCAGGGTTTAAGCTGTAGATTCGGCTAGCATCAAATTCGAAGCATACGGGGGTAACTGAGGAACCGTCTTTTGCCAGCGCCGCCACACTGCATTCAACGATGGTGCCGCGGTCAAAGACTGAGATGCCACTTGAATTCGCTATGGCGCTTGAGACGTAGCCGCTGCCCACGCCGCCCTCAACGGGGAACACACGCTTATCCACTGCGCCTGCAGCGTCAAGCATAGCTGCGGTGACTTGAACGAGGTCCTGGGGGCTAAGCTCAAGGATTCTTGGGTCAAAGGTGCCCTCTACAGTGGAGTAGGGCCTTTTTTGGGGGAGCCCATGCCAGTCAGCGTCGGGTCGGCTGGCACGCGCCGCATTTAACGCCCGCTCCGCCACGTTTTCGATGGCTGCTGCATCGCCCAGGATATTGGTGTAGGCGAACCCTGTGGCTTTGCTGTGTATGACGCGTATGCCTACTCCGCGGTCGATGATGCGGTTGGTTTTGCTTATTTGCCCCAGCTCGATGCCGATGTTGGTGGCTTGCCCATCATACACGTAGGCTTCTGCCTCCGCTGCGCCCAGCCGCTGCGCCGCCGCAACCGCCTGCTGAGCCAAATCAATCATTACCTGTTTCTCAAGCGCTGCCACCGACAACCACCTCGCTGACTCTGATATGCGGTCCACCGTCACAGATAAACGCTGTCTGACCCTTCCCGCATCTGCCCGGATCCAAAACGAAATCTTTCCCCACCGCATCCACCTTATGCAGCGTCTCCAACGTGTTGCCACTGATGGACGCGTTCCGCACGGGCGCTTGGACTTCGCCGTTTAGAATTTCGTAGCCCTCCTGTATGCCCACCTGGAAGGTGCCGTCTAAGCTAGCTTGGCCGCCCCGGAAACTCTTCAGGAAGTAGCCCTCCTTGACGCCCTCCAAAAGCTCCTCAAGGCTCCGGTCTCTAGGCGCCATGTAGGTGCAGCGCATACGTATAATCGGTTCAACCCGGAAGTCCTCTGCCCGAGCGTTGCCCGTGGGTTGAGCGCCGAATTTGTAGGCTGTTTCGCGGTTATGCATCAGCCCCGCTACCACGCCATCTTGGATAAGCAGGGTTTTCTGGGTCGGGACACCTTCGTCGTCGTATCGGAAAGCGCCGAAGCTGCCGGGGACCGTGCCGTCGTCGTAGAACGTAACTTGGTCAGAACCGATTTTTTTGCCCATATTACTCGCCAGCAAACCCCCGGAGAGCGCCAGATCCGCCTCGGCTAGGTGCCCGAAGGCTTCATGCACAAACACCCCTACCACGTTGGGGCCAAGCACCACGGGGTATCTGCCGCCTTTAGGTGGTTTAGCATTCAGCTGCTCTATGGCGCGTTTAGCCACTTTCTCGCCCAACGCCTCGGGGGGTTGCTCGTCGAAGACTTCGTAGCCTGCGGTGGAGCCGATTTCCTCGCGGCTATAGGTGAAGACGCCCTGGCTCTGCGCGGAGGCGGTTATGCGTGCCCAAACGTAGAGTTTATCCTGCTCTACGCTTGCGCCTTCGCTGTTAACAAAAAAGCTGCTGCCCATAAGGTCAAGGTAATCGAGTCCGCAGCTTTTGATGCGCCCGTCAAAGCCCAGACTGGTTTTGTTTACGGCAAGCGCCATCTTGATTTTGTCCTCTACAGAATACTCAGCGGGGTTCTTTTTGGGTTTAGCCTCCACATGATCCTGCACTGGCTTGGCGGCTGCCAGCTTAATGGGGGCTTTAAGGCGGGTGCTTGCCAGCTTTGCCATGCGGCAGGCATCCGAAGCAGCGATCTCTAAAATTTTTTGGTCCAAGGAGCCCACTGAGGCAAAGCCCCATGCGCCGTTGACGAGCACGCGGATGGCGACGCCGTTTTCGATGCCTTGCCTGGCGGCTTCCACCCGCTCCTCTTTTAGGGTAAGCATTGTTTTGGTTAGATGCTGGGCTCGTGCTTCAGCGTATTCTGCATTCAGCTTGGAGGTGGCAAGCTCCGTTATTCTTGTCAGTAGCTCTTTCAAGAGTAACACAATCCGATGCGATAATAGAGTTTTGCTTAGGCATAAAACGGTTGTGTTCAAGCGCTTATTTGATTGATGAATATAGCGGGGTTAACAATATCCTTTAAGAGGCGCTTTACATCTTGTATTACCCGCATGTTGCATTCCTATCCGGCAACTGTCCAAGATGGCAAAGAACGGTTTTGGTGATTCAACGCACAAAATAGTAGGCAGCTTTGTTGTTCTGCTTTTGGCAAGCACTCTCTTAGCTATGCTGCCGCTCAACATAAGCCAATCCGGCAGAGCCGTTGCGCTTCACACGGAGGGAACAAAAATCGTTGACGCCTACGGCAGCGTTGTGTATCTGCGTGGGATTGGACGTGCCGGCGAAATTCAGTCGGCTTCGGGGATGTGGTCGGGGCCTGAGCAGGAGATTTTTAACTGGAACCAGAAATGGTTCAGTATAGAAGATAACCTGCCTAAGATGCAGGCGACCCTTAAAAGCTACCGCGACCACTGGCACGTGAATATGATTCGGATTTTCGTCTGTGCAAATTGGTGGATGCAAGACACCATATACCCCCGCGACTACCAGCCCGACGCCAACATCAACGAACCCATAAGCTACCGCAGCTACATAGAAACCCTAGTTACCGAAGCCGCCAAATACGGCATATACGTGGATTTCTGTCCTTACAGTGTCGTGAGCTCCTACCAGTTCAGCGGCCAATTCGAGGGGGAACCCGGCGGCTGGGTAGAGGGCACCGGCAGCTACGAGTTCATCAGAAGCGTCACTACCGCGGTAGGGAAAACCGAAGCGCAGTTTTGGCGTGAATGGTGGACAAGCGTGGTTCAGGACCTCGGAGATTACTCTAACGTGATTTTTGAGGTTTGGAATGAACCCGGCGACAACAAAGAAGCCTTCTTTGGCTACGCCGTCGACACCTACCAGACGATTCGAGCGCTGGGAAACCGCAACCTCGTGTTCATGCAGTGGCAGCCTGGGATTGTGCCCGGCTGGAACTCGCTAACGTGGGCGCCCGAGCTTTATGGCCAATTGAAAGCCGCCGCTGGAGAGGCACCGACAAATCTGGTTTTCACAACTCATCCCTACCTTCATTCACCAAGCCATAACCTGCAGTGGGCAACCAACTACACCGAACTCTACGAGCAGTTAACAGCAGAGGAGATGCTGCCGCAAACTCAGAGCGCAGAGTGCAGTGTACCGCTGGTTTTCAACGAGATTGGCTTGCTGGATGCGGATTACATCTATAATTATCAGGTAAGCGGCGAAGAAAACCAATCGGTCCAGTCGCTGACGCTGGCGCACCGCGAAGAAGCCTACTCCTTCTGGGATGGTTTGCTGCGCAGCGCCAAGGAACTGGGAATCGGGGTTTGCGCGTACTATTGGATGCAGGACTCAGTCTCTGTGGCCTATGGCTTCGCGGGGGAGGCACTTATCAAAAACGATGTGTGGACCGGAACAGCGCAGACACCGGATTATGCAGGCCAAACCTTCATCAGCTATGGGGCACCATCCACTTTTTCGGTATCCACAGAGGGGTACTCGCTGGCTTATCCCCTGATGGTTTAGGCGCTACCAGAAATCAGACATGCTACGCTGCTGCACCCGAGGCGTAGACAACGTTTTAGGCTTAACTTTAGCCGCCTCTAACCCCAGCACCAGCTGCCCATAAACCCCATCGTAGCCAGGCGTCACCTTCGCGGCGCCCCCCCTCACCTGCATAACCGCCTCTGCAAACGGCGCCTCCACAACCTTCGCCATTTCCTCAAGCGGCGCATCCAACAGCACCGAGTATTCGTCGCCGAAACGCTCCAGAAGCAGGTTGTAAGGTTTCCAGACTGCTTGGATGGCAGGGGAATCGGTTCCAACCACCGCTGCGATAACTTCATGCAACGGCAACAACCGCTTAAAGCCCGGTGCATCGGCTCTATTGTAGTCGGCGGGTCGGTCAGCAAGTTCCTCGACGCGTTGCTCCACGCCCTTGGTGAGTTTGCGGCGGCAGACGGGGCAGATGTTGCCGAATTTGATAGCTTCCTTGGGCGACAGTGCGATTTTGCAGTTGCGGTGGCCCGTCCAGTGGTATTTGCCGTAGGCAGGGTCGGTTTCTATGGTGAATTTGAAGCGCATGGGGTCATTGTCTATGATGGCGGAGGTTACGTCTCTGTAGGTTAAGTCGGGGAGGTCAAAGACATTGGCTTCTCTACCGATGCGCCAAGGCCAGAAGCTGTGGCAGTCACTGTTAGAGAGCAGCGCGTAGCGGTCCAGCTTGCTTAGTCGCCAGTTCATCTGCGGATCAGACGAAAGCCCCGTTTCCAATGCGTGGATATGGCATGTCATGTCCCGGTAGCAGTCTTCGACGGCGTCAAAGCCGCTAAACGCGCCAAAGAGGCTAAACCAGGGCGTCCAGGCATGCGCAGGAAAAACCATGTTGTCCGCGGACACAGCCATAACTTCCTCCACCAGCTGCGGCGCGGAGGCGTCAAGGATGGGTCGGCCGTCGCTGGCTAAGTCGCCGAAGCGTGTTAACCGATCGTTGATTTGCTCGGCGGCTTCAAGGCCGGGGGCAAGGATTACGTGATGAACCTTTTTTGATTCTCCGTCAACCTCAAAGATGGTGCAGACTTCGGTTTGAAGCATAAACCGCACGGATGAATCGCTCTGGGCCAGCTGCATTAAGCCAGTGTCGGCGTCAACACGCAGGGTTTCTTTGATCTCTTTTAGCCACAGGGGATGGGTAAAGTCGCCTGTGCCCACCAAGTTTAAGCCCTTGATTTTTGCGTACCGAGCGATTTCGGTTAAGCTCATTTGCTCGCTGGTTGCGCGGCTGTATCTGCCGTGGATATGCAGGTCAGCTATAACTTTCATCTGTTACCACCAAGCCATACGTGGACAAGCACCATTTTAAGGGTTTGCACGGTCAACCAGCATGCAGCTTGGCGCCGCCGCGGATTACTGGGGCAGTGCTTGAAGCTTAATTGTCCACTGTGCCAGCGCATCTAGCAGTTGCACTATCAGCTCCAGCGTCTTTTGGTTATTGATGTTTCCCTCCTCGTCCACGTTGTGGGCAGCGTCAGAAAGCATCACTTCGGGGCGGTTAACAGGATGCATGTCAAGGAAAACAAAGCATTGCCGCAGATGATACTGCGCTCTTGCCCCGCCGAACCTGCCAGTTGAGGCACTCATGACTGCGACGGGTTTACCCAGCAGCGGAGTGTCGGTTTTGGGTCTGCTTGCCCAGTCAAGGGCGTTTTTCAGCACGCCGCTAACCGAGTAATTGTATTCGGGGGTAGCGATTAAGAGGGCATCGGCGCTTTGGATTTTCTGCTTAAACTCCACCACACTCTGGGGCGGGTTGCTTTCTTGGTCAGCGTTGTAGGGCGGGATACCTGCTAAATCATAAACTTCTATGGCGACGCTGGAGGGGGCGACTTTGACTGCGGCTCGGACAAGCGCCTTGTTATAGGAGCCCACGCGGAGGCTACCTGCAAAAGCAAGAACCTTAATCTGAGACATACAAAAACCAATTTATTGTAGCTGAAGTTGAGATTTAAAGCTGCTTATAGGCTTCGTATGCGTTATTTTTTTATTGTGCAACAGGGCAGTTACGGTTATGCATGAATGGGCGTTAGCTGAAGGCATCCTTGCCTCAGCAGAGAAAATCGCGGAGCAAGAGGGCCTCGAGTCAGTTTCAGAGGTCACCATCCGCGTCGGTGAACTGCAGCAGGTGGAGCCGCCTATCCTGCGTTTTGCCCTCAAGCAGCTCCGCGGCGGCAAACTCAAAGACGCCAAATTCCGCATCCTCAAAGCCAAATCCGCCCTTAAATGCCGAGTCTGCGCCAGCACCTGGCAGTACAGCACCAGAAAACTCGACAAAGCCACCGCCGAAGCCATCCACTTCGTCCCCGAAGTCGCCCACAGCTACATAAAATGTCCCAAATGCGGCAGCCCCGACTTCGAAATCGCCTCTGGACGCGGCGTATGGCTCGAAGACCTAAAAGGAGCCAAACCCCAGTGATAGATCCCCGGGTAAACGTAATTGAGAAGCGACTAGCAGGGGTAAGCCGGATTGTTGCGGTTTCCAGCGGTAAAGGCGGCGTCGGCAAAAGCATGGTTGCCACGGCATTGGCGCTCTCTCTTGTTAAGGGAGGCTGCAGGGTGGGGCTTTTCGACGTGGACTTCACGGGGCCGTCCACCCACATTATATTGGGGGTGCCAAACTCGGTGCAGCCAACCGAGGACAAGGGTTTGGTTCCAGCTGTTGTGGAGGGACTCGAGTACATGTCGCTGGTGTATTTTGTCGGCGACAGGGCGGCGCCGCTGCGGGGAGCCGACGTATCCAACGCGTTAATCGAGCTTTTAGCAGTTACCCAATGGGGCAAACTGGACTACCTCATAATCGACATGCCACCCGGCATCGGCGACGCAGTCCTGGATTTGGTGCGGCTGGTCAAGCGGATAGAATTTCTGGTCGTGACAACGCCTTCGATGCTTGCTTTTGAAGTCGTCAAAAAACAGGTTTCTTTGCTCACTGAGTTGAAGATGCCCGTTATCGGCGTCGTAGAGAACATGAAGATAAACGCCTCGGATGCAGTAGAGAAGCAAACAGAGAAGCTGGGGCTCACTTACCTGGGCTCAGTTGCCTATGACCCCCAAGTTGAAAACGCCATCGGAGACCCCGCTAAACTACAGCAAACCGCCATGGGCAAAGCTATGCCACAAATCATAAAAGCCGCCGCAAAGGGAACCAGCCATGCCCATTAAAGCCGTCATCTTCGACTACATCGGCACATTGGTGAACTGCAGAGGCTACAGTATGCAGGACTCCGAGGACAACCTCTACCGTGCACTCTGCGCTGAGGGCTTCGAAATGGAAAAGGCCGCTTTTTTGGATGCCTACAACTTGGCACATCAGAAGTACCGCCGGATACGCTATGAGGAATACCGTGAAGTCACCAACGCCGTCTGGGTTGCGGAGGCGCTGGGCACGCTGGGATTCACCGTTACTCCCGCCGATAATCGGGTAAAAGCGGCGCTTAACGTGTTCTTCCAAGACTTCATCGACACCCTCGAACTGCGCAGCGGCGCCAAAACGCTCCTCAGGCAAACCGGCACGCAGGCGAAGCTGGGGCTAATCAGCAACTTCACCCATGGACCCGTAATCCACCGGAGCCTACGCAAAATCGGCATCCACCCCTACTTCCACGCCATAGTCGTCTCCCAAGACGTTGGCTGGCGCAAACCCAGCTCCCGCATCTTCCAGGATACACTGGCGCGGCTTCAGGTTAAAGCGGAAGAGGCAGTTTTCGTCGGCGACAGCCCCATAGAGGATATAGGGGGCGCCAAAAACGCTGGGATAAAAACGGTTTTTGTGCCCTCACAGTTCAACAGCCTAAAAGACCTCGCGGAAAGCCAGCAGGTAGCAGACGAGGTAGCTGAGGACTTGGCGGTTTTGAGGGAAAAACTGCTCCGGATGCTTTCCCCTTAGAGGGCTGGACGTTCAGTTTGACTCTTTGTTGACGCTATTTATCAGTATACAAATTTTTGTTCTGCTTGTGGTTTGCTCCACAACCAATCTGCAATGTGCCTCAACGCCCGTTTGCAATTTGGGTTGTTTTAGGCCAACCTTGGGTTGTTGTTGTGTAAAGGCGCCCTGCCACGACAACAACTATAGAGAAAACCAGTTAACGCCAGAATTTTGATCTACTGATATAGAGGGAGGTAGAGGCTGGTGGAGCAGCAGAGTCGGTTTTAGTGATGGGGCCTTTGATTAACCTGGAGGCTGGGGGTTACTATTTTTGCCAGGTACCCAGTGGTGATTAGTGAACCCACTGCTAACGCGATTAAACTTGAACCGAGTATGATGGCTGTAATCATCTTTCAATCCACCTTTGATATATCTTATTGCTGTTCAATTAAATATAAAGGTGGTTAAGATTTGTTCATAAAAATTAGGAAAAAATGAATAAAGTGAAGGGAATGTGGGTAGAAACTGGACGGTTTAAACTTTTGAGCCGTTGGGCTTAAGGATAACCCGCAGCTTGGTAAGGTTCTCCTTAATCTCCACCTTCGCACCCATCGCCGCAAAATACTCCTCAAGGAAAATCCGGATAAAATCCTTAGAAACCTCCGAAACCAACACCAACGTATAATCGTTAGGCGCATTCTTGATTAGGCGATAGAAGTTGCAGGCTTCTAGACGAGTCAACATGTCCTCTGTGGAGTGAACAGTTTTCAGCTGTTCCCAATGAGAGCGTGCAACCTCACGGTGTTCCTTCCAGAACTGATCCTTCTGCGGAGAGGAAGCAATAAGCTGCAGAAACATAAGCCAGTGATCAACGTCAAGTATGATGTGTTCGCCGGTTAGGAGCATGTCTTGGTATTGGCGGATTTTTTTCTTGACGGCTGGGTCTTCGAGGGCTTTGTTTTCGCTGTAGAATTTTATGGCGCGGCGCATGATTTCGCTCTGGGAGGCTTGGGCTTCGGTGCTGATTTTTTCCAGCAGGTCAGCTGTGGGTTTATCGAAGGCTACGGTTATTCGTGTGGGGTTTGCCATGGGGGTTCACTCAACTGTTATGTGACAGCTTTTCAGTTTAATGGAAATTATATAAACATTACTCCACAAGCTGCAAGTTTTTGTTTGCATGTTTAAAGGATAACCGCATATTACTAAACAAGTGTTTAGAGCAGGGTGCCGAGGGGATTCAAAACTCTTTTATTCCAAATAACAGCTAAACATACATAGCCAAACCTCCGGAGTCCCCAACGTGAAAACACCCGAAATATACCTAGACCCCAAACCACGCGCCATACAAATAATCGAACTCCTCGAAAAACAGTACCCCAACGCCAAAACCGCCCTCAACTACAGCAACCCCCTCGAAATACTAGTAGCCACCATGCTCTCTGCCCAAACCACCGATGCCCGAGTAAACATAGTCACCGCTTCACTTTTCAAAAAATACCCCACCGCCCAAGCCTACGCTGACACCCCAACCAAAGAAATCGAGCAGGACATTCGTTCCACTGGTTTCTACCACAACAAAGCCAAAAACCTCAAAGGCACCTGTCAAATATTGGTTAAAAAGCACAGCGGCCAAGTGCCTAAATCCATGACTGATCTTTTGGAGCTGCCGGGTGTTGCACGCAAAACAGCCAACATCGTCCTCTACAATGCCTATGGCATAACCGCTGGCATCGCGGTGGATACGCATGTGAAGCGGCTGGCTCAGCGATTGGGGTTGTCGCATCAGAATGATCAGGACCGAATTGAACGTGACTTGATGGCGATTGTGCCTAAGGACAAGTGGATGCCGCTGACGGATCTGCTGATTTACCATGGCCGCCAAGTCTGCATCGCACAGAAGCCCAAATGCCAGGTCTGTGTGCTTAACAAAATCTGCCCTTCCGCCTTCACCTTCGGTTAGCAGTACCAATTTATACTTGCTTTGCTCTTTTTTCAGTAGGTGACTTTGTTTTGGTTAATGTTATAGTTGGAGAGAAGGCTCCTGACTTCACTTTACTGGATTCAAACATGCAGCCCAGAAGCCTACATGAGTTTATGGGGCAAAAAGTTGTTTTAACCTTTTTTGTGGGCGCCTTCACTGCAACCTGCACGATGGAGGCTTGTTCCTTCCGTGATGCTATGGATAGGCTCACTGATTTAGATGCGCAGGTCATCGGTGTCAGCGTCAACGACCCCAACGCAAACAGGGAATTTCAGCAAAAAGAAAAACTATTCTTCCCCATACTTAGCGACGACAAACTTGAAGTCGTCAAACTCTACGGTTTAGAGTTGCCGGGCGATGAGGCAGTGGAGGGGTTTGTGGCTGCGAAACGTGCAGTGTTCATCCTTGACCAAGAGGGCATCATACGATATATGTGGGCGTCAAAAAACCCCAGCGTTGAACCAGACTACAGCGAATTGCAGGTGGAGCTAACCAAAATCGCCTAACCACATTTTCAGTGCAGAAAAGACGAATCGTTTTCCCCTGAAAGGGGATGTTGGCGCTTTATGGCAATGATTCGGTAAATAATAAAATAGATTAGAAAACAGAAAATTCTTGCAGGCAGAGCTAGTTTCCAACGCTGTCCTGCGTGAGGGTATGCACGATGTCATCGGCAATGCCCACGATGGAATCAGCCTGCTTCATCATGGCGTCGCCGTTGACTTCCTCAAGCTGGCTGATCTGCTGCACGATGGTTTCGATTTCGATGAGGAACCGCAGCACTGAGTCGTCAGGCTGGGGGTTTTTGCTTATTTCCTCTCGGATAAGTACCTCGATGAAGGCGGGTTCTCCGAGGCTGTAGTAGATGGCGTTTCGTGCTTTGCGGATGGCCTCTAAAACCAGTCCTGGCGCCATGTAGGGGATTTTGCGTGCAGCTTCCAATTCAGCTTTTGCTTCACGCAGGTACCTTAGCGCCCAACCTTTCCGGTACTCATCCATCATGCGGGTGTGTTCCTGTTTATTCGGCGAGTTCTTCTTCGATGTCAGATTCGTCTGCAGAGCCGGCTTGAGCTAATGATAGGGTACGTGTTATGTATCCTGCAACTTTGTTTCGGACTCGCGTGGTGGTGCCTTTGGTGTATTCGTCCACTAAGCGTTTGTTGTCGTCGAAGTTGGTGGTGAATTTGTTGGGGAAGCGAGTCATTAGTTCTTTGCCCAGATGCTTAATCTGCTCAGTCTTTACTTTTCCCAGATCAGTTTCCTCCGAGTTAACGGTGTTTTTTTTCTCCGACGTTTAAAAGCGTAGGAGCAACTCTCAATAGAGAACAGGCTTAATTTAAGCTTGCGGCTAAAACCACGCATTTAAACAGTCGACCAGCAGCGTAGGTGCCGATGCAAAAAAAATTGACTACTTAGGCAAGTTTTATGCCAAAGAAGCCCTCAAAGTTCCTGGCGACTTGCTGGGCAACTTCTTCTTGGGGCTGCTTTTTGATTTCCGCCACCGCGGCTACCACGTTCTGGATGAAGGAGGGCTTGGTAAGTTGTCCCTTGAAGGGCTGTTTCCAGTAGGCGACTGGACCATCGGTTTCGGTGAGCAGGTGGGTGAGGGGCGTGTTTTCGACGACTTCGCGGATGCCGTTGGAGTATGTGACTGGTGGTCCTTCGGTTATGTAGTAGCCGTTGTCGATGGCTTTTTTGAGGGCTGCCATGGGGTGGCTGAACCAATGGAGGAGCACGCGGTTTAGGTTGTAGCTGGGAAGCATCTCCACGATTTTGTCGGTGGTGCCTCTCGAGTGGATGATGACTGGGAGGTTTAGGGACTCGGCAAGATGCAGCATCCGGTCGAAAACCATCAGTTGCTTTTCCCAGATGGATTCGTATTTGTAGTCTAAACCGATTTCTCCGATGGCTTTCACGGCGCCACGTTGGGCTTGAATGTAGCTTATGGTTGCTTCAAGTTCACCTTCCTTGAGGACGTTGACGTTCCAGGGGTGAATGCCCAATGCGGGGTAGATGATGTTGGGGTGCAAAGCGGCAAGTTGAATGTCGCTTTGGCAGGTCTGCAGATCCATTGAGTTAGTCATTAATGCTTTGACGCCTGCTTTTTTTGCGTCAGCTATAACTTCGTCTATGTGGCCGCTGTATCCTGTGTCGGACAGGTGGATGTGTGCGTCTATCAGGTTCATTGTGTTCAGCGGGTATATTGCGGTGGTTGGTTTTAAGATTTTCTTAAGCTTTGCCTATTCAGTTTTGGATGAGGGTGTTTTTAGACGAAAAAACGATAACAAAGGTTAAATATGCCTTTAAAAAGAAAAAGAACCAGAAGTGAAGCTGATATGACTGAATTAGAAATTGCTGTAGCTCCCATGCATAGACTCTGCAAGAAAGCTGGCGCTGACCGAGTAAGCGAAGCCGCAGCCAAAGAACTTGCCAAAGCCCTCGAGGAAATCGGCATCAAAATCGCCAAGGAATCACTGGATTTCGCGATGCACGCTGGAAGAAAAACCATCAAAGCGGAAGATATCGAAATAGCCGCAAGAAAAATCATGGGCAAGTAACCAGAAAATTAATCTCCATTTTTCCTTTCTTCTTTTTATCCAACTCTTCTGTCATCTGCGATTTTTTTCTATAGGCCCCTTTTATATAGGCAGTATATGGAAGCGTATGCAAACCGCTGGCTGCCACTGTTGCTCTGGCCACCTCTCCCCTCCCTTATATAAAGAGTCAACGAAGATTCCAGCCGGTCAATGTAATTTGTCTGCTCAGAGGGTGGGATGCGGGGATGCCGTGGGAATTACGGTGTCGTTTTAACCTTGAATATGGCGACTTCGCTGTTTCGGAACGCCAACGAGTAGGTGGGGTCATCGGCAAACCGGGGCAGCAAAGAGAGGTCTGTTAGGGCAACGTAGCTGATGTTGTATTTTTTGAGGGCTACTTGGTAATCGAAGCATGTCAGGGGCAAATCGGCGACGTTGTTGATGTAGGTTCGGGAATAGCTTTCTATTAAACCGTTAAGGATGGCTGCGTCCTCGCCTTGGGTCTCCGAAATCGGGTAGATGCCCACATAGAAGCTGACCTCAGCGGTGCATCCGCCTTGGAGGCTGTAGACGAGTTCGTAGAAAGCCGAGTTCTCCTGAAGCCACACGTCGCTGCCCAGCCTGGCGCTGGGAAACACAATCTGGTTAATCTGATGCAGGCTATTATCGACAATACCGATGCTGTTGGCGCACTGCCTGACTTCGCCGCGTGCCAGAAAGGGGATACGTAGCCAATCAAACTCCGCGTCATTTAGGCTCTGGAAAATAAAGGAGACCTTGGCGAAGCGGACGCCGCGGTTAATCGTGATTTCCTCAGTTACGTTGAACTCCGAGTTACCGCGGGTTATAACAAAGGATGCACTGTTACCCTCACCGATGACTCGGGTGCATGACTGGTTGAAGTCGCCCAGTTTCACCTCGCTTGGTGCCCCGCTGCTTCGGTAGAGAAGGCTGATTTGGGTGTCGTTAAGCGAGAAAACCTTGGGGTGAACATAGCTGCTGTTGAGAATCGCGTAGATGTCGTGTGTGCTGCCGTTAGCCAAGCTTCCCGCCTGCTCAACCTGCAGCAACCCGTTATCGACGAGGTAATCCGCCTGCAGCAGATTCGACGCCACCTGCGCGGGTTCAAACTCACGCTGCAAAATCAGGTACTGCGGATCCACGGCGCTAAAGGTAGGTCTCTTGGCAAAGCCCGATAGCCACCAGCCATAATTTGCGTCCGCTACAAAAATCGAGGCCTCAGAGGTGTTAGCCGCCGCCCACTGGATAGCTGCATATTTGGCAGGAGTCATAAATTGGAAAAAGTTCGCCTGCGAAATCCCCGAAGATTCCTGCCGCCAGGGTGTCCAAGGCAACGCAAAAAGAGGCGTTAACAGACACACAGCCACCAAGACCACCGTGGCAGCCGTCTTGAGTTTGCCGGTGGATAAGCCCCTGATTTTTTTGTTGACTATTTTTTCGGTGTTGTTGGCTACCCAAAGAATGACCAAGGCCAAGCAAGCCATAACGGGCAAAGCCAAGAAATAGAGGAACCGCTGGTAATCCAAAAAGACCCCTGCGAGGTAGCTTTGGGTTGCGGCAAGCGGCACAAGTACTGCTGACAGGAACAGAAGGGTGGGTAAGGTGAAGTATCTGCCGCTGCGCAGTTTAGAGATGACGGGGAACAGGAAGAGGGGTATGATGGCTAAGCTCACGATGAGGACGGGGGGCACACGGGTTTCCACGACTGCCTGCTGATTTACCGCAGCGGAACCGGTGATGGCGCCTTGTGAGCCGAAGTAAACCGGGAGGGTATTTATGAGGTAAGGCGCCACCAATAGCGCTCCTAGGATTATGGGAACTAGCCAAAGCAGCGTTTTTTTAGGCGCTAACCCCTTTCTGGAGAAGATTAAACTTAGCAGCAGGGTAAGGACCGTTATGGCAGAGAAGACGATGGCGCTGAACAGATGTGTCAGGAAAAGTGCTGAGGCAAGTATGGATGCAGCGGCAAGAGTGCCCTTCAAAGCCAGCCGCGTGGGCTGAAGGAAAAAATAGAAAAGAATAGGAATCAAAGTCAACGCCACGATGTTGGGGTACCCTGCCCAATCCAGCATGATGAGGTCGCTTGCAGAGAAAGCCACCAGCACCGCGGCAACCAGCCCCGCTGATTCGCCCCAGGCGGTCTTAATTAGCAAAAAAGCCGCCAGTATCATGAGCGCAGAAAACAGCGACGCCACCGCTGCCTGCGCCAGATAATCTGGGGCGCCACTCAGGGCTATTATGAAGGCGGTGAATATGTGGTAGCCTGGGTTGGTGGCTGAGACACCGCCGCCCATGTGGTAATAATTGTGGAAGAAGGAGGTTTGGGGGCTGAGGATGGAGTTAATGACGCTTTCATGTAATCCGATGTCGGCGCCGGGCGGATAGGTGTTCATGGTGGTTAGGGCGAAGCGGTAGAGGAAACCCGCTGCTGCGACGACTAAGAGCAGGAAAGTGAGGCTTCTTTTGTTAACCATGCGACCGCCCTTTGGGACAGTATAGGTTTAGCGTTTCATAGCTATATGGTCTGTGGCTGTTTCGGTTTTTCGCCTGCCATTACTCATTCAGGTGCTGAGTTAAACTTTATAAGCATTCCCAGAGCAGATAAGTTGAGGCTAAATCTATGGGCAAAGGCGCGGGCAAGATAGGCGTTTCATTAGTTTTGGTTCTAATCGTAAGCTGCGGTTTATCGTTTGCGTCGTTAGCAAACGCGCAGTCATACTATTATCCTCTTTCACAGAACTGGCTAAACGTCCAAGTTAACTATCCTGGAGCAGGCTACGTGTATCCCGGTTCAGGATACTTCTACTATGGCTCAACCGTCTACGCCTACGTTTACACCAACCCCGGCTACGTTTTCAACGGCTGGTACCTCAACGGAGTCTACCAGGGAAAACTCACCTCTATCCCCATAACCATGACCCAGGACTACACTCTGGTAGCAACATTTAGCGTCCGAACAGTCTGCCTCACAATCACAAACAACCCCTACGGCGGCGGCCAAACCGCGCCGACTGCAGGCATATGGAATTACTCCATCGGCTCCACCGTAACCGTCACGGCGTATCCGAATGCGGGCTGCAACTTCAGCGGCTGGTACCTTGACGGCGTCTATCAGGGACTGGGAACCAGCATATCTGTGCCCATGACCCAGGACCGCCAAATAGGCGCATTCTACTCAGGAAACATCCCCGATGTCACACCCTCCCCCTCTCCGCAGGCAACCCCTAACCCCACGCCGCCAAACAGCAACTTGCCAGTCCCAAGCCTATCATTCTACTGCGCCAGCTCCACCACCTCATCGGGCTTTAAAGTAAACATAGACGGCGCCTTAGTCTACAATCAAATCGGGCTTTCAGGCTCAGGCATACTTTTCGCGTACAGCGCCAACGGAGGACAAACATGGCATGACCTGGCTTACCTCATTACGGGCGACGGAGGCAACTTCTCCGCGGTTTGGATGCCCTCTGCATCAGGCAACTACCTTATCAAAGGCACCTGGCTCGGCGACGACGCCTACGCGCCACTAACAACCGCCATAAGCTTTGCCGTGACGCCCTCAAATAACGAGGACGACAACGTCTTCTCGGTTTCCTCCAACTCCACGCTCTCCGCGTTAAACTTCGACTCAGAGGCGGATCAATTAGGCTTCACCGTTTCGGGTCCATCAGGCACCGTCGGCTACGTACAAATATGTATCCCCCAGTCGGTTATGCCGGTGGTGGCGAACCTCAAAATCTACCTTGACGGCCAAGAAGTACCCTACCACACATACGCAGAAAACAACGCCTGGATAATCACCACAGAGTACACGCACAGCACGCACTCGGTGGTTATGGCGCTGGACGGTTCATCTGCTCCCCTAATCGGCGATGTATCAGAGTCTATGCTGGTGCCGATTCTAGTCGGGGTCGTGGTGGTTTCGCTGCTGGTGGCAATCGTCAGCGTGGTTTTGATGTCTAGGCAGAGAAAACAGATCAAAAACCAAGACGCCCCACAGTAACTCTTTTTTCCTCTTTCCCAAAAAATGGCTGCTGAATGTATAGATTTTAAAGAAGCCCCGAGTATTCTCAAGGTGAGGCCAAATATGCCCCAGACCATAAAATTCATCGGTGCCCTACGCCACATCTCAGGCAAAAAACAGTTAACCCTCAACTGCCCCCAAGGCACCACCATCGCGGAGGTCGTGGCTGCCCTAACCACGCAGTTCCCCGCCTTCAAAAGCATCTTCAGCGACCAGGAACTCAACGATGCCAAATCCAACTCCCTTATCCTTGTCAACGGCAAAGAAATCAGCATCCTCGAGGGGTACCAAACCAAAGTCGGCGCCGACGACGAAGTCGTGTTTGTGCCCGTGGTGCATGGTGGCTGAGCAAACATGATTACTCTAACCACCGATTTCGGACTCAAAGACCCCTATGTTGCAGAAATGAAAGGCGCAATTTTAAGCATCAACCCGCAGGCTCAGATAATCGATGTTTCCCATGGCGTCGACAAATTCAGCGTCCGCATGGCAGCGTTTATGCTGGCGTCAGCCGCACCCTACTTTCCAGACGGCACCGTGCATGTGGCGGTGGTTGACCCCGGCGTCGGCACACAGCGGCGCGCAATAGCTGTGCAGACCCAGAGGGCCTTTTTTGTGGGTCCAGACAACGGCGTGCTGATGCTGGCGGCGCAGGCACAGGGAATCCAGCGCATATACGAAATCTCAAACCCCAAGCTGATGCTGCCCACTGTATCCTGCACGTTTCATGGCAGAGACATCTTTGCACCCGCAGCAGCGCACCTCAGCCAAGGCGTTGCCATCCAGAGCTTCGGACCAGAACTCTTTGACCCCCAAACCCCCATGTTCACTCAGGTGGAATGCAGAAACGGCGTTTTAGGCGCCGAAGTGCTGCATGTGGACGGCTTTGGCAACGTAGTCACCAACTTAACCCGAAAAGACCTCGCCAACGCAGCCTCCGTCTCGGTTAGGTTCCATCATGCCTGCCTACAGTTGCCGGTAACACGTACCTACGCGGATGCTGAGCCGTTGCAGGCAGTTGCCCTCTTTGGCAGCAGCGGCTTTCTGGAGGTAGCGCTCAACCAGGGCAGCTTCCACGAGAAATACCGCGTGAACATCGGCGACAAAGTAGAGGTTACGCCGGCGACCTGAGGCTTTCAAGTTCAGCTACTATGACGTCAACGGGGTTCTCCATCGCCGCCAACTTGTCAGCCACATCAAACCGCCTGCCCAAATACTGCCTTGCAAGCGCCATCACCTTCTCTTCGCGTGCTATGAAAAGCGGAAAGCCCCTCTTAGCGGTGTAGACGTTAACGGGCGTGTTTGCCATGTCGCCGACGACTATGCTTGGCACACCCTGCAGAGCGGCTTCTCGGCTGATGGTTCCCCCGTAGCTCACCACCAAATCCGCGTTCGCCACAAGACTTGCGGAGTCCTCAAAAACGGTTTTCTCTTTGAAAGCGTCGCCTCCCCCGTTGTAGCGGTTCAGCAGATGCACGTTGCCTAACTTGGAGAGCTGCAGGCTGAGGGGGCTGGCGGTGTCTGCTTTGCCCTCGGCGTAGGCGGCTTTGGCTTCAACTTGGCGAAGCACAATCAGCGGCTTCTTAACGTTTAGCTTCGCAGACTGATAACCCTGAATCCACGCTGCCTCATCCACGCCGCGAAACGTCACCACCCTTTTGGGACAGTACTGCTTGGCAAAACCCTTCGGCAGCCCCTCAGAAACCACCACTGTATGGGCAAAGGGGATGGTGAGTCTGTTCACTGCCAACGCGTGGGGTGTATCCGCAGTTAAAATGATGGGTATGCCTAAACCGAATGCGACGCGGCAAAGCTCCACGGATTGATGCGCGACCGCGGCGTCGGGGCGATTTTTTTCGAAAAGCTTGGCGAATTCGATTATGCGCTCGGCGCTTTCCCTGAGCCGCGAGGTGTTAGTGGAGGGGTCATATTTCCCGACGACAAGGGGTTTTTCGCCTAAAAGACGCGCCAGCGGCAACGTGTCGGGGTGCAGGCGGGTGGTAAAGATAAATTCGTGTCCGCGGTCTCGGAGGGCTTTGCCGATGGCGGCGCCGTAGCGGGTATGCTTGCCCGTGCAGGCGTCATACCAAACCCTCATCAGTTCACCCTGCGCTTATCCGCCAAAAACTCTTCGCGTTTCGCCTCAAACTCAGCAAGCGACATAACCTTACGGGCCGGGCAACCCGCCACCACCGTACACGCAGCCACATCCTTAGTGACCACGCTACCCCCGCCCACAACAGCTTTCTCGCCAACAGTAACAGAGGGCAGGATGGTAACTCCGCCGCCGATAGCCGCGCCGTCCTTAATCACGGGAGGCGTCATGAATGAGCTTTTAGGATACTTATCGTTTAGCAGGCTACTATTAGGAGCAATAAACACGCCCTCGCCGAGCACGCAGCCGTTAGAGATAGTCACGTGAGCTTGAATATTGCAGTTTCTACCCAAAACCACATCTTTGCCCAAATCCACAAAGCTGCCGATGATGCAGCCCTCCCCGATTCGGGTGTTATCACCGATAACCACATAGTTCCAGATAGCACAGCCCTCGCCTATCTGCACATTCTTGCCGGTGACGATTCCTACTCCACGCTTAGCATTCTGCATGCATCTCACTTTCTGGCTCCAGATTTAAATAGTTTAACATTAACAAACAATCCACACATGGAGGCAAATGGCTTGACCAAAGAAACAGTGCTAATCGTGGGCCTAGGCGAAATCGGACACGCCCTATTCATGCTCTACCAACAAAAAAGCGAGGATTTTTCGGTTTACGGCTTAGATTTAGACGAAGCAAAAATGCGTCAGCTCAACCAAACCAAAACGGCGGTGCCCCCCCAAATCGACACCCTCCAAATTTGCCTACCCTGCGCCAACCCTGAGCGATTCGCAGACGTCGTCGCCGGCTACGCCTCCCAATACAAACCCACGTTGGTCGTTAACAACAGCACGGTTCCGCCGGGCACCACCCTAAAAGTTGCCGCCCAAATAGGCTGCCCCATCGTGCATTCGCCCTCCCGGGGCGTCCACATCACCGCCGAGCATATGGTTTGGGAGATGAAGCGTTGGCCAAAATACGTCGGCGGCGCCACCCCAAAAGCATCTGCGCTGGCCAAAGCGCATTTTGAGAAGCTGGGCTTAACTGTCAAGGTCCTCAAAGGCTGCACCGAAACCGAACTAGCCAAAGTCTTCGAAACCACCTACCGCGCCTGGATGATAACCTGCTTCCAAGAAATGCATCGCATCAGCCGCAAATACGGCGCAGACTTCAACGACGCCCTAGACTTCCTCGAAGACACCCACCGCCAACGCCTCGACCGCCCCATCATGTTCCCCGGCTACATCGGCGGCCACTGCCTCATACCCAACACGGAGCTGCTGCTGAAAAGCTACGACAGCGACATGCTACGGTTGATTTTGGAGTCTAACCAGAAACGCAAAGACGAAATGCAGAACCCGCAGATCAAAGCGGAAGCTGAAGCGGTGGCGAAGCGTGCCGATAAGCTGGAGCGGGAGCTTGCGGGGGAAGAAAACGTCACTTTGCCCCAGTCACGTAGGGGCAGAGACGCCTGCACATAGACCCCCTATTGCTTATGCATAGAACCACTAACCAACCAAGACATAGATATCATGAGATGCTTTCAGGAAAGGGCTATGAATATCAAACATCCGTCAACCTGCGTCGGTCACCTGGAGTACAATAGGTCGAGTAATCATTCCGGGTTCTACGTTGAGATTTTTATGCTTCAACTTTTTCTAAATCGGTTATTATTTCGTTTATGCCTTCATTCAGATTCTTCTTGAGCACATTTGATAATGAGATCAATTCGTCAAGTTTCTTGTTGCAGGTTGTTCTTAAACCGTCTGCAATATCTGCTATGCGGTCAATTGATTCGACTGTTCTTTGGAGGTCTGTAATATGCTTGTTTACTCTAGAAATTGTTTGGGAGATTTCATCTCCTTTTAGTTCTCTTCTTTTAAGCGATTCTATTTCTGCGATTTTTTTAATAACATAGTAGGCGAAAATGTGCCCAGACCAGTTTAGTTCGCTGTTGTTTACGAATACTGCGGTTTTGTTCATTTCAGTTTTTACGCTTATGCAACTTGAACATTTGTAGATGCCAGACCGCATTGAGATGAATATGCCGTATTTTGTGCTTCGCCTTTCTAGGTCTCTCCAGAACTTTTCAACTTCAGCGTTAGGGACTGTCCCATTGTAATCTTTGAGTTCAATTAAGATTGGTGTTTTTGAATCCGCTGTGGTGGCTGAGATGTCCGCGAATTTCGCGTTTGTTGAGACATCTTCGAAGGAATCATCAATAAAGTGTTCTTTTAGGCTTTCAAAGATTGTTTCCACAGTCATCTTTCCCTTTTTCGGGGGAGCTGAGACGGTTGGGATTATGAATTTCAACTGTTGGGTGATTAGGTCTATGTCGCTTCTTAGGGGTGAAAAGAACTCTTCTATTGTTTCTTTGTTTGTGCTTATGGCGGCGTGGGAAGTTACCATTTCGCCGAGAATTATGTATTTCTCGAGAATTTCATCTCTGTTAATCGGTGGTATGTTGTTCACAATTCTTAATGCCCTTTCGTCTTTGAGCACTAACTCTATCTTCATTTGGTCTTGGGTTACTGAGGGATTTTGGTTGTTTATCACTCTTGAATTGAAGATTACTTCATCAAGACTCTTGGTCCCTGAGGGGACTTTTGGTTGTTTTCCGTTTCTTCTGGCTGCTTCTTGGTGTTCACGGCAAAGCGGTACTCTAAAATGGTATGTAGAATAAGTGTATTCAGCTTGAGTTATCGCTTGTTTACAAGTGTTACAGTAATATTCCATGTTACTTCTTAGTATTGCGATTTGCGATATAACATCTATTTCTTTAGAATCAATATTGCTCATCAATTTAATTGAACAATACCGCAGATCTTTTGCTGCATGAAAATGGAGCGTGGCTTGACTGCGCCCACATTTTTGCCCTAGACAGCTCCACCATCGGCGTTGCTGGACACGAAATGCCCGAATGGGCTCAAAACGCCTGCTTCAAAGAGACTGCCCCTATCCAAAAAAACAGAGAAACCGTGGTTTTCGAAATCCCTGAAAGGTTCAGCCGATTCTACAACCTCGCATCCAAACACATAACAGTCACCGTTAATGGCAACGTAATCCTGATAACGATTACAGGAAACCTGATCAAGCAAAAAAGATACCCCGCATAGGGGTAGCCCTGCGATATCGATGCCTCGGCAAATTGGCTGTTTGCATCAGGGGCTACTTCGGTTTGGTTCCCATTCTGATTAGACAAGGGCAGGTACGGCAAAATTAAAAGGGAACCCCCGACATTTAGGTGTCAACGGTGCAGAGTATGAGCAATAACGAAGTTGCCGTCAGCTATGAACCCTTCAAAGAAATCATTGTTATGGAGAAAACCCGCTTCGGCAGCCCCGAAGAAATCGCTCGGTTCACCTCCGTCATCGCAGGCGGCAAACTAGCTGGGTTATACTGGGTAGACGGCGTCGTCTTCCTCTATTTTCCGCTATCCGCCTCCAACACAACTGTAGCCCGCGAGTTGCTTGAGAAGCGGCGGGTTTACTGGACCTTCGTGGGTTTTGCACCTATGCCCCGCTACATGCAGACGATTGAAACCAAAGAGAAAATCATCGTGCCCGTCGTGGACATATCCTCCGATCTCATCCTCAAGTCGGTGGCGACGTGGCTGAAATCTCAGCTTTAAGCCGCGAAGGCGCAGGTTTTGACGCAGATAACCGTTGAAGGCACGGTATATTCTGGGAAAGGCGAAGGCAAACGGTTTGTGGGGTTGCCCTGGGTTAAGCAGCAGATACAGCAGAAGCTGGGTTTTGTACCCTACGACGGCACCCTAAACCTCCGGCTTACAGAAGCAGGCATAGAGAAACGCAGGTTAATTGAGCAAGCCGAGGGCGTTTTGGTTGTGCCCCAAAGCGGATTCTGCCCCGGCGTCCTCTACCGAGCCCAAATCGGCAACCAAGCCTGCGCCGTGGTGATTCCCCAGGTGGCTGCTTACCCAAAAGATGTCCTGGAAGTCATTGCAGCTGTTTGTTTGAGGGAGAAATTTGGGTTAGTGGATGGCAGCGTGGTTTCGGTAACGGTGTCTGTTTAGGGTTTGCAGTTCTTCTTGAATTTAGCTATGTATTCGTCTGCGCATCCGTTGCGTTTGAGGTATTCACCGTAGGAAACCAGCGCCGCCATGGCTCGGGCAGCGTCCTCAGGCGACTCAAAACTTGGCACGCAGAGCCTGTCGAAGCGGCTTCGGGTGTAGAGCGCCATTTCGGTTGCGCCGATGTCACACATAACGATGGGTTTGTTGTATTTCTTGCTGATTTCAACGATGCCGTCGATGTATTTTTCTCGAAGACCAGGCATATGATGAAGCCCCAACAGAATGATGCCGTAGATCTGCGGGTCCTGGAACATGATGTCCGCAGCGGTTACGAACATGTCGTCGGTAACTGAGCCGGTGAGGTCCACGGGGTTGTGGGTAGCCGCGATTTTAAGGATGACGTCTTTGGCTTTCAGTTCCTCGAATTTGCGGTCTGTTTCCTCACAGAAACGCTCAACCGTTAAACCCAAGGATTCCAGCTCATCCACCGTCATGACTCCCGGTCCGCCGGCGTCGGTGAGAATACCGATGTTTTTGCCCATGGCAGGCGGCTGCATCGCCAACGCTTTGCCGATGTCAAAGAACTCCTCCATGTCGCGGGCGCGGATCACTCCTCCCTGCTCAAAAGCTGCATCATAGATTTTATCTGAACCCGCTATAGCGCCCGTATGTGAGGCGGCGGCTCTTGCACCTGCAGCGCTGCGCCCCGACTTGATGACGACAACGGGTTTTTTAACGGTGACTTTCTTGGCGATTTTTAGGAACTCCCGCCCTGACTTGACGTCTTCAAGGTAAACGAGGATAACTTTGGTTTCGTTGTCATAGAGGAGGTAATGGAGAATGTCGGATTCGCTTACGTCGCTTTTGTTGCCGAAGCTCACGAATTTGCTTACGCCCATCTGGCGGCCTGTGAGATAGTCGAGTGCTGCGACGCCGAAGGCTCCGCTTTGGGTGACCATGGCGATGTTGCCGGGGAGCGGACGGGGGGTGGCGACGACGTCTTCGCCGGTGGTGAGCACTTTGGTTTCGGGCAGAAACAGGGTGTCGATGCCTGTTTTGGAGTAATATACGCCTAGGCAGTTGGGGCCCAGCACGCGGATGCCGCCTTTTGCTGCGGCAGCGATAACTTGGGCTTCCAGGTCTTTGTTGCCGACTTCCTTGAAGCCTGAGCTGATGATAATGGCTGTTTTAACTTTTTTAGCCACTGCCTCCTCCATGACGGAGGGCACGATTTTTGCTGGTACAATTACAACGATGAGTTCGACTTCTCCGGGGATTTTGCTTAGGCTCTTGTGGCATTTGTAGCCTAAGATGGAGTCTTCGCCGGGGTTAACTGGGTAAAGTTCGCCTTTAAAGACGCTGCGGTCCTTGTTGGTGGCGAGGTTTTTGAAGATGACATATCCTGCTTTATCGACTTTTTTGGTTGCGCCGATAACCGCGACTGACTTTGGGTTAAAGAAGGCATCTAGCTTCTGAAGTTCTGCGTCCATACGTATCCCATCTTTTTCGGTAACTGCTTCTAAGGCACATTTTTATGTGTTGCCCTCTAAAAGTTCTCTCTTATCTTAGCCTAAATAGTTTTTCAGCGCTTTTAACTTTTAACGACCCTGCGCACCACGACCAGGGGCTTATGCGTCACAGAAGCAAGCATTTCCCAGCTAACTTGATCCACCTCAACGTGGAAACGCGCAGCCATATCCCAAACAGTGGCGCCTGAGCCGGGTCCTCTTGCGCGGTCAGCGATGTTAGTTATCGTTAAAGCTTGCCCCGCTGAGAGCTTGCAGCCCCAAACCGCCAGAGGCGTGGAGCTCCGCTTAAGCCGCAGCATACGCCCCAAAACGTAGCTGAAGACCCCGCCAAACGAATGTATGCCTATCAGGGGGTCTGGGCGGGGGGTGAAGTAGAAGTTGCGGAAGCGGTAGGTTTTGTCGGTGTCAGCGACTACAACGCAGACGTTGACGCCGAGTTGGCTTTGCAGGTGAAGCTGGATTTTCTTTGCAAACCCCCCGGCGTCTTTGAGGGGCAGGCTCACGTAGGAGTAGGCAAGGTTTGAGCCGTCGATGCCGCCCTCTGACCCAAACAGCAGCGCCTGAAGCAGCCCCGCATGTTCCAGAGTAGCCTGCTTGTGGCGGCTCCCCGACGCCGAAGGATAATTTCGCAGTCGCTTTAGCAGTCGCTGCCCAAAACCGCAGAGTATCCCCAGCGGGTACCCCCATGCCCGCCGCATCCAGAACCCCGCGATGAACCGCGCGTTTGAGTTCGGCTTTATTCGTGATTCATCTTGGATGCAGCCTGTCGCCACCGCCAACGCCTTCTCGGAAACAACCACGAAGTCGCCGTCTTGGATTTTGCCCTCCAGAGATCTGAGAATCTGTGCTAGGTAGTTGCTGTTTGGTTTCCAGTAGCTGGTGGAGACTGCTAAAGCCTGATACCGGTGCATATAGTTGGCACTGCTATTATGGTCTAATCTGCTTGCTTAATAAGCGTAAATAAAAAAGATGTGGAGAGTTGATGTTTAGGTTGGTACAATGTAGTCGTAGTCGGTTTCGGTGATGGTTTCGTTTTGATATGTGCCTTGCCAATCGATGGTAACTTGGTTTGCAGTGTCATTGTAGACGGCGCTGATTGTGTAGATTGGGTCAAGAACAACAGGGTTGGTGATTGTTACATTCCAGTTTCCTGCAGTGTAGATGTAGGTTTCTGAGCCGACAAGCCCCGTTTCCTGTCTTCCACCGCTCCAAGTGAGATCAGTGGTTAACGATGCGATGTCTTCATGGTTGGCGGCAATATACGTCATCGCTGAGTCCCTGACGGTCTCCTGGACGACGGGTTCAGGGGTCGGAGAAGGCGTCGGGGTTGCCGCAGGCTGATTCAGCATTCCAGAACCCACCACATACGCTCCAACAACTATTACAATAACTACAATCGCAACAATTCCGAGTAATACCGATTTTTTCATTTATTGTCCCTTAAGAAATGGAATTAGACAGATTAACTATATAGCGTTTGCCTAGCTGCCCTCAAAGGCACCTGGAGACAAATTTTTTGTTCTGCTTGCGGATAGCTCCACAACCCGTTTAAGATAAGCATTTCTTTATAATGAATCAGCGTCAGAACAGGGCATAGGGGAACCGTTGGGCATTCTGGTGGAGTTTGCCTTTGATGGGGATTGTTTGTCCGCAGACGGGGCAATGCATGTCCTCGGTGAGGTTCCACTGGATTACATCGAAGGCTTCTCGGCGAATCACCGGGGTGTCGCAGTTGGGGCAAACCGTGTTTTCAGCGGGGTGGCCCGGCACGTTGCCGATGTAGACGTAGTTGAGGCCCTGGTTTTTGGCGGTAAGGTAGGCTTGCTCCATAGTCTGCACGGAGGTAGCTGGAACCGTGCTCATTTTGTATTCGGGGTGAAACCGGAGCAGATGAAGCGGCGTATCAGGCCCCAGATAATCCCTTACCCATTTAGCTAACTCGCGGATGCGATCCATCGAGTCGCCGCCGCCGGGCACAACCAGGTTGGTGAGTTCCAGATGTACGCCGCAGAGTTTGAGTTCTTTTAGGCTCTCAAAGATGGGTTTCACATCAGGCACCCCCATGACGGAGCGGTAAAAGGCCGGGTCGGCGCCTCCCTTAAAATCCACGGTTGCCGCGTCAAGGTAGGGTGCGATGGTCTGGACAGCTTCGGGCGTCATGTAGCCGTTGGTGACAAAAGTGTTAAACAGCCCCGCCTGCCTTGCTAGCTTAGCGGTGTCATAGGCGTACTCCATGAAGATGGTGGGTTCAGTATAGGTGTAGCTTATACCCTGGCAGCCTGCATTCTGTGCGGCTTTAACCACTTCCTCAGGGGGGAAATCTCTTCCGGCGACATCGTGGTCCTGGCTTATCATCCAGTTATCGCAGAATTGGCAGCGAAAGTTGCAGCCAGCCGCCGCAATCGACATCACCAAGGCGCCGGGGTTGAAGTGGCTGAGGGGTTTTTTGCCGATGGGATCCACGCCTGCGGAGACGGCTTTGCCGTAGTTGAGGGTGAAGAGGGCGCCGCCTTCGTTTCGGCGTACGAGGCAGAAGCCGGGTGCGTCGGGGCTGATTTGGCAGCGGCGGGCGCAGAGGCAGCATTTGGTTTTTTGGTCTTTTTCGCGGGTGTAGAGCATAGCTTCATGCAGAGACATAACAATTCACAAAGGATAGAAAGAGAAAACGCTTTAAAAGCGTTAACTACAGGCGCTTGATTTAGAATGCTTGGTTATTGTAGAGTTGCCAGTATATTATGCTTGTTTAATGACTTTAAGTTTTTTTGAAAAACAAAAAGAAAAGTTAGAGGAGTTTGTTGTAGAAGCAGCTGTATTCTCCGGTGTGGCAGGCTGGTCCGGTTTGCTCAACTATGTATAGCAGCGAGTCGTAGTCGCAGTCGGTGGCGACGGAGACGATTTTCTGTGTGTTTCCGCTGGTTTCGCCTTTCACCCAGATTTCGTTGCGGCTGCGGCTCCAGTAGGTGGCTTTCTTGGTTTTAAGGGTGAGTTCGACGGCTTCTCTGTTGGCATATGCCTGCATCAGCACCGCCTTGGTTTTAGCGTCCTGGGTGATGACGGGTATGAGTCCGTTGCCTTTGCTGAAATCAAGTTTTGCAAGTAATTCTTCGGGGGTCATGTTCGTATAGTCACCCCCATCTTACGCAGGTAATCCTTCACAACTGGGACAGGATACTGGTTGTAGTGGAAAATCGAGGCTGCCAACGCCGCGTCGGCTTTGCCCTCCGTGAACACGTCAAGCAGATGCTTAGGTTCCCCGGCGCCGCCGCTGGCGATGACGGGTACGTTGCCGCGTTCACTGATGGCGCGTGTGAGCTCGATGTCGTAGCCGTCTTTGGTGCCGTCGCGGTCCATCGAAGTCACCAAAAACTCGCCTGCCCCCAGCTGCTCTGCTTGTCTGACCCATGCGAGGGCGTCGATGCCGGTGGGTTTGCGTCCGCCGTAGGTAACCACTTCAAACCAGAGTTTACCCTCCGCGGTGTCCACGGTGATTTTGCCCTCGGTTGGGGTACGGTTGCGTCTGGCATCGATGGCGCAGACCACGCATTGCCTGCCGAATACGTTGGCGAGTTCAGTGATGAGTTTGGGGTTCTCGACGGCTGCTGTGTTAACGGAGACTTTGTCTGCGCCGCTGCATAGCACCGCCCTTGCGTCTGCTACGCTTCGGATGCCGCCTCCGACGGTGAAGGGGATGCTGATGGTTTTGGCGACGCCCTCCACGTATCGGCGCATAATGTCGCGTTTCTCGCTGGATGCAGTGATGTCGAGGAAGACAAGTTCGTCGGCTCCGTCGTCGCTGTAGCGCTTGGCCATCTCCACGGGGTCGCCTGCGCATTTGGGGTTAAGGAAATTTATGCATTTAACGACTTTTCCGTGGTCCACATCGAGGCAGGGCACGATTCTTTTTGCAAGCGGCATCTTTTAGGCTCCTATCTTCTCTAAAGCTTCCTTCAAAGTGAACCTTCCCTCATATAGGGCTTTTCCAATAACTGCGCCGCTGCAGCCGATTTCTTTAAGCGCCGCGAGGTCGCCGATGGTGCCGATTCCGCCTGCCGCGATGATTTTGGCTTTAGGGTACTGGGCTGCGAAGCTGAGCGTCTGCAAGTCGGGCCCTGTTAGCATCCCATCCTGCACGATGCTGGTTACAAGGAAAGTTTCGACTCCAAGCTCGGCGTATTTCTCCAGCGCCATCTCCACAGTCATGGGGGTCTCGGTTTGCCATCCCTCCACCATGATGCGGCCGTCACGGTTGTCAAGGGCAACGATGACGGAGTCATATCCAAACCGCTTCTGGATTTGCTCGATTACGGCGGGGTCACTGAAGGCTAAGGAGCCCAAAATGACCTGTGCGACGCCTACCTTGAGAAGCTTCTCCGCGACCTCGTAGCTGCGTATGCCTCCGCCCACCTGAATGGGCAAGGAAACGTTTTTTGCGATTTCCGCGATGACGTCACGGTTATCTGCGATGCCAAACGCTGCGTCGAGGTCGATGATGTGGAGTTTGCCTGCGCCTTCGTTGCGCCACCGCTCCGCTGCCTGCAGGGGTTTGCCGAATTGTTCGGTGTAGACTTTGGCGGTTTCGGCTTTGCCTCGGGTTAAACGCACGATTTCTTTGCCCATAAGGTCAATTGCGGGAATAAGCTGCATCAAATCACCTTACAACTGCCCGCGCAAAGTTTTTAAGGATTTTCAGGCCGACGTCGCCTGATTTTTCGGGGTGGAACTGGGTGCCGTAGATGTTGCCTTTGGCGACTGCGCTGGTGAAGGTTGTGCCGTACTCGGTTCTGGCAACCACTATACTTTGGTCTTTGGGCGCGGGGTAGAGGCTGTGGACGAAGTAAACGTAGGTGCCCTCGTCGATGCCGTCGAAGAGCGGGTTGGCTTTGGTGAAGCTCAGGGTGTTCCAGCCCATATGCGGCACCTTCACGGTAGATGGCAACTGCATGTTTCTGCCGCCGAAGAAGCCTAAGCCCTCGCCGGGGCCCTCCTCGCTGGATTCAAAGAACAACTGCAGCCCCAAGCATATGCCTAACAGCGGCGTGCCCTCTGAGACTTTAGCCTGCAGGGTCTCTTTGACTTTGCCCAGTTGCTCAAGCGCGGCGGTGAAGCTGCCTACGCCGGGCAATGCGATGGCATCTGCGCCTTTAAGGTCCGCGGCGGTGGTGCCGATGGATGCATCTAAGCCTGCTTTCTCCAGCGCGGTTTTGAGGCTCAGCAAGTTGCCTACGCCATAGTCGAATATGACTGCGTTTGCCACGCTACATGGCTCCTTTGCTGCTGGGGACGCCTCTGCGGCGGGGATCCTGGGCGATGGCTTGGCGCAGCGAAAGCGCGAGGGCTTTGGTGGCGGCTTCGGCTTTGTGGTGGTCGTTGCTGCCGTATTCCACGTAGATGTGCACGTTAGCCTGCAGGGTCTGGGTTAGGGACTCGTAGAAGTGCACGATGTCTTCGGTGGGCATTTCCTCCACTTTTCGTCCTTTGAGTTTGAGGTTGATTACGAAGTAGGGGCGCTTCACTAGGTCCACGGCGCAGAATGCCAACGAGCAATCCATGGGGGCGGCGGCGTTGCCGAAGCGTGCGATGCCTTCGCGGCTGCCCAGCGCCTTGTTTAGGGCTTCGCCTAAGCCGAGGGCGAGGTCTTCGACCATGTGGTGAACGAGGTCGCCTTCCACGGAGGCTTCGATGTCGATTAGGCTATGCGTGGCCAGCGAGGTGAGCATGTGGCTTAGGAACGGCACGGGTGTTTTGATTTGGGCTTTGCCTTCGCCGTCTAGGTTCACTTTGACTTTCACGGTGGTTTCTTTGGTTTTTCGAGTAACCTCTTCTGTCCTCATGTTTTGTCACCTTGAATATCCTTTAATGCCTCAATCAGCTTCGCATTCATCGCGGGCAACCCCACGGTAACGCGGAAGCAGTTGGGGTAGCTGAGTAATTTGCCCCACTTCTTGAGCATGATGCCCCGCGCCAGAAGCTTCTCGTAGACTTCATCAGCGGGTCGGGCGGTGTTGATGAGCACAAAGTCCGCCTGCGAAGGAAATGCTTGTACGCCCTCAATCTGGTTAAGTTGCTTTATGAGTTTTCCCCGCTCCTCTACAAGCGCCGCTACTGCTGTCCGTTCGATGTCTTGGTTTTGGAGCATCTTGATGCCCATGCGAATCGTGAAGCCGCTCACAGGATAGGGCAACGGCGCTTTTTCTCGGAGGATTGTGGCAAGCGGGGGGTTTGCAACTGCGTAGCCCAGACGCAGCATCGCAAGTCCGAAGGCTTTGCTAAACGTGCGTAGGATTATCATGTTGGGGAATTCTCGGATGCGCTTCACGAAGCTGTAGTCGGCGAATTCTCCGTAGGCTTCGTCGAGGATGACTATGCCGGGGAACGCTTTTGCCAGCTTTTCGATGTCTTGTGGCTTCATCTGGTTGCTGGTGGGGTTGTTGGGGCTGCAGATGTAGAGTAAACGCGTCTTATCCGAGAAAACCGCCAGCATGCCCTCAACGTCCAGCTGGAAGTCGCTTTTCAGCGGTACAGTTACGTAGTCGCCTTCTTGGCGCTTCACGCAGAGCCGCGGAATCGCAAAGGTGGGCGTAAACGAGACGGCGACGTCGCCTTTCTCGATGAAGAGCCGCACTACGCGGTCGATTAATTCGTCGCCTGCGTTGCTTATCGCCAAGTAATCCGCGGGCACCCCCATGTAGCCGGTGAGTTCCTCTCGAAGCTTGGATTCCTCATCCTCGGGGTACATGCGCAAATCGATTTCTTCTGCCAGCTCCTTCATCAGCTGGGTCTGCCTTGCGCGGTCAACGAAGAGGTTCTCGTTGAAGTTCAGCTTCACAATTTCCGATTCATCCACGCCAAGCCGCTTCGCTATGGTTTCGGGTGTAGCGCCGGCGCTGTAGCAGTCAATGGCCTCCAGCTTCTTGAGTTTCTGCTCTAGCCAAGCCTGGTAAGATGCGCTCATTGCCCAAACCTCGCGGCTACGGCCTTGTAGTGGTTGGGAAGGTTCTCTGTGTCCGTTAGAACTTTAATTTGCGCTTTGACTTTCTCGAGGCCCTCGCGGCTGCATTCTGCGATGCTGACTCGCCGCATAAAATCCACTGCGGAGAGCCCCGAGAAGGCATGTGCAAAGCCGCCTGTAGGCAACACATGGTTGGTTCCGCTGGCGTAGTCGCTTAGGGGCACGGGGCTGTAGGGGCCGATGAGGATTAAGCCTGCGACGAGGCGCCCGGCGAGGACGCTGGCGTCTTTTGTTAGGACTTCAAGGTGCTCGGCGGCGAATTGATTAGTTAACTTCACTGCTTCATCAAGGTCTTTGCAGACCACTATGAAGCCGTATTTGCTGAGGGATTCAGCGATTTTATCTGCTCTGGGCGCCACCGCGGTGAATGCTGCAAGGTTCTCCTGGACCTGCGTGGCAAGCTTGGCGGAGGGAGTTATAAGCGCCGCGACGCTGTCGGTGCCGTGTTCCGCCTGAGAAATCATGTCGTAGGCGATTAGCCGCGCATCTGCTGCTTCATCTGCCAGCACCAGCACTTCGCTGGGACCTGCCGGCATATCTATGGCGACGTCCTGGGAAACCTGCACTTTGGCGGCGGTGACGTATTTGCTGCCTGGACCCACAATCTTGCGGACAGGCGCTATCGTTTTTGTGCCATACGCGAGTGCGGCGATGGCTTGGGCGCCGCCGACCTTGTAGACCTCGTCTACACCGCAGATGCCACAGGCAACCAGAACCAGCGGATTCACCTTGCCAGCCGCGTCGGAGGGCGAGCAAACCACGATTCGGCGGACACCTGCGATTTTAGCGACAAGCGCAGTCATCACGACAGTGCTGGGGTAAGCGGCTTGCCCGCCGGGCACGTAGCAGCCGACGCTTTCGATGGGACGCAGCACAGTCTGAACCATGATGCCCTCGTTGAAGGCTCGCACGTCGCTGCTGGATAAAAGCTGCCTCTGAAAGACGCTTACCCGTTTCTTCATGAATTCTATGGCGGCGACCTGCTGGGGGCTGACTTTGCCGTAGGCTTCCTCGACCTCTTCGGGGGTAACTCGGAGGGTTTCGGCTGTGAGGTTAGCGTTGTCGAATCGGAAGGCAAAGTCAAGGAGCGCATTGTCTCCTTCGGCTTTAACTTGGGCTATGATGGCTTGGACGCGGGCTTCCAGTTCGCCTGTGGCTTTCTGGTCCACCTGCTGGCGCCGATACCAGTCAGCGGGTAAATTCTTTGATTCCCAAACTTTTACTGCTGGTCCTTCCTGCATTGACCTTCGCTTCTCCGTGCAATCTCATCCAGCGCCAAAACCTGACGCGGCTCATACACCACCAATCCCTGCGCAAGCTTACGGATCTTCGGCAGCAACTCAAGGAAGCAGTCCTTCTCGATGACGGTGTTGACGCCCACCCAGGACTCGTCGGCTAGCGGCGAGATAGTTGGGTTTCGCAGCGCCGGCAACTCCGTTAGCAATGTCTGCAGGTTCTCCTTTTTGACGTTGACAAAGATGTGTATCCGCTTAGAGCCATCCACTACACCCTTGAGCAACGCGACGATGTCGAAGATTTTTTCGCGTTTCTGGGGGTCCTCCATCGTTTTTTTGTTGGCAATGAGGACGGCGGCGGAGCGCATGACGGTTTCGATGATTCGGAGGTTGTTGGCTTCGATGGTGGTTCCTGTCTCAGTTACATCCATGATGCAATCGCTGTTTTCCGGCGGCTTAGCCTCGGTGGCGCCAAACGAGAGGAAGATTTTTGCGCGGGGGTTATCGCCTTTGCGCCACCAGGGCGTCACCAGCTGGGGGTCGGCGTCGCCGAAGCGTGCCTTGTACTGGGGCAGGTTTTTGAGGTACTCGCTGGCGATGTTTAGGTATTCGGTGCTGACTCGGAAGTTTCTGCCCTCCGCCCACACTGACTCCATGAATTCGCCCAGAGTGGTGCCTTCGGGGACGCTGTTTGGCACGGCGATGACGAGGCGGATTTTGCCGTACTCCAGATTCTGCAGCACCTCGACGTCGGCTCTGTTTTCGCGGACCCAGTCTTCGCCGGTGATGCCTATGTCCTGCAAGCCCTCGTTTACGAAGACGGGGATTTCCTGTGGACGCAGCACTTTTAGCTCGATTTGGGGGTCGTTTATGCTTGGTCGGTACGTGCGGTCTGAGGCGCCTATTCTGAAGCCTGATTTGCTGAAGAATTCGGCTGTTGCTTTTTCCAGGGAGCCTTTGGGTATTGCAAATTTTATTTTATCCATAAATTTTCACCTAAACGTTTAGAGAGTAGTCTGGTTTGGTTTTGTTTTGCAGAAACGTTTTGCTGGGGGGCTGCGCCTAATTTACAATAAGATTTCGTTAAGCTTTCAATGAAGGCAATCGCCTTGTATGAACGCAATCCCTCATCATACGTCACTAAACGACACCACAACAGCGCTCACCCTAATAAACCGTTCCACTAATATTTAACCTTCAAAAAACACTATGGAACAGGAGCGGCCTCAGCTAATTCTTTTTTATGTGGAAAACCAGGGGCGGCACAGAATTCTGCGTCTCCAACTCCACGCCCAGCAGCCCCTCTATAATGCCCCGCCAGATTTCCGCGTCGCTGATGACCGGTGCTTTGATGAGCAGGAAGCGGTCTTTTAGGTATAAGTCGCCTAAACCTTGGACTTTTAGGCGTTTGAAGATGGCTTCCCAGTTTTCTTTGTTGGAAGAGTCAATGCCCAGTGTGGACTGAATGGACACTTTGAGGGCGTTGCCCATGCGGGCTCCGATTTCATGAAATTTCTCTTTTGGCACGTACTGCGAGAAGATGTTTATGAGCTCCACGTTGATGATGGCGATTCTGCTGATGCCGCAGTAGTATTCGCCTGGGAAATTCCAGTCGTCGATGTTGAGGCTTCGGTAAATGTCCAGCATCTTGGAGATGAGCTGTTTGATGCCGGCTTCTTTGCCCTCCGCGATGAGGGATTCGATGTATTCGCGTTCGCTCCGCTCCAAAATTATGGTGGTGCGCTTGATTTCGTCGCCCTTAGATGGAAGCGGAGGCTTACCTGGCATAACCGATATTTTCTCAGCCATACATAATATGCCTTATGTATTGGCAAAACGAATTCAAAATAAACTAAAGAACGTTAATTAAACTGGGCTTGCCCTAATGGGGTGCCGATGAAGAGATTAAAAAGCTGACTGATGATGCACTCTAGGGTATCTGAGGCAAAAATTTTGGAAAATAAGGTTTAGGTTATGACTTTCTTGCGGATCAAATAGATCAGCATGCCTAAGCCCACCACGAACAGGGCAAAGCCAACGCCTATGGAGGCAAAGTAGTTTAGACCCAGCACTTTTCCCAGTAGGTACGGCACATATGTGGGGCCGGCGAACAGCAAAATCACTGAGAGAAACGTCAGGGTAATTCGGGTGGATTTAGATTCGATTCCGCTTACTTGAACTTCTTGGTTAACTTCAGTCATGCATCCCCACTCTTATTGCTCTTCAATTGGATTGTTGTCTACAAAACCTTCTTTTATTTCTTTTCCTAAAGCCTTCATTAAAAACTTGAAAACCAAAAATCCAGCGCCCTTATCCGCCTTAAAACCCATCGTTGTACCCAGCAAACTGACCCCGTCGATTTTACGTTCCTTCGCCAAAGCCAAAGTTAAGCCCGTGCCCCCCACGATTTTGCCCTTACTGTAGATGACTCCGCCCTTCTCCATGAATTCAGCAGCAAGACGCGGCGAAGACGCGGCGATGTACACCTGCGCTTTATCCTCGGTTATGGGGACTCCGCCCATGGTGACTACGAAGTGGCAGCCGATTTCCTCCACAAAATCCAACACGGAATCGCAGACCACATAGTGGGCGACGACGTCGTCGAAGCTGGGCTGCACTTCGCCTGTCATGATGATGAGGTTGTTTTTCTCCATGGGCGCATAATAGAATTCGTATCTGGGCAGGTGCGCGATGCCTTTGGTGGATATGCCGATGTAGTCGGGGAAGGTGGGCGAGTAGAGTTCCGCGAAGGGTTTAGCGTCGCAGAATTTGATGAGCAGATGAGCCGCTATTCGTCCTACGTTGCCGAAGCCCGGTAGCCCCTGAACGAAGATTGGGTTGTCTAAGGGGGGGTTGGTGAGTTTACGTAGGTAGGGCTTATCCATCAGTGTCCATCCGCCCTTAGGGAAATAAACTCGACACTAAAATCCTTTTGCAGTAGGCGAAAAAGAAACTATTAATATTCGAGGTGATGTTTATAGGGTTCACCCAAGCCTGGTTTGTCTAAGTATATGTAGCGGGGTGGGGTAGCCAGGATTAACCCGCTGGGCTCATAACCCAGAGATCAGTAGTTCAAATCTACTCCCCGCTACCAACACTTTTCAGCAACCGTTAGCTTTTCTTGCGCAAAACGGGTTTGCAAGCTTTATTAAAACCGCCGTTTCATCTTTTTTGGGGAAAACTGCTTGTCAATCGATGAAACCACGGTATTAGACATTATAGAGAAAGCCAGCAAAAGCGTCGTCAACATATCCACCGTCAAGCTAGTCCACAACATCTTCTACCAAGCCGTGCCCGTGGGCGGCATGGGCTCAGGAACCATCATCGACCAAGCAGGCTTAATCTTAACCAACAACCACGTGGTCGGCGGCGCAGAAAAAATCACTGTAACCCTCTGGAACAACCAGGTCCTAGAGGGCACCTTGGTGGGCAACTGCGCCATCCATGACTTAGCCGTTGTTAAGGTGGAGGCGGCGGATTTGCCCTCGGCGCAGTTATCTGACTCTGAGAAGCTGCGGGTGGGGCAGCGGGTCTACGCCATCGGCAACCCCTTCGGCCTCGCAGGCGGACCCAGCGTCACCAGCGGCGTAGTCAGCGCCATAAACCGCACCATCGAATCCGAACGTGGCTTAATCGAGGGGCTGGTGCAGACCGACGCAGCCATCAACCCCGGTAACAGCGGCGGCCCCCTGCTGGATGTATCGGGTGAAGTGGTGGCTATAAGCACCGCCATCATTCCCTACGCGCAGGGCATCGGCTTTGCCATCCCCATAAACGCGGCTAAACGCTGCACCCACGACTTAATCACCGAAGGCGCCCAACCTAAACCCTGGCTGGGCATCGTCGGCTTAACGCTGACGCCGCAAGTGGCTCGCTACTACAGCTTACCCGTGGACCACGGAGTCTACGTGACTAAGGTGGCATCTGGCAGCCCAGCGCAGGCAGCCGGCATGGTTCAAGGCGACATCATCCTGCAGATCGGCAACGTGGAAACCCGCAGAATCGAGGATTTAGTGTCTGAGGTGCAGCGGCGAGGCGTAGGCGAGGCAACCCGGGTTTTCGCGGTTAGGGGAGGACGCGAATACTACTTTGACCTTAAACTCAGCGAGGCGCCATAGTAGATGAGCCAGAGCCAAATCCGCGAAATCCTGCTCAAATATCGGGTGATCGCCGTCGTGGGGTTATCTGACGAGCCAGGCAAACCCAGCTACAGCGTCGCAGCGTACCTCCAAAAACATGGCTACCGAATAATCCCCGTTAACCCCAACATCGAATCGGCGCTGGGACAAAAAAGCTACGGCAGCCTCCTTGAAGTGCCCCCGGAAATCCAGTGCAGCATCGAGGTGGTGGATATTTTTCGGCGAAGCAACGCGGTCGCGCCGATCGTCGAGCAAGCCATCATGCTTAAGCGGAGGCTTGGGCGCCCCATGGTGGTTTGGATGCAGATGGGCGTTGCCGATTTGCATTCGGCTGCCCTAGCACAGAAGGCGGGGTTAGCTGTGGTTATGAATAAGTGTATGATGGAGGAGCATTTTAGGCTGCTGCATTAGGCGCCGCCTAGAATCAGCGAGGCAATGGTGGCGATGAGGACTATGGCGAAGGTTTCCGCTAAGGTGATTTTCCAGTTCACCCGGGTTTTTTTGCTGCGGTAGCGGACCAGAAATACGCCTACGATGCCGGTGACCAGCAGCAGCGAGACGCCGACGTTATAGTACATGGGCAACGCCAGATAGGTTGCTATGGGGATGATGCCGGCTATGAAGGTTGTGACTCCGCAGATGATGGCGGCGTAGAGGTTGGAGCGGTGGATTTCTTTTCCCAGCAGCACAAAGAGTTTCTGCACCAGCATCAGGGATTTGTCGCGTTCTTTCTTGTCGGGGATGTCGCTGAGGCTGTAGTTCATCAGGTTCTGCAGGGTCATGATGTCGTTGAGGTCCTCAGTGATGCCTCCTAGCAGGAAACTGGAGAAGTTGGTGATGGAGACGGCGCTTAACGTGAGGAAAGCGGCGAAGATGACGGCGGGTTGATTAGACAGAAAACTTGATGTTCCCGTGAAGGTGGCTATGAAGGCGGAGAGGATAACCACGAGGCTAGTGATGGAGCCATCTACCAAGCCGGCCACGACCTCCATGATGGGTTCCTTCTTCAGCAGCAGGCTCTCCCATTCCTTGCCGAGTTTTTGGCCCTGAGGCGTCAGGTAGACGTATTCGTCTTCTTCCACGATGAGTTTTTCAGCTGCCATCTCGCGGAGGGCTTTATCGAGCTCTGAGGTGTCGATGCAGGCACGTTTAGAGCAGACGCGGTCGATGCGGCGTTTGAGCGTTTGCCTTTTAAGTTTAGCACCTTTGGTTAAATTCAGAAGAACAACTATGCGGATAACGTCAGGTAATTCTTGAACTTCAAAGGACACTCAAATAGTCACCGAATACAACAATCAATCAACTATTTCTTTGAGACCCTAAATAACTTTGTGCGAAGAAATAGCGATATGCCCCATGATGGGCACGCATTTTTTGCTAAGGTTACTTTTCAGGTAAGGGGCACATCCGCCAGCTTAGCCAGCTCAATGTACCGTTGCTCCACGATTCCTCGCAGCATCCCCTTAAGTTCCTCACCCTCGAGGCCGCGCTGCTTAAGCAACCCCACTTTTTTTGCGAGTTCCTCATCGCCTAATCCCCTGAACCATGCTTCGAAGTCTCCGCGTGCCATATGGAACTGCAGAGAGGCAACGCTGACTTTTTCGAGGTTAACTGAGAAGCCGCGGAGGTTATGCGCATGAATATGGAGAGGTGTGTCGACGGCTGAGTAGAAGTTGAAAGCTTTGTCATGTGGGGCGTAGGCAAGAATGGAGGCTGCTTTCTCTTTAGTGGTTTCCGGGAGTCCCAAGGCATGTTTGCCCTGTGCGGTTATGATGTAGAGTCCCTTTTGGGGTGAAGTGGCATACCCCATTTTGATGAGTCCCAGCAGGTGCATCATGGTTGGCTGGAATTCTTTTTTTGATGCTTTAGCGATATCCATGGCTTTCTGCGGGGTTTCAGATAGGAGCATGGATTCGAGAATTTCTTGTTTAACTGGTGACAAACTCATTTCTGGGCACCTACCTCTAGCTTATGCAAATGTGGCTAATCAAAGTTTTCCTTGCGGATGCATCGTAAGCGATGCGTAATTCGCCTGTATGAACGCATGGTTCAGGCTGGGCAAAGCTTTAGTATTGTGTCTCCTACTCCCTAATGATAAACTGGTGACAAACTAGGATGAAGATTGCCGTTTTCGTCTACGAGTACCCACCGAAAATCGTCGGGGGATTAGGCACCTACGCAGCAGAAATCACGCGGAAATTCGTCTTAAACGACCACGACGTAACCGTCTTTACCATGAACGACGACGCCGGCTCCCTGCCGACCCGGGAAATCTGGCGCGGCATAGAAATCCATCGTCCCCTCCACATCGATGTCTCCGACTCGTTGCCCGACGTCATCGCCGAGGACATCCGCAAATGGGGCCGCGGCATCCACCTCTTCGGCAAACTCATGGTTTACAATTACCTCTCCGCCGCCAAGCTAGTAAACGAGCTTATCAAACGCGAAGGCATGAAATACGATGTGGTCGTCGCGCATGACTGGCTCTCCGCGATGGGCGGCATAACCGTTAAACGCGAAACCGGCTTACCGTTTGCCTTCCATGTGCACAGCACCGAGAAGGGCCGCACTCTAGGCAACGGATCAGGCGTAGTCAGCAACATCGAGTTGCGGGCAGGCAAAATGGCGGATATGGTGGTTACGGTCTCCTACGCCATGAAAGACGAGTTAATCGGCCTGGGCTTTCCTAAGGAGAAGATTCAAGTCAGCTACAACGGCGTGGACCCACAGAAGTATAATCCACAAAACATCGCCAAAGAGGACATCCAGCGTATCCGCGCCAAATACGGCATAAAAGACGACGAATACATGATACTCTTCTTGGGCCGCCTAGTCGGCGTGAAGGGCGTGGATAAACTCATCATGGCTATGCCGCATATCCTGCCTAAGATCCCCAAAGCCAAACTAGTCATCGTCGGCGTCGGCGACCTGCAGGAGTACCTCTCCAACCTCACCCGAACCATCCGCCTCGACGAATACGTCAAGTTCTGCTTCGACTTCATCCCCGAGGAGGAACGCATCCTCCACTACGCCGCCTGCGACATAGCCGTCTTCCCCAGCTTCTATGAGCCCTTCGGCATCGTCGCACTTGAAGCCATGAGCATGGAGAAGCCCGTGGTGGTTGGCGCTGCAGGCGTCAGCGGCATGCGTGAAATCGTGATTTGCTGCGGACCCGAACAATGCGGCTACCACGTTGACCCCAACAACCCAAGCGACATCGCCTGGGGCGTCGTCTCCGCTTTGGAGAGCCCAGAGAAAAGCAAGATGCTGGGCAAGAACGGACGCAAACGGGTGCTAGCAGAGTTCACCTGGAGCAAGATTGCCCAGAAAACCGTGGAGCTCTATGAAACCATCGCTAAACGGTAACGGCACAGCAAACGAGGATCTCAAGCGCCGCGTGGCAAGAGAAGCCGCGGTTCTGCTCTACTTCGGAGCGGAAAAAGAGTACAAGCAAGCTAAGATGCATGCCGCGGAAACCTTTGCTACACATTTTTTGCCCTCTAACCTTGAGGTAGCCCTGGAACTGGACCGGGTAGCGGAGGAAAACGAGGGCGACGCCCGCAGAACACGCCTTATCCAGATGCGCCAAGAAGCCCTCGCCGTGATGCGGCTGCTCTCTGGATTTTATCCGGTGCTTATCGGCAGCGTCTGGCGCGGCACCATAAAGCGGGGCAGCGACATCGACATAGCCGTCTACACCGACAGCCCCGACCAAGTTGCCACCGCACTGAAAGACGGAGGTGTAAAAGTCACTAAATCCCAATGGAGCACCGTCAACAAGAAAGGCGCCACCCTAGAGTCCCTGCATCTCTATGCCCAAACCGCCTCTGGGCACGGCTTGGAGGTTGTGGTGCGGGCAGCTGAGGAAGCAGCTAAGAAGCGGAGATGTGAAACCTTCGGGGATGAAATGCGCGGCTTAAACATAAACCAGCTTGAACGGGTGCTTGCGACTCACCCCACGCAGCAATTTATCCCCCAGTGACACCTATAAAACCACACTATTTTTTCAATAAAGGACTTAAAGAACCAAAACAAATTCTAGACTCAGTGATGCCTCATGGAAAAGAAAGACATCAGAAAAATGTTCCCTCACCTCATAGACGAACTCGAATCAGGCGACGCCAAAGTCTCCATCGGCGGAATCCGCAAAAACGCCGCTGAAGCCGAAGGAGAAGTAGACGAATGCTTCTGCGAAGACCATGAAGCCGCCGAGGAAGAGGCAGAAATGCTTGCCAGAACCGAGACGCCTGATAAGCTGCGGCACTTCAATCCAGAGGCCGTGGATTTTCTGCGTCGATGCGACACTGAAGCGCAGGCAGAGGAGATAATCGCGTACCTAGAGAAGAAGGGCGAAATCAGCGGGGAATACGCTAAGGAGCTGCGGTGTCAGCTGAAGCGGGATGGCGTGCGCGGTTTTGGGCCTAAGAAAGAGGAGTTCCACTACTTCAAAGAAGGCGGCATCTACTAATAGTATTCTCATACATGCATTCAATACATGTAGCGCCTGCTTTTTGAACTAACATTTGAACCTTCGTTGACTCTTTATATAAGGGAGGGGAGAGGTGGGCAAAGCAACAGTGGCTTGCATGGGGCTGCGCATACGTTTCCATATACTGGCTATTTAAAAGGGGCTATATTTCTTTCTTCACATCAGCCAGACTTGTTTTTTAAAAAGAGAAAGAAAAAGAAAGGTTTGATGGGGGTTTAGGTGATTTGGCGGTAGATGGGGTGCTCTTTGAATTTAAGGATGGTCTGTGACCACTCGATGGTTCCGCTTGGCAGCCTTGTGCAGAGTGACTGGACTTTGGCGCCTCCCGCGATGAATCGCACGCCGTCAAGCATTTCGCCTTTGGTGATTCCTGACGCCGCAAAAATCATCTCGTTGCCCTTGGCAAGTTCCTCTTCCGTGTAGGTTTTATCGACATCTACGCCTGCTGCTTCCAGCCGCTTCATCCTGCCTGCATCGTCTTTTTTGTCCTTCCAAACCTTAACCAGCATCGTGCCGCCTAAACATTTCACGGCGGTTGCCGCAATGGTTGCCTCTGCGCCTGCACCTGCACCTAAAAGCAAATCTACACCTGAATCAGGCAGACATGTAACGATGGAGCCAGCGATGTCGCCGTCAGCGATAAGGATGATTCTAACACCCATATTCCGCAGCCGCGCCAATATATCATCGTGGCGTGGACGCTCCAACATTATCACCGTGAAATTCGTCAGCGGCCTCTTCTTGAGGGCAGCGACGGTGGTGATGATTTCCTCAATGGACATGTCCAAGCTAATTTTGCCCTTGGCTGCACCGTTAGTTGCGACCTTAAAGTAGTAGCCATCGTCGGGCAGCACCTGCAGGCAACCCGCTGGGGCACATGCCAACGCGGATATCGCGTCTTTTTTGCCTTTGCTGGTTGCGGTTGTGCCGTCAACTTGATCGATGACGAATTCCACTTTAGGGCCGTTTCCAGTGCCGACTTTCTCGCGGTTGTTAAATGCCGGCGCATTATCTTTAGGTCCCTCGCAGCAGATGACTTCGCCGTCTACTTCAGTTTGGTTAAGCACTGCACGGGAGAAATCCAGAGCGGTTTGGTCTACCATGTCGGGGTTGCCTTTGCCTATGTGTAATGCCGCGCCGACTGCGCCTGCGGTGGTGATGCGGGTTAAGGAGGGTGAAAGTGAACGTAGCGATGTCATGGCGTCTACTTCCTCTCGTTTTGCCAGAGCTCTACAAACTCGATGTAGTTCTGGGCGATTTTCTGCACTGCTGCTGGGCGATCGATTTTTCCAGCGCGGAACTCCACCAGCGGATCCCAAAAGATCGTGCGGCCCACAGCAAAGCCGATGATGCCCGGGATTTTTGCTCCCACACTAAGCCACTCTTTAACTTTATCTTTAGATTCGCCGCGTCCAAGCGTAATTACGCCGGCTTTGCGTCCACCCGCCTGCGCCTGCGCCACGATGGCTTTTGCATCCTCAGCCTTATCCACGCCCTCAAGCTTCCAGATTTCGGGTTCAACACCGGCCGCCTGGATTTGCTTTAAGCTCGCACACATAAGCCCTGGACGAAGCTTTGTATCGTAAGCCGCCTTGTCGCCGCCGACCTTAGCTAACTGACCTGGAGTAGCGGGAACAATAAGCTCAAAGAGGAAGGGTCTGCCGGTTTTATGGAGGTAATCACTGAGTTTCTTGAGGCGCAACAGTTGCCGCTGGTTAAGTGCAACTTCACTTTCAGGGTTAAAGCGCACCAGAACCTTCAGAAAAGTAGGTTTAAAACATTCGATGTGCTCAACAAATTTGTCGCCGTACTCAAAATCAAACTCGTCCTGCCCCGATTTTTCGGCTGGCATCGCAAAATTGAAGCCTTCCGCCTTAGCTTCCACCAGCACACTGGTGCCATATTCTTCATCCACCAGCAGCCCAGCGATCTGCTTTGGCACCTTCTTCTGCAGCGCCACTTTGAAGCCTTCAAAAATTATTGTTTTGGCTTCCTCAATCTTGGCTTTCTCGTCTGCGGTCGGGGGACGCCCTTTGATTCCGAAGAGTTTCTCAACAAAAGAGGATCTATGGTCAAACGCTAAAATCAATAAGTCCTTTTTAGACCAGTCGGTCAATATGTTCACCGTGCAGTAATCTTGTCTTTCTTACATAAATCGTTATTGCTAGAATGCAGGCAACCAACGCTACAGGATAGCCTTTGGCTGGTTGGCTGACAAACGGTTGACGGGTTTTGCAGAAAACATGAAATAACCAAACCGCCCATAATCACCTGTGAGGGCAAGCATTGACTGACATGCATATAGTCACCGTTAAACTGCCAGAGGAAACCTACCAGGAGATGGCGCTGCGGGTGCCTGAGGGTGAACGAAGCGACTTTATACGGGAAGCCATAAGCGAGAAACTCCAGAAAACCCCCAAACCCGACACGCTTCTTGCCCTGCAGCAGCGCATGAGCCGCCTCGAAGAGGAATTCGGCCAAATCCGCAAGTACCTCTCAGACCTTGACATCCTCACTTTCCAGCATGGCAAAATCAACCCCTACCAATACGCCGCAGACGAAGTTGACCGCAAAATAATCGAGTATCTGCTTAACTACAAATCCGCCACCACCCCCGAATTGGCAGAGTACCTTAAAACCAACCGCTGGCTCGTACTCAATAGACTGCGGAAAATCGAGAAAACCAGCCGCAAACAAGTCGGCAAACCCATCATCGAATACTACGCAGGAGAAAAATCAGGCAAAAAGAAGGCATGGTGGATCGACGACGCGTTGATTGAGCAGTAAACGTGGGTTAGCTTTAAATTGTCTTGTATGTTTCGTTTCTGCATTGTGGGCTCGTAGTCTAGTACGGATAAGGCATCGGCCTCCGGAGCCGAGAATCCTGGGTTCAAATCCCAGCGGGCCCGCCTCTTTAACTTCTAAACCGATAAAACTGTCAGCCAAAACTTATAATCTCTAAGGTAGACTCACAGACGAGAATGGGCATCTAATGTCTGTAAGCATTTCAGAGAAAACATTCGTTGATATCAACGGCGTAAAACAAGGGATGTTTATCAAAGGCAAAAACACTGCCAATCCAGTGCTGCTCTACCTTCACGGTGGATTGCCTGATTACTTCCTAACCAAGAAGTATCCCACTGGTCTTGAAGACCTTTTTACTGTGGTTTGGTGGGAACAACGTGGCTCAGGCCTCTCCTACAACCCTAAAACGCCAAGAGAGACATTGACACTAAAGCAAATGGTCTCTGACACATTGGAAGTTACGAACTATTTATGCCAGCGCTTTAACAAAAAGAAAATCTACTTGATGGGCCACTCAGGAGGATCATTTATTGGTATACAAACAGCTGCACAGGAACCACAGCGGTATTATGCCTACATAGGCGTTGCTCAGATGTCAAATCAACTTAAATCTGAAAAGCTGGCTTACGATTACATGCTTGAGCGTTTCAGAGAGAAGGGAAACAAAAAAATGGTTCGACGGCTTGAAGCGGCGCCAGTCACCATGACGGATGGGATACCCCATGAATACCTATCGATACGTGATAAAGCCATGCATAGCCTTGGCGTTGGCACAACCCATGATATGAAATCAGTAGTGACCGGAGTCTTTTTTCCGTCGCTGACAAGCCAAGAGTATACGCTGCGTGAGAAGATCAATCTATGGCGAGGCAAAGCTGCAGCCGGTGTAAGTTGCCTCTGGGATGAGATGACAGCTACGGATTTAGGCAGACAGCTGCTAAAATTTGATCTTCCAATATACTTCGCTGAGGGCATTTATGATTATACTTGCTGCTACACGGTCGCTAAGGAATATTTTGATAAACTGCAGGCGCCAATAAAGGGATTCTATACATTTGGTTGTTCTGCTCATAGCCCCATGTTTGAGGAACCGCAGAAAATGAAGGAAATATTACAGGAGGATGTGTTGGCGGCAAAAAGTAAACTTGCCGATCTAGATATCTCTGGTTTTTCAACTGCAAGCACCTAATCCGATGGATGCTGAATTCTCGATAACCTAAATAGCGCATTAATTTCGCCGGCAGTCCCCCAACAGGAGGATAAAACAGCTTGTAGTGGGCGAATTACTCAAAGGCTGGACGAAAAGTTAAGGTAGCTGCCTATAAGACAGGCTGGAAAAACATGACCGTTAATGTGCCCCAAAACACCACTGCGTCAGCGCTTCTCAATTATGCCCTCTATCAACCGGGTGTATGCACTGCAGTCACTGGCGTATCTTCACTTGAGGAGCTTACTGCAAACCTGCGTTTTTTTGAGGCGACAGACATCGAGAAGGATTACCGTCAGCTAATGGAATGCATAAAGTTTGAGTCCACCTAAGAATCCTCTGCCAACAAACGGTTGCTCCCCTCTCCTACCCTATCGACTTAATTTTGGCTCCCTTTTCCATCTGCCGATGTAAACAAACCTGAAGCAGAAAGTTGCGTCTTAGTCAAAAACCGCCACCTAAAAAGTTATTAGCCAATAAAGATACGTTGGGTTGAAGGAATCGCTGTGAGATCAAATATGCGGAGAAGGAGCCCTCAACTGCTTGTTTGGGCGATTTTAGATATCTTCATCGTAAGTGCCTGCGTTGGCTATGGCCTGGCAAATCCTGTTGCCCTAACCGGTGAAGCGCCCCCTGACTCGCAAACCTATCCGCCCACAATCACCATAACATCGCCTTGCAACAACACCGCCTATAACACAAGCCGGCTGCCGCTGGCGTTTAGTGTGACGGCTCCGGAATCAAGAACCGCTGAATCCACAACTGTGATAAATGTCAGCTACGAAACCTCTTGGAAGAAAGAAGCGATTGATGTTTTACATGGCGGCCAAGAGCACCCTTCATTTGAGCTTATGCTCTCAAACATCCCCGAAGGAGAACATAATATAGTGATAAAAGCCAGGGGATATGGCCTCTACAAGCAAGATGGGGTTTTTTTTAAGTGGTTTTTCATAAGTTCCTCAGCCACAATTTACTTTACAGTTGACTACACGGCGCCAACCCTGACAGTTCTGCCTCCAACAAACGTGTCCGCAGCCTCGACGATTCCGCTCAACTTCACAGTCAACGAAGCCTACAAGGAAGCCGCCTACAGCCTAAACGGGCAACAGAACCTAACCGTCAGCGGAAACTCCACCCTCCCCTGTTTGCCTGCGGGGCAGTACAACGTGACCTTCTACGCTTGGGACCTGGCGGGCAACGTTGGTGCCTCTGAAACTGCTGACTTTACGGTGACGGAAGTGGCGCATTTAGCGGCAGAACCGGCTGATGATTCTTTGATGGTGCCTGTCGCCGCTGTTTTGTCTGCGGCTGCAATTTTGGGCATCGTTTTGGCGCTGAAAAGGCGCTCCAAAGCATCAAAGCATAATTGAAGCGAAAAGTTATCGCTTCTAAAAGGGGCGGCTGGTTAAGCTAAAATCCCTGTGGCCCAAGTCATCCCCTGATTGCCTTTGGAAACTCATTTGGTTTTCTTCTTTTTCAGCATAAACGCATAAGCCAAAAGCGCGGCTGCACCCACGATTAGCCCGATTCCAAGAGCTTCATAGAGGTACTGTGGAGGGGCGAATTCAGCGGGGTTATCTTTTGTTTGCTGCTGAGGCGTGGGTGTTGCAGTGGGGAGTGGTGTCGCCGTCGGCGTTGGGGTGGACTGTTTTGGCGGGGACCCGGTGGATGTTGGGTTGGAGGTGGATGAAGACGAGCTGGAGGATGAGGATGGAGATGATTGCGTGGGGGGCGGCGTCGGGGTGGGAACCGTCACTATTGGAAAAGCGTAAACGGTGCCGTTGCTTGAACCCACATAGACTGTGCCGTTTGCTATAGCCGCCGTAGAGGACCCGCCTAGATTATAGGTTACAAGTTCGCTGCCTGTTGCGGCATTTAATGCATAAAACTTAGCGGCGCCTACACACTCCACGTAGACAACCCCGTTTGCAATCACCGGAGACGCATCAAGCCCGGTGCCGCTGGTTTGGAAATGCCATATTTCGCTGCCGTTGAAAGCGTTTAGGGCGTAAATGTAGCCGTCGTCTGCGGAAACATACACTATGCCGCCTGTAACCGCGGGGCAAGTTGACACTGAAGCGGATTGGGAAAGCGGATACAGCAGCGGATAAGACCCTATTTGGTGGCTCCAGATTTTAGCGCCACCTGAGGCATTCAACGCGTAAACGGTGCCATTGCTTGAGCCTATGTAAACTGTGCCGTCGGCAACGCAGGGGTCTGCTTCAACGGTGCCCCCGAGGGTGTAGTTCCATGCCTGAGCGCCGCTTAGGGTCTCAAACGCGTAGATGTTTCCGTCAGCTGACCCAACATAGACTAAGCCGCCTGACACTGCAGGGGAAGAGTAAACCGGACCTCCGGTCATGGAGTTCCATACTTTGCTGCCCGTGGTGGCATTCAACGCGTACAGGTTGCCATCCGGCGACCCCACATAGAGAACGCCGCTGTCGACGACGGGAGCCGAACTAGTTAGCCCGCCTATACTATAGTTCCATTTTATGTTGCCTAGAAATGCGTCGAAGGCATAGATGCGCCCGTCATTTCCGCATACGCAGACCAATCCGTTTCCGCCGTTATCGACATAGCAGGGAGATGAAGCCCCACAGGGGATGTAGTACACTCGGACAAACCCACCTGTATCCATGCGCAGCGTGAAGAGGCCTGTATTTGAAGTTATACTGACCATGCCGCGGGCGATAGCTGGAGAGGTAACTACTGAAGCGCCTATCTGGTAGGTCCATTGGGTTGTGCTTGGGGTTTGAGCTGTGGGTATACTGCCTGAGTGGCTGGAGTCATACTGAAACATCGGATATTCGCTGGAAGAAGCCGCCTGCACGCCAAGAGGAGCATGGCTTAGAAGTATGATGCTTGCGGCGAGCATAAGCGTTAAAAAAAGGGCATTTACGGGTTTGTTCATTATCAATCGCATCTCGTCTTCAGGTGGGGGCTTGGCAGTTATAAAATTTACGTTTTCTCATGGAAATTCTCCAGCTTATCCACCAAAATTTTTTAATCGAAAAATACTTCCAAATTAATTGAAAACTGCCCTACCTAAAGAGGCTCCTAATGTACTTGACGATAAGCTGCGGCTGACTAAACGCCGTCCCAAGCGCCCTCCGAGGATTCTTCGCCAAATTAACCAGATGAATACGCTTGTACTCCGCCAGTGCCTTAGCCGCAATATCCCTGACTTCCCGCGGCGTAAACTCGCCAGTGGTAATCAGCGGCAAACCCCGCGCCTGCCTCGCCACAGAAAAACTGTTCCATGACAAGTCCTCGGGAAGGTACCCTTTGGCTTTGCATTCCTCATAGAGCCTTGTGCCATAGCTGGGCGTCGCCGCAAACAGATGCATCCCCACATCATACCTGCGCTTCATCTCCAAAGCGAAATCAACGGTGCGCTGCATGTTCTGCTTGGTTTCGCCGGGGAACCCGATGATGTAGAAGGCGCCGGTTTTAAGCCCGATTTCCTTGGCGTTTCTGGCGAACTCCACTACGCGGTTAAGGTCTAGGCTTTTGCAGATGACTTCGTCGAGGATTTGCTGGTCGCCGGATTCGACGCCGACAAATACGCTTTTGCAGCCCGACGCCTTCATCTTGCGCAGAAGCGGCATGTTGAGGCGATCGGCGCGGACGCCGTTGGGGGTTTCCCAGCCTATCTTGAGTTTCCTCTCGATGATGCCGTCGCAGATAGCTTCGAAGCGTTTAAGGTCCAAGGTGAGGTTATCGTCTTCGAAAAAGATGTTTTTGACCTTGTACTTGTCCACAACGTATTGGATGTGGTCAAGGACGTATTTGGCGCTGTGTGCACGGAAGCCCTTGCCCATGTGAAGATGCACCGAGCAGAAGCAGCAGTTAAAGGGGCAGCCGCGGCTCGTCACCATCGAGATTGCTCGGGTTTGGAAGCTGCGGTAGCCAATTTTGCTTGGCCCAAGATACTGCTCCATGTCCACTAAGTCGTAGGCGGGGTAAGGCAATTCATCGAGGTTGTCGATGAAGGGTCTGCGCTCGTTGACGGTAACGGCGCCGTTTTGGCGGTAAGCGATGCCCCTTATTTCGCTGAGCTGCGTTTTGCCCTCGAAGTGCTGGGCGATTTCAAGCATTGCGTATTCGCCTTCGCCACAAACAGCAATGTCCACTGACTGGGCTTCTTCTAGGAACTCTTTGGGAACCAAGGTGACGTGTGGTCCACCCACCACAGTCAGAATGTTTGGGTTAGCTTCTTTGGCGGCTTTGCTGACTTTGATGGCGTGGCCGATTTGGCTGGTGAAGGGACCCGCTATGCCCACTACGTCGGGTTTTCTGCTCCGTATTTCCTCTTCAATTCGCTTAATGGGTAAGCCGATGGTTACTTCGTCGCCGTTTTTCTCCTCAAACTCCGCGCCAGCCATAAAGGCATCCAAAATCTCCACTGTGTAGCCGCTTTTCTGGAGCACCGAGGCTATGTACATTAATCCAAGCGGCAAATTCCCTGCTGGCGGATCGGAACCTGGATAGAACGTCTGCGGCGGGTTAACGAGGAGAACCTTCATTGGTACACCTAGATAAATGTAGTTCAACTCTGCCCGATATTTAAATTGCTCAAAAACAGCAAAAACCAGCCTGCTGACTACATCTCCAATTTCCATCTTTGCCATCTGGGCAAATGAGTCTGCAGGGGGCTGTGTAGGGTTTTCATTCATGGCGCCATGTGAAGGGTTAGTTGCTGATCAAAGAAACTTTGATTATACACTTGCTTGTGGAGTTCTCAGGCGGCATTTCTTGTTGATTGGTGTGTAGATGAAGGGCCCGTATTCAAATTGAGTTTAGCTAAGTTGCTCGCGGGTTTAGTTCATAAATCTTGACCAAACATATCGTTTCCCCTCACAAGATCTTGACAAAAAACCCTAAATACCAAAGTCCAACAATGCAACTATTGAATCAAATGATAGCAAAAATAAAAAAGCCATTCACAGTAATAATCCTGTCAGCGATAGTTATTTCAAGCTTAGCCTCAGCATGCGCCACCGCTACGGGTCAGAGCCCACAGTCTTCGGCACCCGCGCTTGATTGGCAACAGATGCGCTCGGCTACCCATGCAGAATGGGTTGGTCAATCCGTCGCTGGCGTCATTACAGTTCTTATTCCCGGAATAAACGCCCCAAATCGTGGATTTACCCGATGCGCATACGTGGAGGGCTTCGGTTCATCTGGTAATGTTTTGTGGCACAAGGAGTTTAACGCGCCCTTCCCAGAGGTCATGATAACTACAAGTGACGGCGGCTACGCATACACAACGCGCAGTGAAGAAAAATACGCTAGCTTTACGGGTCCAATAACAATCCATAAACTCAACGCTGCCTGCAAGCAACAATGGCAAACAAAACTCCCCGACAGCTATGTTGGCAGAGTAATGTTCATACAAACATCTGATGGTGGCTACGCCCTTGTCACCCAAGCTGCAATCCACGCTTCCAACCGACAAATAGTAATAGCTAAAACTGACTCCGCGGCAGAACTCCAATGGACAAAAAACATCACATCCATAAATGAGCAATATTCTATTCACTCGTTTATCCAAACAAACGATAAAGGATACGGGTTTGCAGGCGCATACAATGACCCCTCAGGCGTAAATGGAAGCGACTTTTTCATAGCCAAGACAGATGCCAACGGCAATCTCCAGTGGATAAAAACGTTTGGAGGAATCAACGAGGACTCTGCCAACTCGCTAATCCAAACCACGGATGGCGGATTTGCAATGGTTGGTAACACGGCTTCTTTTGGCGCCGGCGGCACAGATGCGTTACTGATTAAAACTGATGCCCAAGGTAACCTGTTGTGGGCTCATACTTATGGTGGAGTAGGACCAACAATGGTGATTTCGGGGCAGTCAGACAGATGGGGCAACCATGTTCCTGACGTGGTCCAAAGCTTTTCGGACTCCGGATCTAAGAACGATTACGCTGATTGTTTGGTGGAGACAAAAGATGGCGGCTTAGCTTTTGCAGGTGAAACACAATGGGGCGAATTCTCCTACAACATGATGTGGCTGGTGAAAACAGATGCAAATGGAGTTGAACTGTGGGCTCAAGCGTACGGCGATTTCAAATCAGCAATAGTTTACGCAGACAAGATTAGGTGGAGCTTAAGTTCCTTTACTCAGCTAGAGGACGGCTCTTTCGTGTTAGCTGGACAAGCAGGGGGCCAGAGTGTTATGGACCAATCCAGCTTTATAGTTAAAACTAAACCAGACGCCTCCATCCCGACAACTTCCCAATCTTGCTTCCAATCGTCTATGGTGCTTCCTACTGTTTTGATTAACTCAGATGGTACTGTCTCACCATCAAATGCCCCAATAACCCGCGAAGGCAACCAGTACCGATTAACTCATGACTTCAATGGCTCGCTAATTATCCAAGCAAACAACATCGTGCTTGATGGGCAAGGACACTTACTCAGTGGCAACGGTACGGTAGATGGTCTTTTTGTCAGGTTGACCCAAATAGGCGTCGATGCCTCAGATGCCAAAAATGTAGAAATAAGCAACCTAAAAATCGAGAACTTCAAAATCGGGGTTCTGTTAGACAACTCGGACAACATAATAGTCTCTGATAGTATATTCCGTTTTAACGAACAAGCCGTGGCAGCTACCCGAATTGTAGACACAAAGCTCACCAATAATAATTTTATCAGTGAAGTCACGACGCAAAAAGAAACCATCCGATTAACCTACGCTTTAAACTCTCAAATAAGCAACAATTTGCTGGTTCTGGATTCAGTTTGGATTGAGAATTCAAGCGGCGCCGTCATCTCAAACAATGAATTCCGGGGAGTTGCCTTGGGTACTGCAAGACAAGGAGGCGGAATCATCCTTACTGTCTGCAATAATGCGCTTGTTTGCGGAAACAATTTTTTCTCTTGCCCAACCGCCACCAACATTATTAGTTCTGCAGATGTGATAGTGGCTGCAAATAATTACACCAACTGTGCTGAAGCAATCTCTGCTTATGGAGTTCCAGGCACTCTGATCTACATGAACAACTTCGTTGACAATTCAAACATTTGGTGTTTGCAGGCACAACTCGCTTGGAGCGAACCGCCTATTTACATAAACGAGGTTTGGGATAACGGACAAGTCGGCAACTACTACAACAACTACACCAACCAATATCCAAACACACAGCAGACGAGTAATTCAGAAACATGGAATATGCCCTACGAAATTGACGAAAACAACACAGATAACCATCCACTTGTCGCCCCAGGATCCACGGAGACGATGCAGAACCTGGCACAGTCTCTGATTTCAGCGCATTCACCATCGGTTAACTTGACATCCGCCTTCACCGTGGCAAATCTGATAACCACGGTTTCTGTTGTGGGGGCGCTACTCGTAGCTTTGCTTGTATCCTTTTTACTTGTTAGAAGAAAGCGGAAACACACTCCAAGTGTGGCAAAAACAAATTTGCCTCGCCCGCTTAATACCTAATCCATCAAACAATCCTCTATGGCAGCGGTTTGCAAAATCAGCAACCAACAACTCCAAGTCCATGGAAACAACCCCCCGTTCCTGAGACTATTTTTTGTCTAATTACCCAAGCTACAATCCCATGAACCCTTGCAGCTGAGAGCTAAAACGCGATAATATCGAAACGTGACAATGCATAGAACAGGGCTAGCAAAAACTTCAAAGAAGCCCTTTCAAGCAAAAAGCACTAATACAGTTAAAGGGTAAGAACCGCAGAAAAATGGGTGATCAGAGATGGCTAAGAATCTAAAAAACGGGTTTGTTTTTCACGAGCTTATGACAACCGATGTCGAAGGTGCCAAAAATTTCTATCAAAAAATTACCGGACTAAATGTGATGCCAGGTCCCTATCCCATGCTAATGGACAACAATCAACCAGTCGCTGGACTAGTGGGTCCAAGAGCCGACGGATCAGCGTGGCCTTCAGGTGGTCCAGAATCACACTGGATTGCCTATTTTAGCGTCGATGATGTGGACGCAACGGCGAGAAAAGCGAAGCAACTCGGAGGTAAGGTGCTGCTACCCCCCACCGACGTCCCAGGGTTTGGTCGAGCAGCCGTCCTAAGGGACCCGCAAGGAGCAGCATTCGGCATATTCACCCAACTGAAATAACAGTAGTCTTTGCCGCGTTTGTATTCACGCCAGCGACAGAAGCAACGATAGAAGTACGAAAGTCACAATCAAAGGAATTGCCCCATCCAACACTAACCCTCACCTTCATTACCACGTACATCGGAACCTTGACCCGTCTGGTTCTTGTCATCCCAGAGTTCCCAACCAAACTTGACAGCGTTCTTTCGGAACTCTGCGGCTCGAACCAGTCCAAGCTCAGCGGCTTTTATGAGGTCGGAGGGCACAAGCTCAGGTGTTTCGGGGCTGCCAAAATTGAGCCTAACCTTTGCTTTAGCAGCGTCTAAACCAGCTTGCGATACCGTGACAGCGGAGATTTCTTTTTCGGCCTGGCGCTTGATGTGGCTCTGAATGGGTAGCCTGCAGCTTTGTAGGGCAGAGGCATGTTTTTGCCCTCGGGGGTGGTGTTCTGCTGCAGATGCCTAGCGTTCCTGCAACTTCTCCTGCAACCGCACAAACCTCCACGCCTCAAATCCACAATCATAGGCTTTTCTCTGCGTTTTTTCAGCAGGTGTGGAGCCTATAAATAGAGGGGGGATAGAGAGAAAATCGCACGCCAGAAGCAGACGCTGTTTGCTAAAGGCTCAACGGGTTGTGGAATACGCCCACACCAGCTGCAACCAACCCAGACATAGACCAATCAACCCTCATATGAGCTATTTTCTGTCTAATTATCCCATATTGCCCTAGTTCTTCTTAGGCTGTGTTGGCATGTTGCTGCCTTGCGACAACAACATATGTTTATGAGCGGTTATTCGGCTCTTTAATTGTTAACTTTTCCGTAGTATAGTAGGAGGTGAATTTTTTGAGTACACGATCAGAAGAGGCAAGAAAAGGCAAAATGACCGTGGCGGAGGCAGGCAGGAAAGGAGGACAGAAAACCGCATCCACCCACGGACGAGAATTCTACGAGGAAATCGGACGCAAAGGCGGCGAAAAAGTCTCAGCGGAACGCGGACCAGAATTCTACAGCGAAATCGGCAGCAAAGGCGGATCCGAACGCGCAAAACAGCATGAAGGATCAGCTGAAGCCATGGGCAAAACCAGCCTAGAAGAGGCAGGACACCGAGGCGGCCAACGCGTTCGGCGCCTGATTCAGGCTGGAAAAGAGCGTGAGGCAGCGGAATAAGCGCCTACTTTTTTGTTTTAGCTTGTTCCCCCTCATTTTCTTAACAGCAATTTTAGGAGGTGAACATGGTTTGGAAGAGAAGAAAGGCAAAATGACCGTTGAAGAGGCAGGACGCAGGGGCGGATTGAAAACAGCGGAAACGCATGGAGAAGAATTCTACAGCGAAATCGGCCGAAAAGGAGGACGAATAGGTGGCCCTAAAGGCGGTCAAAGAGTCCGTAAACTCATCGAGGAAGGCAAAGCGCACGAAGAAGAATAGTTAATTCCCCTTTTTTGTTTCTCGTTTTTTTCGTTGGATAGCTCTTTCTGTAGGCCTAAATTAGAATGCATCCGATGTTGCTGTAAAAGAACAGCCACATATGTTTATGTGCCATGTTTAAGGCTAGGACATTAGAAAAACGACCGTTTAACCTTTTTTGGAGGTGAAATGTTTGAGTGAAGACAAAAGGAAAGGAAAAATGACCGTTGAGGAAGCAGGTCGGCTGGGAGGCGAAAAAACCTCTGAAACACATGGGCCAGAATTCTACAGTGAAATCGGCAGCAAAGGCGGATCCGAACGCGCAAAGCAGCATGAAGGATCAGCTGAAGCCATGGGCAAAACCAGCCTAGAAGAGGCAGGACACCGAGGCGGCCAACGCGTCCGGGAACTCATCGAGGAAGGCAAAGAACGTGAAGAGGGTTAATCCCCTTGTATTCTAACTCCCTCTGCAGGTTCTATTTTGCTAGGAGGTGAATTAATTGGATGAGGAGCGAAAGAAGGGAACGATGAGCGTTGAAGAAGCGGGGCGGTTGGGCGGCCAGAAAGGTGGACGTAAAACCGCGGAGACTCATGGTCGCGAATTTTATGAGGAGATCGGACATAAAGGCGGACAGAAGGTTCGACGGCTCATCGAGGAAGGCAAAGAGTACGAAAACGAGTAATCAGTCTCTTGCATGATTAATGTCAAAACTATGTTTGGAGGTGAAATATTTTGAGTGATAAAAAGAAGGGAAAGATGACCGTTGAAGAAGCAGGACGCATGGGTGGAGAGAAGACCTCGGAAACTCACGGCGAAGAATTCTACAGTGAAATCGGCCACAAAGGCGGCCAGAAAGTAAAGAGACTTATCGAGGAAGGAAAGGAGTATGAGGGCAAGTAACCCCATGCCTGTTTCTTTTCAGTTTCCAAATTTCATTTTTCAATATCCTTTTTAGTAGCCCTTTTGGAGGTGACAATCCAACGAGTGAACAGACAACAACTGAAAGGCGAAGAGGAATCGGTCAAGGCAGAGGAACCCGAAGACAATATACTAGCCGAAACGGCGGCGCCGGACACGTTAGCCCCGCTATCGTAGAGAAGTACCTGGCGGGTATGCATTACCCTGCGGAGAAGAAGAAACTGGTCAGCAACGCCCAAGGTAAAGATGCACCCGAAGACGTCATGGATCTCATCAACAAGCTTCCCGATAAAACCTACAATTCGCCCATAGACATCACAAAAGAAATCGGCAAAATCGAGTAGAAGCCACTGATTACCCAAATTTTTTGTAATCTACAAACCTGCAGTTCAATGGCTGCAAACCGAGGTCTTGTTTTGGAGGTGAAGAGGTTGGAAACGAAAAGCGAAGAGAAACCAAAGATGACACGGCAGCAAGCAGGCAGACTTGGCGGCGAAAAGGTCTCCAGGGAAAGGGGACCTGAATTCTATCGGCAAATCGGAAGGAAAGGCGGCGAAAAAGTCGCTGAGCAACGGGGACCTGAATTTTACCGTGAAATCGGACGTAAAGGCGGAGAAAGCCGCACAAACAAATCATCCAAAACAAAGAAACGCGCCAAAAAACACGGCGCATAAGTGCCTCCATTTTGAGTTAAGCAAAATGTTGAAATATTTTGTGGGCGCCTTTTAAGCTATGAAGAAAGTACTTGTTTTATACTATAGCCGCAGTGGCAACACTGAAAAAATGGCTAAAGCCGTTGCTGAAGGAGCCCAATCCGTCGGCGGCGTCCAAGTTGACCTTAACTTCCATGTGGAAGTCTCCGAACTCGCAGGTTATGATGCCGTCATCGTTGGGGCACCAACCTACCGTCATGAGTTGCCGGTGGATTTCAAAAACCTCTTTGAAGGCGCTGAGGTTAAGCGTTTGAATTTGAAGGGGAAAATCGGTGGGGTTTTTGGTTCCTATGGATGGAGCGGCGAAGCCCCCAAACAGTTGACCGACATCATGGCAAAGCTTGGGATGCAAACACCCCAACCGCCGGTTTTAGCAAAATACGCTCCTGACTCGGCAGCGCTGGATGCATGCCGGAGCTTGGGAAAGAAAATTTCCGAAACCTTGATGAATACGCCTTAGCATAAGAGAAATGGAGCGTTGTTTTATGGAAGAAAAAAAGAAGGATGAATTAGTTGAGTTCCTTAAGAACCAGGTTACTGTAGAGAAGGAAATCGTGGATTCTCTTGAGAAAGCGCTTGTCGGCATGAAAAACCCAGCGGTTAAGGGCGTTTTGAAGGGTGTTTCGCTGGATTCGGTTAAGCATGCCGAACTCTACACTTCCGCAGTAACGTTGCTTACCAGTGCCTCAACCGCGTTAGCGCAAGAGGACTATGACCAACAGAGAGCGCTAATCAAAAAACACATCGAAGTAGAAGCCAACCTGATCAGGGTGCTTAAAGAAAAAATCCCTGAAATCAAAAATGAAAAAGTTGTTTTCCTCCTAAAAGCCATATTAGAAGATGAAATTCGGCACCACGCGATGCTCAAGATGGTTCAGGAAATCATCGTTCACGGCGAGACGATCACTGAAGATGACTGGTGGAAGCTGCTCTGGGAAGGCGTTCCGTTCCATGGCGCACCCGGCGGTGGGTAAACAAAAAAAGAGTGGATGATTAAGCGTTTTCATTTGTGTGGAAAACCTGCTGTGAATAACTCCAGGTTTCCTCAACTGCCTGTGAAAGCTCCCCAAGCACCGAAGATAGTAATTCCCCTTTTGATGTTAAACCGTATGCCTTGGGGGTTTTGCGGACGAAAACCAGTTTTTTACCCTTCAAACCCCGAAGGTACTTGTAGGTTCGCCTCATCGACAAACCGGTTTCTTTGGAGAGTTTACCTGCAGACATGCCTTCGACGGCGATGGCGTCATAGACTTTTCTTTCTGTTTCTGTGAAGGTTTCCTTGTCGGGGTCACGTTTGGATTTAAAGAAGAAGATGTAGTCGCGTTCTTCAGGCGTTTCAATCAAGCCTACTTCTCGTAGACGCTTAAGGATGCGGGAAGCAATTTTGGGGGAAATGATAGCTTCGATATCCTCGAAGGTTTTTGGGCCCGAGGATAAAGCGGTCAAAAGCGTTTCTTCATAGCATTCGGAGTGAGCAGGCAGCACTTCGGCGAATTCCGGGAAAACGCCGAGAATTTCAGTTAAGCGCCCGCCAAAGTTGGTTGCGTGGTACTGGTCGCATGATTCGTTAGCTAACCCCACTGATAGAAGGGGACGCAGGTACTCCTCGTTTAGGGTGTCTTGGCTGTGATTGTGCCCGTTTCTTTTGAGTTCCTGCTGTAGTTGGCTAACGGAGTATTTGCCTTCAGCTATTGCTTTAAGGATATGGAGGCGGGTTTCATTTTTGAGTACGTTGAATAATTCTTTTAGATAGTTTGGTTTATCCATGGCGTCGCGGAGGCGGCGAAGTTCATTTTTTAGTTTGTAGGTTTGGCAGCGGTTTATGCATTCGAGCGGTGAGGTGGGTGCGCAGTTGCGGCATTCGGCGTTGAGGGTCTGCAGCATTGATGCGAGGTTGCGTTTTTCACCGTTGCGGGTGGGTTGGAGGACGTTGCCCATTTTTTGTTTGTTCTCCTTGCGACGTGTGTCAGGACGGGAAGGAGTGAGAGGTTGGGTGGTTGCTGCGTTTGGGATTGGTGTCCGTCTTGACACGCGTCATAACTTATGACAAGCGTCATACTTAAATAAGTTATCCCACAAAATACCCTAATTCAGGTGTTAACTTGATACTGCCCTGCGAAGTCGGAGTAAAAACCGTGCTGCCAGCCGTCAAAGCCATAATGGCACGCACCATAGTAGAAAAACATGGCTACAACGAAAAACAAACCGCAAACCTCCTCGGACTCTCACAATCCGCCGTCAGCCGCTACGTCGGCAGAGAACGAGGCGCCAACATGGTAGCCCTCGAAAGCACCGCCGAAATCATAACCCTCATCGAAGAGATGGTTGTCTGCCTCATAGAAGACCCCGAAAACCGCAGCCGGGTACTCGAACTCTTCTGCCAAACCTGCGCTACCATACGCCAAAAAGGCCTCATGTGCCCCAAATGCCAAGAGGGGCTACCGCAGAAATGGGCCGAGAAATGCTTCTTCTGCCGCTAAGCCCTCAGCCACCTATAACTTTAAAATCTAAATTTCTTATTTTTAGCTCTTTTGCCCAGAAACCGTTTCGGGTCACTGTTTCATATCTGTTTCAGCCAACATCCAAACCACCCCAAGCCCATAGTGTAGTTGAGGTGAAAAGAATGAACACAAAAATTATCCTCGCAACTGTGGCGGTTGCCATCGTGGCTACTGCTCTTGTCGGAGTGGCCGCAGCGCAATTCGCAAACCAATCATTTTTAACATCAGCATCTAACAGTCAGACTGCAGCTCCCTGCGTAACCGGCGACTACACTGGTGCTTCCCGATGCGTTAACAGCACAACCGGCGAGCCCTGCGGCTACGTCAACGGCACCTGTGTTGGCACCCGATGTAGCGGTGCAGGTGATGGCTGCCAGAACGGCTACTGCGATGGGTCTCAAGTGCAAAGCCAGAACCGGAATCAACAAGGCTGGGGCATGATGAGCCAAAGCGGCTATGCACATGGATGCCGTCGATAAAATGCGGCTCCTTCTCTTTCTTTTTCTTTGAGAACCAAACTCATGTAAGCCCACGATAATGATTGCCAGGGGATAAGTTGGGGTAAGCGCAAGTGACTAAGTATTTGAGGTTTAAAAAATGTTTGAATAATAAAAGGGAAGCTCTCTCATGACTGAGAGACGGACTGGTTGCCTGAACCGTTTACTCGATAACCTGAATGGCACCTTCAGGACATTGTGCTTCACATGCTCTGCAAACCAAACATTCACTTTCTTTGGTTGGAACAGATTTGCCGGCTTTGATTTCGTAAACGCCGACGGGGCAAGTGTTCACACAAGTTTCGCATCCAGTACATTTGGCATCGACAACAATTTTTACCATTTTTGTCATACCTCTTGCGTTATTTTCATCCAAAGCTGGCAAGTAAAATAAAAGGTTTTAGGTGACCTAACGGATTTTTTCACGTAACCGCATCAAAATTCCGTTGATGGCTGACTGGGCTTTCTCCCGCATCTTTTGGTAGTCACCGATGCTTTTCTTGTAGGATTCCAAGGATATTTCGCCTTTGCTGTAGCGCTGCTCAAGAGTCCGTATGTTCTGGTCTGCTAAAGAAAGGTCAGATTCAGCTAGATCCAGCTGCCGTATTAGGTCAGGGTAGGTTCCGCCTGAACCGCGAAACAGCGCCTTGGCGCGTTCGAGGCTGCGGGTTAAACCTTCCACGCGTACTTCAACAGCGTTCTTCTGAACCTTGTATTGGCGCCGGGGAATCTTGCCCTTCTGTGCACGTGCCTCAAGCGTCCGCAGTTCCCCGTAGAGCTGGGTTCGGTCATCATATGCGTCGACGAAGGAGCGTATGTTATCTGCGGTTATCTGCTGCCCAGTTTTAATCTCGTAAACGGATGCTTCCTGCTGCGGAGTAGGCATCTGAGTGGAGAGTTCTTCAGCACGTATCCGATAGGGTTCCTTTTTGGGTCTAGCCACACGGTAAACAACTGCGCCTAGACAGGCGAACGCTGCTGCGGATGCGGCATAGAAGGTTGGTCTAAACGAAACCCACACTGGGTTGTAGTTGTAGGATAAATCTAAGCTGTTAGGCTGAGGCGCCAGGTAATCCACGTAGCTTATGCCGCTTTCTGTCACGGTAAGGGTGTCTTGGTAGGCGCTGCGGGTAAGCGAAGAGGAGATATCTAGGGATTGAGGCTGCGGCGAAACGATGGTTGCGCCTTCAGGGGTGTTAAATGTCATGGTGGCATGGTCCACGAAGTAGTGGAAACTCGGAAAAAGCTTGAATTCCAGCATGTAGTTTGAACCCACAAGTTGGGTGCTTGGCAAGCTGTACTGAGCTTTCAGCTGGGTGGTCTGGTCACTTGTCAAGGAGGAAACAAAAGTTATGTTAGCAAGCAACACGTCGCTGTCTGTGGAAGGGGAGAAGCTGCTTTTGAGGTCTGCGCCATACTGGTCAGTTATGCCGATGTTTGTCGAGTGCTGTGGAAGGCACAGAACAAAGGAAGTTAATGGCGAGGTGGAGTTGCTGATGATTTCGTAGGTGTCGGTGGCTGATAGGGCACCGTTTGTGTCGATGGTTATTTGCCGATCTAAACCCGTTATGGTGCATAACTGGAGGGTAGCTGCAGGCAGGGTAAAGGTTGCCTTTGCTACAGAGTATGTGTATGCGGGCAGATTATTCGCCGTGTAGGCAGCGTCATGGACGCTTCCGTCGTCTTTGGATATTGATAAGGCAGTTGGGTTACCTGGAAAGGATAAGCTAACACTGCATACCTGGGCATCCAAGGTTAAGCTGGGGTACGCGGGGTACTCAAGGACAAAGGCACCGTTGTCTAATTCGGTGACGAGACGGTTAGAGAGAATAAAAGCAACCGTGAATTGGGTAGGGTGCTCGCCGTTGAAGTTGATTTCGGCGCCGTAGAATCCGCTTGAGCGGTTACCCAGTTTCATGCCCAGATTTATCTGGTAAACATGGGTGTCATCGTATGCTAAGCCTTTAAGCAGGTAGGCGCTGTACTGGTAGGGTAACCCAATCATGAAGCCATCCTGCGCTGGCTCCGCAAGGTGTATGGTGTCTAAGATGACGACTTGACCCGAATACATGACTTGGATTTTGCTCTCCACGCTTGTGACTGTATTGCTGGTTTGGGCGGCTACCATCGAGTTTGGGAGGGCGAGGGGTAAAATTATCAGTAAAGTGAACACTGCTATCAAGAGGGATACAGGGGTTCGCTTCACTGGGGTCACCAAACAGGCTTGTTTACTGTTAGGTTGACATGTTTATTTACCTTTACCGTAAACAAGGCTCCTCTGGGATTGAAAGCGAAAAGCAGAGGAGAAGAGTATTGTCCTTTGCCCAAAAACCTCAACAGGGTTTGCTTGGCTGCGGAGACAAAGCTTTTCTGCCCCGCCCCTATAAGCCTCTGAGGGAAAAATAGCATGAGCGTAAAACTCAAAGTAGACGGAAAAGACATCCCCATCAACGATTTCGTCGAAAAAATATTGGGCGGCAGCATAACTGGAGCTGTGACCTCGCTGCATGGCATCGCTGAGGATTGGCAGAAAATCGAAATCCAAATTCAGCGGCAGCCTAGCCGTTAAACTTGACTTCCGCGTCGATTTCCGCGAACATTTCCCGTTTAGCCTTGCATATGGGGCAGACGTAGGGAGGGTCTTCGCGGAACACCACGTAGCCGCATTGTCGACAGTACCACAGTTTCTTTTTTGGGGCTTGGGGCGGCTGTTTGGGTTTTTCCTCTTCCATTGGCTGCTGTGATGGCTGCTTTGGGGTGCCGTATGCGCGTTTCTGCTTTTCGAGGGGGCGTCGCTCGGGGACTTCGGGGAGGTTTTGGCTTTCATACACTGCTTTGTTAACGTAGAGGCGACAGTAGCAGGCGCCATATTGGGCAACGTCTGGGTCGCGGTAATCGCAGGGGCAGATGATGTCGCGGTCGATTTCCAGGTTGCCGGTTGCTAAGCGGCAGGGGCAGCTGGGGTAGCCGTAGCGTTCCTCGTTTGTTTTTAGGCCTTCAAGGAACATCTGCAGAAGTTCAGGCTGCGGGGTCAGGTAGTACCCGTAGGTTTTTGCGTCGGCTTCGGCTCGGCGGCGGACCTGCTCGATGGGGACATTGTTCAAAAGCCCAGTGCCTCTTTTATTTGGTCCTTACGGAATCCTGTGATTACGGTTTTGTCATCGATGATGGTTGTGGGGTAACTTAGAGATCCGCCTTTGCTTTGGATAATCTCATGCACAGAGTTTTTGTCGGCTGCATCCAGCAGGTCAACGTCAACGAAATCGTAGGCGACGCTGTTTTCGCTGAGATACTGCTTGGTTAGTTTGCACCAGACACATGTGCTTAATGCGTATATGACAACTTTGTGGTCGTTTCTCTTACCGGACACTTTAGAATACTGCATCGAAAAATTCACCGTCTAGAAAGTTGATTTCGGGGGCATATAACTGTTTAGATGCGACGCTAAATGGGCTGCTGGGTTAACCTGCAGTTTCCGGCTTGCCTCTCCACCAGACGAAGACTCCTCGAACAACGATTATGCTGCCTATGGCGCCCAGCAGAGCCATAACCAAAAGCTGTATCCACGTGGGCATGATTGCACCAACAATGCCTGTGGGCGTCGGAGAAGCGGTAGGTGAAGGCGAAGGTGAAGCCGTTGGGGTCGGCTGATTGGCGCTCGATGGGGGCGAAGGCGTCACTGGCGCGTATCCGCCTAATCCGGTTAGCATTTGGCTGCTACTCCACTCGCTTGAACCTGCTGCCTCCAAGACTTCTTGGCTGACTCGAACCCACTTGTTATCTACTCTTTCAAAGTGCCAGCGTGTAACGAGGTGAGCTGTTATTGTTCGCGCTTGGAAATCCAGGTTAGGCATACTGGAGGGATAGAGTATTGAGCAGTGAGCGGTGGTTGTTCTGCCTCCACTCTGCTCGGGGTAATCGTCATTGTCAAAGATGGTGTGCCATCCGGTGAGCATTTCGGGTTTAGAGTGGTCTTTGTAGCGGATGTCATAGAGGAGGGTGTACCCGCTGTTGATGTATTCGGTGGCGACTGCGCTGCTAAAGGTGATTTCTAGTTCAGCCCTATCGTAATCTGTCACTGTGGCGGTTCCGTTGGCTGCGGTGCCGTTGATTGAAGTGACGTTGTATGCGATGCTGACAACCTTGATGGTGAAGTCAGGGGGAGGAATCGGGGTTGTTAAGCCATAGGTAGCTGAGGGCACCGTAAGAGCTGAGGCTGCAAACAGCAAAAAGAAAACGAAAGCTGCGAGCCTGCTAGCATGCATAATTACTTTTGAGTAATTCCAAGTTAAAACTTTACCGCTAATTTTGACTTTGGGGAAAAACTGAGTTAAAGAGCAGAATTCGGTTCATTACAATCGCAGTTGTATTCACCGTCCTCAGCTCCTGTTACAGCTGAAGCAGTTGCAAAGCACAGGTTCAATCGTGCGCTCTGCCACATCTATCCCCCCTCTATTTATAGCAACATAGCCAAAGACACTGCTGCTTCACCAGCCTCTCTCCCCCTCTATATAAAGCCGAAGTCAGCTCTGGCTGTCGCAGCAACGAGGGGCTGCATGAAGATAAAATAAAAGAGAAGAGGGAAAACCCGATGCCGGTTAGGGCCGCTTTAGGCGGTCCACTGCTGCAGCGCCAACGCAAGTTCCCTGTGGCTTTCCCCATACTGCTCAAGGGTTTTGCCCTCCAGCACCGCATCCACTGCTTGCCGCATCGCCTTCGCGCCTGACACAGTGCCCCCGGGGTGACCATGGATGCCGCCGCCGGCCTGCAAAACCACATCGCAGCCAAACGTATCCAGCAGCGCAGGCACAAGCCTCGGATGCAAGCCACCTGACGCCACCGGCAACACCGCTTTAAGACCGCCAATTTCGGTCTTGCAGGCATCGATGTTCTCAAGCACTTCCTGCTGGGTCTCCGACATCTTACCCACAACAGTGCCCACGTGAAGCTGGTCAACGCCGATGATGCGTGCCACCGCCGCGATGGGTTTCATGGAGATGCCATGCAGGGGGTTTTTGGTGAATGCCGCGTGTCCAGCCCGGTGGGCATGGAGAACCAGTTTGAAGTTTTGGTCGCGCAGGCTCTGAAGCGCCGCCCAGCCGCAGGTTAAGATATCCACCATGACGTATTCGCCGCCCTGATCCTGCACCATCTGCGCCCGCTTAATCATCAACTCATTGTCGGCGGTTATGTTAATCATGTAGACTTTGCGTTCGCCAGTTTCGGATTGGGCTTTGTCGCGTGCCTCCAGGGTCTGTACTAGCCGCTCGGGGAAGGGGTTGAATTTTTGGCTGCTGAGGTTCTCGTCGTCTTTAACTACGTCGCAGCCGCCCAGCCATGCGTTGTAGGCGACTTGGGCGTGGTCAGCTGTTTTTAAGCCGAGTTTAGGCTTGATGATGGTGCCGACGAGGGGGCGCTTGGGCACTTTGAGGAGTTCCCGGATGCCGCCGATGCCATAGCGGGGGCCCTTAAAGCTGTCTAGAAGCATCTGGGGGAACTCGATGTCGAGGAGCCGCAGGTTCCGGAGCGCTTTAAGCCCAAACACGTTGCCTGCGACGCTGCTAAGGATGTTTGGCATGTTGGATGTTTCGAAGAGCCCGATGGGATAGGCGATTTTGATGACGTTGCCTTCGATGCTGAATACGTGGGCTGCCAGCGCTTTAACGTAGGGTTTCTCGGTGGTGAGCTCGGTCCATGTGCCCACGCTGCTTTCCGCCGCAACGCCGCCTGCCGCCTCCTGCAGACTGATGCCCTCGGGCTCCACGGTGAAGGTGCAGATTAAATCGGATGGTTGGGGTTTGTAGGTTAAATCGACAAAGTCAAGATACTTCAAAGAAGGTTACTCTCCAACTTAACATGGGGTGGGTTTCCTTAAAATCTTTAACTATTTCAAGCCCTAAGTAGTAATCGGGGTTATAGATGCAGCTTATCGTTGAACTCTTAAACATCACCACAGGCGGCAACCGTATAGCCGTTCTTAGTCAGCAAACAGCCAGCCAGCTGGGCGTGCATAGCTCGGACAGAATAAAAATCAGCGTCGAGGGCAGAGAAATGATTGCCCTATCCAACATCGCCGAGCATTTCCCCAACGACCGCATAGGCTTCTTTGAGGAAGCCGAGGGCGCGCTAGGCGTCAAAGACGATGATGTAGTGGATGTGCAGCTTGCCTCGTTGCCGGAATCGCTCTTTAACATCCGCGCTAAGCTCCATGGCGAGCGTCTCCGAGAAAAAGACATAGTCGCCATCGTCAAAGACGTTGTGGAGCGGCATCTAAGCCAAGTGGAAATCGCCGCTTTCCTCACAGCACTCAGCATTCATGGCTTAAGCACCGCCGAAACTGAGGCGCTGTCCAGGGCGATGATTATGACGGGAAGAACGCTGGATTTTGGACGTGGACCCATCCTTGATAAGCATAGCGTAGGCGGCATCCCAGGCGACAAAACCAGTATGCTCGTGGTGCCCATCGTGGCGGCGGCAGGCTTCACCATCCCCAAAACCAGTAGCCGCGCTATCACCTCGCCCGCGGGAACCGCAGACCGCGTGGAAACCCTCTGCCCGGTTACATTGGCAACCGAGGAAATCAAAGCAGTCGTCAAGAAAACCGGGGGCTGCCTTGTCTGGGGCGGCTCGTTGGAGCTGGCGCCGGCAGATGACCTCTTCATCCAAGTTGAATATCCCCTGGGCATAGACCCGATGCTTCTGCCATCGATTCTAAGTAAAAAGAAAGCCATAGGCGCCACCCACGTCGCCGTCGACATCCCCACGGGTATGGGCGCCAAAATCAAGACGCGACAGGAAGCCTACAGCTTAGCCGCGGACTTCGTGGATCTGGGCAAACGGCTGGGCTTAAACATCCAATGTGCCCTCACGTTTGGTGATCAGCCGCTGGGCTGCGGAATCGGACCCGCCTTGGAGGCGCGAGAGGCGCTTTGGACACTTATGGGGCAGGGCCCACCGGACCTGCGTGAGAAAGCTGTGAGCCTTGCCAGTATGCTCTTTGACATGGTGGGCGTTGAGAATCCGCGGGTGATGGCCGAGGACATGGTGGATTCAGGTAAAGCCCTCTGTAAGCTACGTGAAATCATCGGGGCGCAGGGCGGCAACTCAGCGGTGAAACCTGAGGATTTGCCGGTTGGACCCTACAAGGCCGCTGTGCATTCGCAGCAAGCAGGCAAAGTGCTGTGGCTAAGCACCGACGACATCGTGCGCATCGCCCGCATGGCAGGTGCCCCCAAAGAGAAGGGCGCCGGTGTTATGCTGCATGCTAAACTCGGCGAGACAGTGCGGAAAGAGGGCGTGTTGCTTGAGGTTTATGCTGAACGTGAAAGCAAGCTGTCGGCTGCGCTGGAACTCGCCAACAATCTCAGTCCAATTGTGCTCTCTAAGAAACCTGAAGAAAAGATGGTTTTAGACACCGTTCCAGAGAAAACCACGCATGAGAAAGCCTTCATGCTTGACAGATAAAACCAGTTAGCAGCGGCAATATGAGTCTGCGTCGGCTACAGCGATGAAAAAACTAGACGACATTTCGCCTGTAATTGGGAGTAGGCTGCCATGTTTGCTGATTCACTAAGCCGCCTATGAAGCCTCCGATGACCGCGAGGACTATGGCAACGATTCCGGCTAAGACACTTAATGCCAAGCCCGCGATGCCGCCCAGTATGGCGCCGAGGATTCCGTATTGGGCACCGCCCTCTAAGACAAAGCCGAAGAAAGTAAGAATTGTCATGACAATAGCGCTAAAGACCCCGGAGATAAACCCCGAGATGGACCCACCCATGGCTCCCCGGGCTATGAGTCCGGCAACTAGGCCGCCGAGAAGAGCGCCGAAGAGATAACCCAGCCCCGGGTAGATGATGCCCAGAACCACGGTTAACAGAAAACCAACCAATGCGCCAAGCCCAATACCAGCCATAAGGTTCACTTATGTTGGCTTAAGAAAAAAAGAAGATAAAAAGCTTGTTACTCAACGCGCCCTCTCGCTTCGAACTTTGGGGGCTAAAAGCGTCCAGAGCCACTCCGTGAATTCCTGCAGGTTCTTGGTTTGGATATGCACTTCACCGGGCCCCGTTATTTGGGTAACTAGGCCTTCGCCGCTTAGCAGGGTTTCTTTGAGGCCGCCTAGCCGCGTGACCTTGTAGCTGCAGGTTTCGCTAAAACCGACGAGGTGAAAGTTATCTACGATGAGGGTTTGCCCGGCTGATAGCATGTGAGTGTCGATGGCGCCAAAAGTGTTGATGAACATTTGTCCGCTGCCTGTGGCTTTAATCATGAATAAGCCTTGACCGAAAAGCCCCTTAGTGAAGCCTTCCCATTTCACGTCAAGATCGATGCCTGAGGTGGAGGCGATGTAGGCGGATTTCTGGATGACGTAGCCGCTGCCGGGGGCAACGTCGAGTTGCTTGATGTCGCCGACTGGCGCCGCCACGAAGGCAGCTTCGCCGGAACCGTTCTGTGCGGTGAAGTCGTTAACCCAGAAGGATTGGCCTCCGATGAGGCTGAGTCCTAGGCTGCCCCAGATGCTTTTTTCGCGTTTGCGGGTATGTACTTCTATGTTGGGGGTCATGTAGGTTAATGCGCCGGATTCGGCGGTGATGGCTTCGCCCTGCTCTAAGCTTGCCACGAGCATAGCGTAAGAGGGCTTGTATTTGATTTCGAACCTCAATTCTATCAACCTCTAAGACGGTAATGGGAATTGACGATTTATGGTTAACGCGGCAGGATCATCTTTCATGAGGGTACTAGCACTTTTCTGGTTTCAGGCGGCGTCGATTTTCCCGGATATTGGTTGCGGCGCAGGATTTGGTTAGGCGGGTCTTTTGGGAAAACAACTAAATAGTTGAAGACTTCCATCATTAAGCTATGACCTACAACAAGAAGCCCAGCCACAAAAAACTCTACCTGGCAATTGCACTCATAGTTATCCTCGTTGCAGCTTCCGCCGCAGCAGTTTACTTCGCAACCCTTCCAAAGCCCATAAAAGTCGGCGTCAAAGCCGGAGACACCTTCACCTATCACATCCAAGGCATCTCCGTTTTAGGCGTCAACGTAACAAACCCCGATACAGACTTTGCACGCTACAATAACACAGAGTACTTCAGAGTCACCGTGACATCCGTCAAAAACAACACCGTCGGGCTAGCGACAGAGTGGAAGTTCAAGAACGGAACCGTAGTCAACGATAACCAAGAGATAAACGTGGCAAGTGGAGAGAAATCCAACGAGTATGGTTACTGGGCAGTCTACCCCTCGAATTTAGCCGTAGGCGATTTGCTAAGACCACAAGGTTTTGATGGCAAAACAGTGAACGCAACTGACACATCAACTTATTCAAGCGGCACAAGGCAAAAGAACTATTTCTATGTCGAAGGCGAATTCAGCGATATGACTGACGAAACACAGAGCACCTACCGATATGATTATGTGGGCGTGAACTTTGACCAGGAAACTGGCATGATGGTTACCATGCAGAACTGGCAGGAATACAACAATCCCCAGTACCGCTTAGTCATACTCTACACGTTGACCAACACAACCGCCTGGGCGTTTTAAAAGCCCGCTACCCCCCGGTAGCAAAATAAACACTGATTTTTCTTAACTATAATGAATATTTTTGGCTCATCAGAATTCATTTTTGCTTTTTTGGGTCAGACAAGGTATTTATAGCGTCTAATCCTTGAGTACTAGTGGTGTTTTTATGGTAAATAAAGATGAAACCATCAGCAAAGCCTCTGACTCTATGCAGAAAACCGCCCAAACCATGGGCGACACAATCATCGCGGTCCTTGACAAGCTCGCAGGCAAACAATCCGACCTTAAACTCAGTTTCGAGCAGCTGACACTTGACACAGGAGTCATGAAAGCAACCATCAACGGCGCAATCGTTTTAGATGTTGTCATGGCAAAAGAAGCCGTCACCTAAAACCCTGCGTAGGCTAAGCAGTGCGCAATTAACCACTTGCTAGTTGAAACTTTAAGCCTGGAAAAATCGGAACCAAGGCGCCCCTTTTTCCTCATTTTTTGTTTTTAGCTTTAATCGCCGCTAATTTGCCGCCTGCCAAAACCATCTCGCGTTCCAAACCGCTAAGGCTCAGAGTCACCGCTATCTTGGTGCCCTTGGTCCTGTTCAACACCGTTAAATGCTCTTTTAAGCCGTCAACCTCCAGCTCCAACACATCACCTAAATCCAGTGTATCGTAGTCTTTTTTATCCGCGAAGGTCAAGGGCAAGATGCCGAAGTTCACCAGATTAGCCATGTGAATACGCGCAAAGGACTTGGCAAGGATAGCTTTTATCCCCAGGTACTTAGGCGCCAACGCTGCATGTTCGCGGCTGCTGCCCTGCCCATAGTTTTCGCCGCCCACAATGAATCCTCCATCCTTCTCCTTGGCGCGGCCCGCAAAGGTCTTGTCGACATAGCAGAAGGTGTAGGTGCTGATTTGGGGTATGTTGCTGCGTAGCGACATGATCTCGGAGCCCCCTGGCAGGATGTCGTCGGTTGAGATGTTATCGCCGGTTTTCAGGAGCACTTCGCCGCTGAGCTTTGCAGGCAAGGGCGGAAAAGACGGCAGAGGCCGAATGTTGGGGCCCATAATCACCGCGGAGCCCACGCATTGGCTAGGCTGAATAAACATGGAGTCGCTGATCAAGAAACGGCTGGGCATCTGGATTTCTGGGAAGCCGCCGAGTTTGCGGGGATCAGTGATTTTGCCCGTTAACGCTGCTGCAACGGCGGTTTCGGGGCTGACAAGGTAAACCTTTGCATCCTGGGTTCCGCTGCGTCCCTTAAAGTTGCGGTTAAAGGTGCGAAGCGACACGCCGCCGGAGGTGGGAGCCTGCCCGATGCCGATGCAGGGGCCGCAGCCGTTTTCCAGAATCCGCGCGCCGGACTGGATGATGGATTCAAGCTCGCCTGAAGAGGCCAGATTCACCATGACCTGACGGGACCCTGCCGAAACGGTGAGGCTGGTGTTCTCGGAGACGGTTTTGCCCTTGAGCAGTGCAGAAACGATTTTGAGGTCACGTAGCGAGCTGTTGGTGCAGCTGCCGATGCAGACCTGATCGACGGGGGTGCCTTCGAGTTCCGAGACGGTTTTGACGTTGTCGGGGCTGTGGGGCAACGCTATAAGCGGCTCCACCTTTGAGAGGTCGATTTCAAATGTTTCATCGTACACGGCGTCCTCGTCTGTTGCCAGTTCAACCCACTGTACCAAGCGTCCCTGCGCCTCCAGAAACGCGCGTGTAGTCTGGTCGGAGGGGAAAATAGAGGTGGTGGCGCCTGTTTCGGTGCCCATGTTGGTTATGGTTCCCCGTTCAGGCACACTCAGCGTTTCGACGCCTGGCCCGTAGTATTCGAGGATTTTGTTGACGCCGCCCTTGACGGTTAAACGTTTTATCACTTCGAGGACAACGTCTTTGGCGGAGACAAACGGCGCCAGTTTACCCGTGAGTTTGATGCCGACAATTCGGGGCATTTCAAGGTAGAAGGGTTCACCTGCCATAGCTGCCGCGACATCTAAGCCGCCTGCGCCGATGGCTATCATGCCCATGCCTCCAGCCGTTGGGGTGTGGCTGTCGCTTCCAAGCAGGGTTCTGCCGGGGCGTGCGAAGCGTTCAAGGTAGAGTTGGTGGCAGATGCCGTTGCCGGGGCGACTAAAGAGGATGCCGTATTTGGCGGCGACGCCTTGGAGGTAGCGGTGGTCGTCGGCGTTGCGGAAGTCGTTTTGAAGCATGTTGTGGTCGACGAAGCTGACGCTAAGCTCGGTTTTAACTTTAGCCACACCCATGGATTCGAATTCAAGGTACGCCATGGTGCCTGTGCTGTCCTGGGTTAAGGTGTGATCGATTTTAAGCGCGATTTCTTCGCCGGCAACCATTTCACCCTCAACTAGGTGTTCTGCTATGATTTTTTGAGCTAACGTTTTCAGCATCGTTTATCCCTACAGCTGTTCAGTTTAATGAAGCGTATACTTAGTGTTATTATGCATTTTGCGAGAGAAATTAAGGTTATCTTAGGAAATTCAAGGTTTTACTGAATTTCTCGTTATGAGCAAGAATTCAAAGGTGACTCCAACGTTAGCGTTAACTGTTGAACCGACACAGCGCACTGGCAGCTTGGGCAGCAATTAGACTACTACAAACCCTATTGCAGTAAACCCCATTTCCTATTCATGTTTCTGTATTTTGTGGTTTAATGTTAGCCATAAAACCGTTAGCAAAGCCGTCAAACCGCAAAGTCTCCATCATCAACAGCCCTACGGCACTGCATGCACTGCCCCAGTCCCCTCTAATTGTGTGGTCTATTTCGTTTAAAGTTGTGATTTTCTTTTCATCCAACGCCTGACAAAGATAAGTTATGTAGCCTATGGCACCTTCCAACCGTGCCTTCTGCAACAGCATATCGAGTTCACAACGGTTTAGGAGCACTTCGGAGTCAGCTATACTTTCACCCATTTTTTTCACCTAATTTAAGTACTCTCACAGTACTCAATAAGGACGCGATTCTTATAAAAGTATCTTTAAAGTACTCAATAAAATAGGTTATGGAAATGCCAATCAAGCTAGAAGTAAGCGTAATGCAAGTGGGAAATTCCCTCAGAATAACAATCCCAAAAGAAGTAGCCGCACATTTAGAGCTAAAAAAAGGCGATATAGTGCAGATATGGGCAGACGATAACCACGTATTTTTAGAGAAAAAAAATGCACCTTAGACAAATATTACGTATCAGGCATAAGAGTTGACTTTTAGGGGGGTTGGCGTATTGGACGTAACCCGCCTACTGGGCTTAGTGATCTAATAGACTTCTCTGTTTCCATCATAATTAACCCTAAAATCAGTAATTGCTGGGTCTATATGTGAGCTTTTTATCTGGCTCGATTCACCGAGCAGGTAAGCGGGATCGTAGCATCAAACTGTAAAAAACAATAAGGGGATTAAGTCAAAAATCATATTTTTTAATCCATTCTTCTTTTAATTTACCGCCATCGATAAAGTGAATATATCGCCTATTTGCGTATGTTCCAGTGATGATTGTTGTTTTTGCTTGAGGGCTTATGCCTTTTGACGTCACGACATACAGTACATGCACACACTTGGATTCGTTTGTCAGTGGGTCATTAAATGGTGTAGTAAAGGCTTCTTGTATTTGGTTTAATATGGGCGTTATACGAGTTCCTTCTGAACGAGTTGCATTGCCGTGAATTTCTCTAGCCTTTATTTGAAATGCAAAATTAATTCCAACGCCAAATCGATCATTCAAAAAGCACACAACATCTCTGCCATGTTCATCCGAACCATGGATATCAGAAACATTCTTGAACCCCTTCAACCGAAGTAAGGGGATGATTACATTTTTTCTCAGAAGATTCTCATCATTTTTTGAACCTTCAAATATTTCCTCAGCACTAACTGCGCTCTCTATCACGCCGATTGTTAATATTATAGAAAGTGAAGTTACAAATTCGTCAGTAGTGTGAGATATCTCAGTAGTCTGTGGAGTAACGTATATAGGAAGAACCGCATTGTGGACAAGGTAACCTTTACCAATAACCAGAGAAGATACGCCTGAAAATTCCCCTCTTCTGTATAGCGACTTATTGATTAACGATAAATTTGTAAAATATAGTATGCGCGTACAAAAGATGAGGTCGGTTAACGGCGCGCCATACTTTCGAGATAGCTTAGTACCAAAAGGGGTTAAGTTGCACCAACTGATTCCCATAGTTTCGTTTGCTTTTATTCCTGTGCTCTCTAAAAGCAAATTTAATCCAGTCCATCCAATGTCTGTTTCATTCTCCCCTGAGGAGTAGCACCAAAACGGCATCCCACATATTGAAACTACAATCCAGCCATAGACAGAAATATTACGTGCAATTTGACCCAAATAATCATGATAGTTTCCCATGACTCTGGCATAGGAATAGTTTCTCCATGTCCGTTTACCAATACTACCTTTTCTGGATGTGTTCGTACAAGCTGATCAAGTTCGTCCATTGATTGGATATGGACTACTTCATAACCTTCTTTGTTTCTACAAAACTCGATAATTCGATTAAGCACATTTGTCGGGTTATGTATGAAACGATGGCGTACTCCATCAATGGCTAACACGTAAATTTGGGTAACCATAGCATGACAATAGCTTTTTTTGAAATTTAACATTTGCTTAATTAAAAGTGGTTAGATAACTACAGGGCGGCGTTATCTTTTTACGGAACAGTTTAAAGTCTCCAAAATCGCCTCATACTCATAGCGATTGGCTATAAGGGTTTTTAGCTCCGAACTACCATAAGTCTAATGGGAATTGGGTGAGGCGTGATTTTTCTCTTGTGTTTTTTGAAGCGCAAAATCGCTTATAGGGCGGCTTGACTTGGGGCCGTTGGGCGGTTGCCTGATTGTATGGGCTATGATAGTGCCCGACTTGTATGCGCTGTTCACTGCTAAGGTGCCGTTCTTGTGAATTCATAAGAAGACTGCGCATTGCTTCCACATCCACACCACAGCGGTTTCAACATGGAGCCATGCAGGATGTGTGGAGAAAAACCAATATCCCACACCCAAATAGACAAAGAAAACAAAACGCCAAAAGCAATCTGGTCCTCAAGCAGACTTGTGGCACCCCATAAACCGCCACACCCACACAAAGAACAAAAAGCACTAAAAACAAAAAAATGAAATAGGTAAGCCGCCATATCAATGACAGAGGAACACCATGTCGTTTAAGGGTAAAATGCAGGAAGCCGCCAAAAGCAAAAACAGCCCCCTAATCTTAGCATTGGATTTCCCCTTCCAAGCCACCGAGAACCGAAACAACATCCTCATCAAAGCCCAAAAAATCCTCCAAGCCGTCCATCCCTACATCGCCGCCGTCAAAATCAATCATCACCTCACCTTGCCGCTGGGCACCTTTGATGGCGTGCAATTTTTGGTGGAGCAGATTCGGGGCGCGGGGATGCTGGCGATTATGGATGCTAAGGTAAACGACATAGGCGCCACTAACCAAACCATTGCGGAATACTATTTTGCCGCGGGGTTTGATGCCATCATCGCGAATCCGTTTGTAGGCTGGGAGGAGGGGTTAAAGCCGCTTTTTGATGTCTCCAAGCGGCTGAACCGCGGCGTGATATTGCTGACTTACATGAGCCATAAGGGCGCGGTGGAGGGTTACGGTCAAACCATAGTGGATCCCTACACTGGCTTGCAGACGCCGCAGTACATCTCGTTTGCTAAGAAGGCGCTTCAGTGGGGTGCAGACGGCGTGGTTGTGGGTGCAACGGTTCCGGAAAAAATCGCTGAGGTTAAGGCTATTTTGGGCGATAAAGTGGCGGTTTACTCCCCGGGCGTAGGGGCACAGGGAGGAGCAGCGGCTTCGGCGATGAGGGCAGGCGCCAGCTACCTTATAGTCGGCAGAGAAATCATGATGGCTTCTGACCCAGCGGAGGCTGCTCAGCGGATTCTATGCGCTATTAAGGGTTTGTAAGCGGTTATCTGCCGCGTTTGTTTTCCCAGAGTTCCTTTTTGAGCAGGTCGCGGACCGCGGAGCGGATGACGCTGCTTCGGCTGGGGTACATGTTGGCTCGGACGAGTTCGTCGAGGCCTTCTAGGTAGGCTTCTGGCAACAAAACGGTTACTAACTTCATTTTTGTATATCTCTCCCTGAAACTATGTTAGCCATATGTTATGTGGCAAATATAAGAGTTAGCCCCAGCAGAAACCGGTCAGCTACCCAACAATGATTTCTTTCTTCGCTAGCCCCTCAACCATCAACGGCACGATTTTGCTGGCTTTGAGGATCTCCAGGAACAGCGGCTCATCATTCTGGTCGACATGAACGATGAAATCTCCCATTTCTTTGGCGTGAGACAGTTTACCCTTACCTTTAAGCACAATCGTAAGAACATCTGCGTCCTGCTCATACTTTATTTTATAAGTCATAACGCTCACGCCTCACTGGATAAAAGGTTATAACGACTAAAAAGCCTTTTCTGAGTTCATAGACCACTCTAACCGCATGTCTGGGGCTTATTTTTTTCGTTGCTAAAAATTGTCCTTCTATAGCATCTACCCGTTCAGGGTTTGATATAGTGTCAATTATTTGCTCTTTACTTATTTCAAAGCCGTAGCTTTGCAGTAGCTTGAATTTATCAAGGGCATGTTTAGTAAATTGAATTTTTGACGCATCACTCAAGTTGAAGACGCCTTGCATCTTGTTGTAGGAAGTTAAGATAAAGTTAATCCAAATTCCGCAGCTGCCTTAGCGTCCCAAGATATGTTCCATCCAACAGATACAGCTCAGAATCATCAATATCCACCGCCTCTGAGCGCAGGACAGGGCCAATTAATGCTTCACCGCCGATTTCCCTGCGTGGATGAGTATCGTTTATGGGTCTGCCGCCGAGGAAATCGTTGAAGCTGGGCATAATGTAGAGTTCCTCCGCTCGCAACTTGACATTAAAGTGCCTCTGCAGCGTCTCCTCTACGGAGCCCTCGATTTTTGTGCCATGCTTAGCCAGCAGAACCTTCGCCAGCGCCATCCCATCGCAGCTCGCATGCATCCAGACCTGCCGCGTCATCTTGCAGCCGGCTGGGTCACGGAAAACCACCACGGGATGCAGGTGCCCCATAACTAGCGTCTTGCAGCCCAGCAGTGCAGGCGAGGGCCACTTGTGACCATGAAAAACACCGACGTCGCCGACGACTGCGCCGCTGGAGGGGAGCAGCTGGATGTTTTCGGGGAGCAGCGGTTCAAGGTTGGCGTCGTGGTTGCCGCGGACGATGGCTATGTCACCAATGTGGGTTTGCAGTTGCCTGAAGAAGTCGGGGATATCCTGCCATTCCGCGCGTTCGCTTTTAGTTACCGTGTACTTGACGTCTCCGAGAATAATCAATTTGTCGGGCTTGTATTGGGACAGGATGGAGACGAGTTTGGTTAGAATCTTGGGGGTTTGGCTGGGCACATGGATGCCTCGGTCCTGAAGCTCCATCTCCCAGCCGAGGTGGGGATCCGCGATTAGAAGGGTCTTGGTTTTTCCTTCTTTAACAAGCGCAGCTGGATGAGGCAGAAGCAGCTTAAGCATCGGGTTTTATCAGGCTCAAAAGGCGTTTATGCATCTCAACGTTGGCTGAGGCAACAAAACTCAGTGTCTGACGAGGATCCAGAGGCACATCAATAGGCTGGTTTTGGGCGTCGGTGACGATTCCGCCAGATTCCTCCACGATTAGAAAGCCAGCGGCGACATCGGTGGTGCGGATTTTGCAGCGTAAATCAATGAAGCCATCTGTTAAGCCCTCGGCGACGTAGCAGACCTCCAGTGCGTTGGCTCCGAAGTGGCGTGTGTGCTTGGTGTTGTGGATAACGGAGCTGAAGGTGGCTATGTCAGCGGGGGTTTTGTAGGTGTTAATGTCTATGCCTACTACGGCTTCGTCAAGCAGGGTTGTTGTGGAAGTGTGGAGGGGTTTGCCGTTGGCTGATGCGCCGTTTCCGCGATGGGCCAGGTAGGTGACGTCGTGGGCTAAATCCGCCACCATGCCCGCGTAGACGGAGCCAAGCGTGGGCTTGTCGGCTACCGCGATAGAGGAGGCGTAGAAGGGCAAGCCGTGGGTGAGGTTGGTGGTTCCGTCGATGGGGTCCACACATAAAAAGCAGCCGTCGGGTGAGGACCCGATTTTTTTTAAACCTGATTCCTCGCTGATAAGCGTGAAGGAAACGCCGTGGCTATGAAGGGTCTGCACGATGGCGGACTCCGCTGCAAGGTCCACGGGCTTCATTAAGTCGCCGCCTGCGCCTCTGCCTAGATTCGGCTGGGGTTCCCGGATGGTTGCCAGGCACGGCTTGATGGAGGCTTGGATGTTTTGTTTGCATTCAAAGAGGATTTGCAGCCAATCAACGTTCATTGCTTAGACCTTCGATGTATTATAAGCGGACGGGTTGATAAAGAATCACATCAGGCGACGTGCCCGTTTAGTGTCTTCCGAAATGAAAGCTGCCCTTTCTGCTTGTGGCAGGCTCCACAACCAGTCTGCAATGCGCCCCAGCGCCTGACGCAAAATCGGGTTGTTTCTGGTAAACCTTGGGTTGTTGTTGTGTAAAGAGGGGTCCCCACAACAACTATACAAAAACAGTCAGTGCCAGATTTTTTGATCTGCTAATAATCAGTGAATAAACAGCTCTTAGCGTTGACAGGGTTCCCGTACCAGCCCAATCCAAATCAACGCGCCCAAAGCCCCAAGTCCACCCAGCACGATACCTAAAGCCTGATACCCATAGAGGTTCAACACTGTGCCGCCGACAAGCGACGCTAAAAGTATCCCCACATTCATGAATGCAGTGTTAAGCGACATCATGGTGCTGCGATATTTTGGCAACTGCTCAATAATGAGGCTGCCACCGGCGGTTGAAGCCATAGCGGAGAACCAGAAGCGCAGGATACTTAGAAGCCCAGAGAGCTCTGCAGTGGGCATAAAAGTGAACACCAAGGTAAGCATGCAAGCGATCACAAGAGTTAAGGTTCCAAGCCTCTTGCGTCCAACACGGTTTACCATTAAACCCGCGATTGCTCCACCTACCGCCGCCATGATGTTTGCCACCAAAAAGTAAATTGTTCCCCATGCAATCGGCTCCGCGAATTGTTGCCGGTAGAAAGAAATGGTAAAGTAGCCGATGCCGCTTTCGCAGACCATAAACATAGTGACTGATAACGCGGCAATTCCCGACACGCTTGAGAATGCTTGTTGGCAGGCCACCGAAAAGGGCTCCGGTATAAGCGTGGTTTTTGGTTTTGTGTGGTTTGGTACAAATAGGGTAGCTAAGACTAAGCTGGTTAGGGCAGAGGGTAAAGACAGAATGAGGGTGACGCTTCGCCAATCCAGAAACGCTGACATCAAACCCACCAGTGGGCTGCCGATGACGAAAGCAAGTATTGTTGAAGCAACAATTACTCCGACAGCTTTTCCTCTTTTCTCCAGCGGGTAAACGTCGCCGATTATCGAGTAAGCCATCGTGACAACAATCGCTAACCCAGCGCCCACAGCGATGTTAGCGGATAAAAGCAGCGGAAAAGTCGGCGCAAAATAGTAGCCGAGAGCAGCTAAAATGTTGCAGACTAATCCGCAGAGCAGCAACACTTTGTGGTTGAAGCGGATGCTTATCACAGCCAGCACTAAACCGAAAACTATGCCTGAGATTGCCCCCACCGAAGCCGCCATGCCTGCTGTGCCGACTTGAACTTGGAAGCTTGCAGCTATATCAACCATGAAAACTTGGAAGGCAACTGTCACCAGACAAGTAGATAGCGCTGAAAGAGCTAACGTGGAAAGCAGAAGCCTACTGTACACTAAAGGTGTATCTGCAATGCTTTTCTCCATGCCAGCCACCTTTAATCATATGACGTATATAAAATGAATCGAAGTATCCCCTCTGCTACCCCACGCACCAGCCGAACCGCTCGATATCAGCGGGGGAAAGATGCTGCTCCACCATTAAATCCCGCAGACACACCGGATCCGACTCTAGATAGTCGCCTGTACATGCGTAGGCTCTGCCCCGGCATCCTCCACAGGCTTCACGGTACTCGCAGGCGCCACATTGCCCCTTAAGCATCTGCCTGCTCCGCAGGGTGTTGAGGATTTTGGAGCTACTCCAAATCTCCCGCAGGCTCTGCTCTCGGATGTTGCCGGCTTTTATGGGCAGAAAGGTGCAGGGGTAAATGTCGCCGTTGGGGCGCAGGCTAAAGTACATGTTGCCCGCGTGGCAGCCGATGCCCTGATGGATATAGAATTCCTTGATGAGCAAATCCTTGGGTTTGGTTCCGTGGCTGCGATGCATCTCCAGAGCGATTTCGGGGTAGAGTGGAATGCCGCCTGACATAGTGAAGGTCATCTCGGAATCCTCCTGGCGGCCCTGAAGCCACCGGATAAGGTTAACTCGCTGCTGCTGCGTCATAGCCTGATCCATAACGTCCTTGCCTCTGCCGACGGGCACCAAATCATACACCGCCACCTCATCCACGCCTAACCCGTAGAGAAAATCGATACGCCTAGGCATCTCCGAAACGGTGTCTTTAAGCGCCATAGTGGTAACAATAACCTCCAAGTCAATGTCTAAGCAGGTTCTGATGGCTTTGACAGCTTGGTTAAAGGTGCCGGGAAGATTACGGAGATGATCATGCTTCTCGGGGACCACAGAGTCAATGGGGATGCCGATGGCTTTGATGCCTGCCTCCTGCAGCTGCAAAGCCGTATGCGGCGTGATGAGGAGCCCGTTGCTGAGCAGCGCGGTTATTATGCCGAGGTCATCGCAGCGCCGGGCAAGGGCTAAAACGAAGTCTTTGCGCAGCAGGGGTTCGCCGCCGCTGAAAATCACTGCCCGGGTGCCTAGGCTGTGCATCTGGTCTATGGCGTTTAGGGCTTCTTTGAGGTTGAGTTCGTTAGGCATGGCTTCGCGTGCGGAGACGTGGCAGTGAAGGCACCGCAGGTTGCAGGCGCGTGTAACGGCATAGGAAACTATAAGGGGCGTGTTGGGTTCGCCACTTAGGCCTTGACCCAGCAGCTTCTGGCGAAGCATGAGTTCAAGGAGCTTAAGCGTGGTTCCCATGGCCTACGCCATCTTAGATTTTAGGTCGAATAATCCAGAGCTGGATAAATCGCCGTAGTAGCCAGGCCACCGCAAAGATGAGGGAAACCGCGATTACCACTATCATGATGTTGGGTCCGATGTCAAAGGCGTCTTCGCTTAGGTTCTGGGCTAAATCCACGATTTTAACGTCATCGATAGCTGCCAGTGCATCGTGTCCAAAGTAGTATTCGGTGCCACTCATAACGTTGCCTTCGGGGTTCTGGGTGCCTGAGAGAATCTGGACAGCTTGCTCTTTGCCGTCGACGTAGAGGTGCATGCCGGTTGCTGTACGCGCGAACTCCACATTAACCCACTGGTTAAGCGGCACAGGCTCATTTGTTACGATCTCGTTTATGCCGCCTACGTCGGTGCATACAAAGCCGCTTAATGCGCCTTCGACGTACTGTTCGCCGTTTTCGGGGGTGCCTGCGCGGATGGCTAAGCCGAGGATGCGGGTGGTGTTCTGCCAGGCGCATGCTTGGTCGGGGTGGTTGCATTCTACGACTATGTTGTTGTATGTGGCGTCTTTGTAGCCGGGAACGTAAATCCATGCTTGGATGTCGAAGTACTTTTTGATTTCGAGGTTCGCTGAGATGTCAATGTACATGGGTTCTGGCATAGGTGGGAAACCGACGACGAATTTAATGGGGACATAGACGAGGTTGTCGCCGTCGAACTGCATGGCGCTGCCTACTTTGCCGTCGATGATTTGGGGCAGAGGATGCCCGCTGACTATCCCGTTGTTAATTCCCGTCGCGTCTGCCGTTACGTTGCCGCTGTCGGTTGATTGTATGCTATCAAGGGTCCAGTGGCCTACGGTTGCCTGTGTATCCATTGCCTGGGTGCTCGCCAGAAACATTGGGGAAATCAGGGTTGCTAAAAGAAGAATCGTGAAGACCGAGGTTTTTCTTTGAAGCATCATTTCAGTCACATACCTTGAAGCATCAATGTCATAGGGTTGCTTATAGCTCTCCCTAGAGAACAGCATGGTTCCCCGAAAAGAACGGGCCTGCAACAACGTGACCATACGGTAATATACCATCGCTGCCTATGCTTGCTGTATGCGCAAAATAAAAGCCCAAAACAGCTACCTCAAAAACCAAACCAGAAAAAACCTGGCCAAAGCAGCGCTTTGCATACTGATATTTGCTGCTGCCCTCTTCGGGTTGGCTTGGCGGGTGCTCTCCACATTGCAGGTTGGACAACTTGAGGCGGTATGGCTGGTTTTTTCGCTTCTCCCGCTTGGCGCATCCTATTTCTATCTGCGTAAATACCGCATTTACCGCGGCGGTTGGGAAGGCGAAAAACAAGTTGCGCAGCACCTAAACAGAATGCTCAGCGATGATTTTTACCTTATAAACGACTTGTACCTGGGAAGCGGCGGAGACATCGACCACGTGGTTTTGGCGCCCAGCGGGGTGTATGTTTTAGAAACCAAGAATTGGAGGGGCACCGTTAGCTGCAGGGGCGATGAGTGGCAGCGGGAGGGCAAACACGCTTCAGCCAGTCCTAGTCTTCAGGTGAAACGCAACGCAGCAAAAATAAAGCGCTTAATCGGGAACGCTCCAGCATTGAGGTCTTTGGACGTTTGGGTTGAAGGCATCGTTGTGTTAACTAACAGGCATGCCAAAATCCACCTGAGCAACCCCGCGGTGCCTGTCTTAAAACTTGAGCAGCTCCCCAGCTACTTATCCCGTCAAGGCGCTCGCCGACTCAGCGGGGAAGAACTGGCAGCTATCGGGAAAGAGATTGTGAAGCATAAGGCTTAGTTTGTCTCGTTTGGGGCGGCGTGATGCTTAGCCACGCTTTGCGTTTAACGAGCGCAAAGGAAGTTACCGCGGTTACAAACAGGCTAATTATGACAAAAGAGTTGGATAGCGCCCGCTCGCTGTTCTCAAGCGTCGAGAGAAAAATCGAGACGCTGCAGTACAGGGCAAAGCCGCCTAGCGCAAACTGGAGGATATGAAGCGCTTTTTTGGCTCTGCAAGCCTGCGTCTTTAACCAGTTCAGGCCCCTCTCCACACGTTTGGAGACATCAGGCAAGTCGTCGAGGAACAGCGCTAAACCACCTAGGAAAAACACGCGCCCTGCATTGACGGCTACTGTGCTGTTATCTACGAAGAATAGGCTTAGCAGCGGAATCGGCGTAAACACCATCACAAACGCGGAGGATGAGGCCAGCACGAAGAAGCCGTAGACGTAATGGTGGAAAAGGAACCTGCCAGTGTGGAGTGCGCGTCCGATGGCGGCGCTGGGGAAGATGTTGATGAGGGCTGCGGCAAGTGCCAGCCAGAAGATGTTTCCATCGAGGAGATAGGGCGCGTAGGGTTTCCAGTAGGGGTAGGCGTGGTAGTAGCCGTAGATTATGCCTGCGACGGAGGCTATGGAGATAAGCGAGTTAAAGATTAACGCTATGCTGAATGTTTTTTTAAGGATTACCCAAACGGAAGTAGCCATGATTATGCCATGCCCTAACTGAGCCTGTAAACCGAGTTTTAGCTACATGGTTTGCCTGCAGGTTTTTATAATTAACGCATGTTGAGGGCAAAAACAGCAACAAAAACGGCTGCATAAGGGCCTGCAGGCTTAGCTGCTCCACAACGTCTACCCCCCTCTATAAATAGCGTCTCAAGAGGCAACCGATATTGCTTCAGGGCGCTATTCATGGAATTCCAGAGGATAAGTGGGAATATAGTCGGGTGCTGATTGGTCGTCGTTAGGCATTTCCTCTTCAGGAGCCTCCTTTTCGCAGGCGCGGCGGAGGAGCAGCGGCGCAATAAGCGTGGTAATCATAATCATGCCTAGAATCGCGGCGTAGGTGCTTTGGGCTATGGCGCCGGCTGATATGGCGACACCTGCCACGATTAGCCCCACTTCCCCTCTTGAAATCATGCCATAGCCCACTTTGGTGCCTTTACTGCGGTCTTTAAGGAAGTAAGCCGCGGGTATAGCACAGCCAATCATCTTGCTTACAACAGCCACTACAACTAGTGCAGCGAAGAAAGCGTAGAAGAACCAGTCAGTTGTAACGAAGGCTCTAAGGTCAAACTGTGCCCCTGCCAAAGCAAAGAACACAGGCGAGAAGACAACGCTGATTTTTTTGGTGTAATCGCGGATTTTCTCGATGACATTTGAGCTTGCCACAGCCATGCCTGCTGCGAAGGCCCCGACGATGGGAGATAAACCAATGGCGGCAGCTAAAGCGGATGCGCCGAAGCATGATGCGGTGGCGGCGGCTTCCACGGTTGCATCGTGTTTGCCTTTTGAAGTCCAGTTGATTATGCGTGGAACCACCAGGGAGGAGAACACAGTCATGGCTAGCCAGAGCCCCAGGGAGGTAGCGATGACCGTGATTATGTTTAGGGCGTTCATAGGGGCTGAGGATGATATGAAGGAGACGATGACACCTAAAATCGCAAGCCCCAAAACATCATCCACGACGGCTGCGCTAATCATCATGCGTGACTCTACCTTTCGATGCTGATTCATCTCCTGCAAAACCAGCGCCGTAATGGAGATGCTGGTGGCTACGAGCGCGGCTGCGACGACCATACTGGTTATTGTGTCGAAGCCTAAAAGGAACGAGAGCCCATAGCCCATAGCGAAGGGAACAATTACACCGGTGGTTCCGATTATAAACCCAGCGGCGCCTACTTTGCGGAAATCCTTAAACGTCATCTCTAAACCTGCAACAAACAGAATGAGGATGCCACCGATTTCTCCGAAGGCTTTGACTATTTCGTTAATTTGAATAAGCGGGGTTCCGTTGATGGCGATTATGGAGCCTAAAGCGTATGGTCCAAGTATGATTCCAGCGGTTAATTCTCCGAGGACCGCGGGGATTTTACGCCAAGAAAAGATTTCTCCCAGAACCTTGGCTGAGAACACCAGAATGCAGATGGTGACGATTCCTGTAAGTGCACTGTCTAAAGCCAAGGGAGACACCTTTCCTTAGTGGGCACACCGTTAATTACCTATTTAAAATTAGCCCAATGAATCCTAATTTTTAATCATAAAGAGAAAATGTTTGTTTTTAAAAAATGGAAGAAAATTTATGGGTTTGGTTTACATCTTATGGACGATTTAGGCTTTTGCTAAAGTAATCTCCATCGTGGAAACCATTCTGGACTTGCTTTCTCCCTCACGTGGCGGCATCTCGGCAGTGCCAATGGCAATCTTAGATACTTTGAGGTCTTTAATGAACCGGTTTCTTGCGATCTCTGCTACGTCAACTGCGGTGGTTATGGCTTGGCCTCTGGCTTTTAGGGTGATTGCTTTTAGGTTGCCTGAGGAGAGACTTGTGATTATTGCCAGAACATAGCTCATGGGGGGTTTGTTTCCGACGAAGATAACATCTGCATTTTCAGTCATATCTATTTACTCCTTTATGATGCTTAAGTGTAACGTTGCTGTTTGCGCTCGGCTGAGCGGAACGTTACTGCAAAATTAAGTGCCAAAACTTCCTTATAAGTCCATTGAAAACCATGCCATTTAGAGACAGATGTTCAACAAAGCGGGTAAGAAAGGCTTTTCTACAGCCTGCCCGTATTTGGCTAATACAAACGAGACCCGAAAAGCTGTGCTGACCAAACTAAAAAAGCAAATCCAGCAACTCCTCACCGGACAAGCAGAGATAGCGCATAAGATGGGGTTAACACCCAACCACATCAGCGTAATCGGCTTCATCTTAGCCTTCGCCTCCGCCATCTCCTACGCCCTGTTCACCCCCCAAACCAGCTGGCTGCTGCTTCTAGCTACATTTTTCCTTTTGGCATCAGGCTACTGTGACACAATGGACGGCATCGTCGCCCGTACCTTTAAGCAAAGCAGCTCTTTTGGCGGCTTCTTTGATTCGGTGCTGGATCGATTCGCTGATGGCACCTCATATGCCGGGATTATTGTTGCGGGGTTATGCAGTGCAGCGTTTGGTTGGTACTGGGGAACCATTGTGGCGTTGTCTGCTTTGGTGGCTTCCATGCTGGTAAGTTACACCCGGGCTAGAGCTGAGATAATTGGGGTAAAAATGGAGTCGGTGGGTATTGCGGAACGCGCCGAGCGTATGCTTATCTTGGCTGCGGTAAGCATAATCGGATTCTTCAAACTCGAAATTCTCGGGTACGGCGTAGCCCTTATCGCGGTACTCTCAGCAATAACGGTTCTGCAAAGAGTACTGCATGTTCATAGAGAATTAAAGAAAAAAGCAGCAGAATAGCCGCTTAGTATCTTCTTTTATAGCCTCTGGAATGTCGCTCGTTTTCAGCGCGGACCTTAACGATGCCGCGGTGAACAGCGCATGAGATACAGTAATATTTCGTGTCAACCCACGAAGCTAAAAATGTGCCTTTCTGCCTGAGTTCCTTAGCTAACTGCGGCTCTACGAATGATACTCTGCGAGTAGATCGTTTCGCCTTGTCCCGTGGCACCATTGCACCGCAATTTACACATTGAACAAGGGTACTGCTTCCTTTGCTTCCTTTAGCTCTTCCTCGGCTTTTTCGCTTACTGGGCATTATTTTGACCTACTTTTTTCCTTTTTGTTCCATTTATTGAATTAACTATCTTATATATCTGCCTTAACTTTGCCCGTGAAGCCATGGAAGCAAATTGTCTTCAGGTAAGCATTTTTACCGTGAGACTCGGAGTTAAGCAACTCTTAAATTATGCGCCTCGCCTATTTCTTCAATTAGTAGTTAAGCCTATCTGATTGTCGAAGTGAACCTTTATGGCGGAAATTGGTCTGAGAACAAAAATGCTTGTAAGAGACGTTATGAGCAGCCCAGTGGTAACGATGAGTGAAGATGAAACAGCAAACCGTGCTGCCTCAAACATGGACATGAACGATTTAGGCGCCGTCATCGTACAGAGCAACACAGGAAAATCCATCGGCATAATAACTGAACGCGACATCGTTAAGCGGGTTGTAGCAAAAAACCTCAAACCCGACACCGTTAAAGCCAAAGAAATCATGACTACCCCGCTAGTCACCATAGAGCCTGAGGCAACCATCACTGATGCCGCTCGAAGGATGACTCGGCTGGACATCCGGCGGCTAGGCGTAATCTACAAGGGCAATCTGGTAGGCATCATCTCAAGCAAAGATATCCTAGGCGTTATGCCTGAACTTATCGAGATTATGCAGGAGCGTCAACGCATCGAAGGCGCCGAGAGCACCGAGGAAACCGAGGAGGTTCCGCTCTCAGGTTACTGCGACCGCTGCAACGCTTACTCTGAGAGCCTCAAGGAACGCAACGGACAAAACATCTGTGATGAATGCCGCATAGAGCTTGAACAAGAAAAATAATTTTTCTTTTTTTTTCGGCGCATGCTGAGGGTTGAATTCAGCTAGGCCTGTTTCAGTGAAATAATCAGAGTTTGGTTCAGAGAGTTCCAAGCGGGTCAAGTTTCCATTTCACAACTTGAAAAGCCTCGACATGCCGCCTTTCTCTAATAAGTTGGTATGCTCTATACTTAGCCAAGCACCTGATGGCCTCAGAAACAAACTCTACTTCGTCTGCTGATTTATGAAAACTCATCGCCTTTATCTTCTCAGCCAATGTTGCATCTATATCAACGTAGATTTGGGGCTTAAACTCCACGGTGGTTGGCGTTTCATATAACAATACATTGCTAACTGTCCTGCCTGCGGATATGCCAGCGTTGCCTCCGTTCCGGTGGTCCTGATGCCTATCGTGGGGGCTTGGAACAAAAACGATGTCAGCTCTGACTTTTCTGAATTCACGTTCTATCCAAGATACAGAGTCGACATCGTCGGTTAGCTTGCCATCCTCGAAATCAGCGTAAACCAAAGAGGCACCGATAAGCGAACAAGCGGATTCCGCTGCCCTTAGCCGCTCCGCCTTTTCTCCGCCTCTTTCGCCCCCAGTCAACAAGAGAACTGTAACATCAACGTTTCTTTTTCTATAAAGAGCCAAGGTGCCAAAGCATCCGCTTTCAACATCATCAGGGTGACAGCCTACAGCCACTACAGATACCGTTCGCTTTTCACCGTCCTTATGGTACTAAACAACCTTTACATGTGCCCAAACAGAAAGGTAGACTGGGACTCTATTTAGGTTACCCCGTTATCTGCTGGCGAACTTTCCCAGCCAATCAGCTATTATTTTTTGCAGAAGATTCCTTGTTTATGAGACTCGACCATGTAAAACGGTGGTTTGGAGCATCAAAATTAATATCCCAATAGTGGATTAGTTCATGGCAGAGAAGCTTTTCGGGGGCCAGCTAATGAAGGATGAATGCGGCATCTGCGGCAGAGTTATGCGCACCACATACATGCGGCAGTGTCAACGCTGCAAAAAAATGTTCTGCCGCGACTGCATGGTCCCCGATGTAGCCACAGGCGACCCCAACGCCATGCTTTGCCTCCACTGCGCCCGCAGGATTGTTTCTCCGCGAACCGTCTCCAAATATGCGGGTCTGGAGAGTCACCTTAAATTCCGCGCCGCCTTCACAGACAAAGTAACCCTCAAATTCGCACGCATCGACGGCTTAATCGGCAGTAACCTACCCATGGCGGCTTACCGCGAAGAGGCATGGTGGAGCAACACGCCCTCAGGTGTCCATGCGAAGGCGTGGCTGAATGCAGGCTGGGAAGTGGAGCAGGTAAACCTCAAAGAGGGCACAGTAACCTTCCATAAAGTCCGCGTTCTACCCAAGAAACGCAAGAAGAACACGCTGGAAATCACTGAGCCCTTCACGCCTGTGCGGGTGCGTCCGCTGCGCTCCAAGGTGCCCTCGAAAACCAAGGTTTCCAAGCTTTATGCAAGAATCAAGAATCTTGAGCGGCAACGCAACATGCCCCAGCAGCCCTTAAGGGGCTTTAAGCCTAAGTCAAGGTACCAAAAGAAGCTTTTTAAGTCCAACCAGAAACCACATAGCTGATGAGGCTGCGGTTAATTGTTGACTGAGCAGACAGTGGATTTAGGCGTTGAAGAAGCGTTTTCTAAGGTGAAGTCCGCTTTGGTAGGCGATGGCTGCAGAGTGCTCGGTGAGGAATCCGGCAGCATGCTTGTTGTGTCTCAGGGCTCGCTGATGGGGATTGCGCCGAGAACCGCCAAGAAAACCTTAAAGGTCGAATTTGAATCGGCGGAAAAGAGAACAACTCTGCGTTATGCCTCCACGATTGCGAGGGACTGGAAATACGTCACTTTAATCGGGTGCGTCTTCGCGGTTATCCTTGCGGCGGTGTGCCTCTGGATGGCTTGGGATCTAGACACGTTTATGGCAACGGAGCAGACGAGTGCTTGGAGTTGGCTGATCAGCGCATATGGCACGGTGGATTATCCGGTGGGCAGGGCATTCGCCGCTCTCGTCAGCGGATTAGCCGTGTTTCTCTTTGCCGTGGTTGCCATAGAAGCCGTTGTGTACGTTAACGTGAAGGCAAAAATCAACCAGTACGCCCAAGAAATTTTGGGCAAAATCAGCTAGGGGATTCACCGATTTGTTTGCCGCATTTCTCGCAGTAGACTGCGTATTCCTTGTTGGGGGCGCCGCAGTGAATGCAATATTTACTCTTCTGCTCTGCCGAGTTACCGCCCGAATTTTCGGAGCTGACTTCACTTAAGATTCGGGGTCGCCTAGCCGACCACACCGCAAGCGCGATGGAGGCCGATATGGCGAAGATTATGAAGGCAAAGAGCAGGGGGTTCTTTAATATCAAATTAAGGGACATTTCCAGTGGTTGCTTAACAGTGGGGTTTGGGACGTCAGGTGATTGGGTACGGGTCGGGTTTGGTGTTTCACCCGTAGTAACCGGCGCCGGGGTAGGGGTGGAGGTGGCATCTGGTACGACGGCTATGGCGGGAACGAACTGTTTGCTTTCATCTATAGTGTAGATCATGGCGTTTTGGCCCGTGAAGGCGTCTGGAAGCTGCCCGATCTTGAAGTTGTTGCCGGTGGTTTCACAGTAATAGTAGGTTTTGTTGGAATCCGAAGGGTAAGTCCAGTATGTGCCACGCAGGTTACTGCCCAAGATGCCTACTGCATAATGGTTAGGCGGGTTAATGTAGACGGTGCCGTAGCCCAGAATCAGCGTCAGGGAAGCAAACAGGATAGAGGTGTCCTCGCAGTCGCCGCCGTCATCCACCAGAGTTTCAATGGGGAAACGGGGGTACTCGTCATGCCCGGTGGTAACTGAATCCGAGGTATAGGGTAAACTCTGCACGAACGCGAGGATAAAGCTGACTTGATCAAAGGAGCTGTAGCCCAGCTGAGAGGTGGTCTCGTTGAGTTTTCGGGCAAGAACATTGAGGTAATAGTCCTCGGTGGTGGTTAAGAATCCGTAGCCTGCGGGTCCATCGCGTGTACGGCGGTTATCGGGAACCGCGTCGTAGGCGTCGTATAGGGCGGTGGGTATGCTTAGGTTCCAGGTCCAATGTTTGCCGTCGTAGTCCCAGGCGAAGTTTTTGTCGTAGTAGCCGCTGGTTTGGGCGGCGACGGTCACCTGCCTGGGCACCATCAGGGGCAAAGATATAGTGAGGGCTAAGCAGAGGATTACTATAAGCCGTAAATGCTTCACATTAAGACGGGCACTCATTTTGTACATTGTTGGGCACCTAAAAAAATTCGTACGGTTATGGTTAAACCTTCCCCCAAAACTGCTTTTTGGGGCAGATGAGCGGTATGAGCAGTTTGCCAAGGCAGCGCAAGCCAAACGCGGTAAAACCAGCAAGAAGCCCGTGGATGCGCTATTTCTGTTTGATTATGCCGTAGCTCTGCTTCTTCCAGGCATCCCGGAACTTGTTGTAGTAGTCGACTCCTTGGAAAACAGGCGCATAAGTCAGTTCCCACTCTAATCCGCATTTGCAGATTGCGTAGGCTTTCTTGTTTTTGGTGTCACAGTAGACCTGCAGCAGTTCCTTGCGGCATTTAGGGCAGTAGTAGGGGCCATTTACCATTTGCTTGGCGTCTTTGGTTAAGATTTTCATGCGGCTGGCGCCGACTTTATGGAGGTCTTTAGCATGGGGTTTGTCCGAACTCATCTAAATCAATAAGGATAGGCTAAAAGTCAAAGATATATCTATTCCATCAGAAAAATAGAAAAAACGGCGGAGACAAGCAGCAACACCTCCAATCGTTAGGCTTTTCAATTATTTTATTGATTTGTTTCCGTTATGTTTTTGAGAATTACAGAGTGGTTTGTGTTAACTTGGGCGTCATCGCCTATTCCTGTGTTTCGAGCCCCGCCGCAACAATACCGCGGATGCCTTTGAACATAAAAAAGTAGCTTCCCAGAAAAAAGGAAGAGAAAATTACCTTTTCTATGTTGGCGGTGGAGGTGGGGGTGGCGGCGGAAGGTCTTGCACTGCGCCCATCTGAGTTTGACCCAGATTCATGTTGAGCAGGAAATAGAGGATAAAGCCGAAGATTATGTATGAGAGTATGCTGACGAATTCATAACTATAATCGCCCAGAGGTATGTCGGAAATCCATGAAAGTATCGAAATGCAGAAGATGGTTCCGCCGAACAGAAACGCTTGCGGGAAGGGCTTGAAGGCTACTTGGTTTTTTATAGCAAACCAAATTCCCATCAGTGACAAGCCAGTGAAGCTGAAGAATATTTCATAAGTGTAGGGGCTAGTGAGCGCGTAAGTTCCTCTTAGAGCTACTCCGAAGCAGAACAGCAAAACAACCATGGCGACATAGCCTATTATCGTCAGGGTGAGGTTTGGTCTGTAAACAAAAAACAGGTACAGGCCCCCCGCGATCAGCAATGCAAGAAGGAAGGAAGCGGGCATGTATAGAATATCGGCGATTATTCCCAAAGTCGGATTGTAAGTTGCGGTTATGTAATCTTTAGGCAAGGTGCTCCAGTACTGTATGTTAGATGCTAAGCCGACCAGCACTATGGGGACTGCGTAAGCCACCCCCCATTTTAGAGCGTTGCTTGCTTTTTTGTCTGAAGCTTTAAAATAGAACAATGTCAGCAGCCCAAAGGCAAAGAAGTCCAGTATCGTGATGCCGAAATCGCGTGCAGCCATCAAATCATAATCAATTGGAGGGGGCAGCGTTTCGCCATTAGTGTTAACGATTGGCTCAGCGTTAGCTAAGTAAATAGTTGTGCTATTCACCGCTGTTCCGATGATCAATATGATGACGTAGATGCTAATGTAAGTTAATTCACGTTTGCCTGGTTTCCAGTGTTGTTTAATGTAGTCAAAAGCTTGTTTTGTTGTGAAATTCAATCCGAGGATGTTCATGGACAGCAAATAGAGCGATTTATCTATTTAACACTTTGCAAGCGGACAGACGCAACCTAAATTAAATGAACATTTGCCAAGAAACCGCAAAAAAAATTTAGAAATATGTCAGTTAAGCCACCTATATCTTGAGGGATTCCAATCCAAATCTACGCCAATCTAAGATGCCCTAGGGGGTCAATCTGACTCGGTCGCGGGGGTACAGCGTCACTTCGCGAATGTTCTTTTTACCTGACAGAATCATCGTGAGCCGCTCTAAACCAATTGCCCAGCCTGCATGAGGCGGCATGCCATAATCGTAGGCTTGCAGGTGGAACTTGAAGGCGTCGGGGTTGAGGCCCTTCTCTTGGAGCCGCGAGATAAGCTGGTCTTTGTGGGCGATGCGGGTGCCGCCTGAAACCAGTTCGATGTAGCGCCACATTAAATCAAAGCCCTCGCAGACCTTGGGGTTGTCGTCCCGTGGCTTGATGTAGAAGGCTTTAGCGTGAGTGGGCCAATCCGTAACAAAGTAGAAGAAGGGGTAGAGTTTGCCGAGTTCACGGAAGGCTTCGGTTGGGATGTCTTCGCCCCAGGGAATTTCAACGCCGTGGGCTTTGAGGTCATCTAGCACCTGCGTGTAGGTGAGGCGCTTAAACGGCAAAGCGGGAACCTCAAACTTGTAGCCTAACGCCGCCAGTTCCGCTGCGCATTTCTCTTTGACAACTTTGCATGCGTGGTGAATAACCTGTTCCAGCAGCGCCATCACGTCCTCCGCGTTGGCGAATGCCTGCTCGATATCTATGGAGGTGAATTCGCTAAGATGCCGCCGTGTGTGGCTTTCCTCGGCGCGGAAGAAGGGGCCCACCTCAAAAACCTTCTCGAAACTCATCGTTAACTCTTCCTTGTAGAGCTGGGGGCTCTGGGCAAGGTATGCTTTCTGCTCGAAGTAGTTTACGCTGAAAAGCTCCGCGCCGCCCTCGGTGGCTGAGGCGATAATTCGGGGAGTATGAATCTCCAGAAAACCCTTCTCAAAGAGGTAACTGCGGACTGCTTCAAGGGCTGTGTGCTGGATTTTGAAGGTAGCTAACGTTTTTTCCTGTGTGAGGTCGAGTGCTCGCGCATCGAGTCGCGCTTCGATGTTGGCGGGTGTCTTGCCTGTGATGTCGATGGGCAACTGCTCGGTGGCGCTGTTGAGGATTTTGATGCCGGAGGGAATAACCTCGATGCCACGGGTGGTCATGTTGGTTTTTTTAACGGTGCCCTTAACGGCTAAGGCGTAGCGTTTCTGCAGCAAATCAGATTTCGCTAAAACTTCTGGGGCGACGCGTTTTTTTGGAATGGTGACTTGGAGGGTGCCCTCGCGATCTTGGATTATGATGAATCTGATGCCGCCTAGGTCTCGGACTTCTTGAACCCAACCGAACAGAGTGACTTCTTGCCCGTCTAGTTCAGGTGACACCTGAATGGTATAATGAGTTCTAACCCATTCGCCGATAGAGTCCAAGTTCATGCTCTGTCAACCTTTTAATCTGCGATTTCTACGCGAAGCGACATCTTGCGTGTTTTGCTGGCGATCTCCTTAAGTGCCTTTAAATCCATAGGCAACTGTTGACCACGTTTCCGCCTGAGGATAACTCTGGTTTCGGTGGTTCCGTCGGGGAGCCAGATGGTGTTGATGGTGAGGATGCTGAAGGGTACGAAGAGGTCTTCGAGGAATTTGCGGTCGTCAACACCGTGTTCGAGCACACGCACGTTTTTGCCAGTTTCGTCACCGATGGTTTTGACGATTTTACCGCCGTAACCTAAGAGTTTAGGGACATCTCCATGTCCGACGAGGATGGCTAACGTCTTTTCGACATCAACTGCTTTGTAGAAGCAGACGTTTTGCAGGGAAGGATATTTCTCTTCAAGATTGAGCAGTAAGCGGGCGATTTTGAGGTCTAAGTCACTAATTTCGCCAGCCTTAACTTTAGCTGAACACTTTTGGCACAGTATGCCGCTTTTAAGGCAGAAACTGCATAGTTCTGTTTTCATTTGGAGTCGTTGTTCCTGCAAAGGAGGAGTGGCTAAATCGTTTTTAACGGATCAACTTTATTTCTATGGTGCTGACTTTCGTGGATCCCTGAGTGGCTTCTTCGGGGTCTTCTTCATGTGGCGAGAACTGATCAGTGCCGATTCCTATGCTTTTGATCTTCACATCGGGCAAGAATCGGTGTCTGACAACTTCTGCGACGTCGATGGCTCTGCTGATGGATCTACCGCGTGCTTTTATGCTGACTTCTGTAGCGCCGCCGTGGAAGAAGGTGATGCAGGCGAGGACATAATTCATGATTGGTTTTTTGCCGATTAAGACTGCAGCGCTAGTGGTCTCCGTCACGGTTCCGCTTCACTCCTAGTTTACTTTTTAGTGGTTCACTACCATTTTTTTGAAATAAATAGGTTGTGGTGTTGGCGGCTTGTTTCAACTGGGAATTTTTGGGGTGGTTGCAGCTTGGGTCTTTATTGGTTATCGGTAATCATGCCTTATGGAAGCATCAGATTCATAAGCAACTTCACTATTGTAAAGGTTTAATTTAACATAGATAGCAATAAGTGACCAATGTGGAACCCTTAACTAAACGTTCAATACAACTCTTAAAAACTCTCTATGAAAAAGGAAAATCCACAAACACCTACACATTAAGAGTTAAACAGGACGAACTCTCGGGTCAACTGGGCGTCAGCCGCCAAGCCCTTAACGTTCATCTGCGGAAACTAAAAAACCGCGGATACATCCGCACCGGGCGGGGTTTTATCGACGTAACCGAGAAGGGACTTAGCGCCTTAGGCGTTTCTACCACGCCCGCATTTATTCTACTAAAGATTTCACCCATCAAACGCATACATGTCTACGAGCAACTCCGCGAGTTAGCGGTTTCACGTGCCTTCCGAATTGCAGGCGAAGTGGATGCCTTAATCATCGTTGAACGGGAGAACCTTGATGAGTTCCTCAAGAGTCTCTACACCATCGACGGGATAGAGGACACCCACTCCTATGTCACCATAGAAGTTATCAAGTAAACCCCTTTGAATCCAAACCCCGCTATGTAGACAAAAGGTATATCAGACACGTAAACATCAAAATGTAACCCTAAACGGAAGGAACATAGAAAATGCCGATATTAGATCCAGTCAAGAAAACCATCGCGCAGAAGCACCGCTTGTACATGAAAATCTGCAGAGACTGCGGCGCACGCAACGCAGAGACAGCGCTGAAATGCAGAAAATGCAAGGGCAAAAACCTGCGCTGGAAGAAACGCGAAATAGTGAAGTAATAGTTCACTTTTTTCTCCCTATTCTAATCTTTGTCTAACGAGAAATCATTTTACAGGCAACAATTTTTCTCTGCCCCCTTTGCCGAGTTTGCTTCTTTAAAATTCGGCGGGGTGATTCGCTTTTGGCAAGTAGTTTCCGCAGCAACTGTAATCGTTTGGTGCGTCACAGAACTTGGAAAGTTTTATACACCAGGCTATTTTGCTTGTCCGGTGCATGCATCTTTTTGGTGCCTTCATTCTATATTGCCAAGTTTCCAACCGCTTGCCCCTCTGCCCCTCATACCATAATGGCAGACAAACGGTGTATAATAAGATGTATAAATAGTTTGTGTTCATAGCCCAAAAGGGCCAAGGAAAAAAAGACCCAGCAACTGCAAACCATCCTACCGCCTAAGAAGCAAGTAAAACAGCCCCCAAAACCACCAGAACCACCAGTTAACTCTACAAACCACGAATTAAAACAACAGAATATGTGAAAATAAAGAAAAGATGAGGCTGCTTATTTGGCAGCTGCTTTCGCGAGTTTCTTAAGGATTGCTTCTTTGGCGATGGTGTAGGCGATTGCGTAGTCGAAGAGTCCATCATTTGCGGCGGTGGCTTGCTTGATCATTTCCACTTCTGTCTTGATTTTGAGTTTGCCGATGGCTAATGCACCGATGCCCCATACGCCCGCCTTAAGCGCTACTCCGTCGTCGTTGGGCCCTAACCCTTCAACACCCAGCGGCTTAATAGCGTTGATGTCACCGACGATCTTGCAGTTCGGTGCAGCATCAAGGTCAGCTTTGCTTAACAACTGGATTCCGCCTGCGCCTGCGGCAAGGATAATTTGGGCGTCTTTTACTGCTGCGGCTGTCTGCTCTGGCTTAGCAACTTCAACAACCTTAACACGTTGAGCTCCGCATTCAGCGTTGATTTTGTCGGCAACCACCTGTCCCTTGGCCAGCGAGCGGCTGCTGATGGTTACGTCAGCTTTCTCGGAGGCATAGATTCTAGCTGCAGTTTGACCAACCGGACCTGTGCCTGCTAGAACCGTGACTTTTTTGCCCTCTAAGCTGCCGAGGCCTTTCTCCATGGATGCACCGAAGGTTTTGGCGACTGCGGCTGCGGCTGTGCTGTATCCGCCTCTTGGGTCAACGATGATGCTGTTTCCCCATGGCGCCGATTTCATGGCTTTCTGGGTGGCTGCGACGACTTTTTCGACTTCTTCAAAGTTGCTGCCGTTGATGAAGACTTTTGTGTGGGCTGCGCCTGCGGGTCCGCGTGGGAAGAGCAGGTCAAAGACGATTTTTGGGGCGTCTTCGCTGTTGACGTTTTCGTACTTGAATATCATGGAGTCTGGGAATGCGTCTATGGCGACGAGCATGTCGAATGGGCTACAATATTTGTCTGTGTCGAGGAAAACGAAAACTGTTTTGAATGTTGGTTGTGCCAATTTATTTACACCTTTATGGTGTCTGACACAGTTTGGGCTTTTAAGAATTATCCAAGCAGCCCCCTGATTTTTGTATCTTGATTGACTGCTTAGCATGATATTTAGGGGTGAACTTGTCGGGTTTGTCTGCTTGTTTTGCTCGTTTTTTTCAGGCTTAATCTATCGGTATTTAGCTGAAGTTTTTTATATGGAGGAATCCTGATTAAAGCAGTATCTGGTGAACAGTTTGTCTGTCGATTCCTTCTCTAACAACTTGACGGAAGCTTTCGGTGCTGATAAAAAACAGTTCAACATGTTTTTCGAGAAGATGATGGATGGGTTTGCTTACCATCGAATAGTCGTAGACAAAGATGGAAAGCCACTTGACTACGTATTTCTCGAGGTCAACCCTGCTTTTGAAAAGATGACGGGGCTGAAAAGGGAAGAAGTCATAGGCAAAAAAGTCACCGAAGTTCTAAAAGGTATAGAAAAAGATTCTGCAGATTGGATTGGGCGATACGGCAAAGTCGCTCTCACGGGGGAGCCTGCTCAGTTTGAAAGTTACTCGGGGCATCTTGGGAAATGGTATAATGTTTCGGCTTACAGTCCTGAGAATGGCTACTTTGTAGCAATATTTGAAGAGATAACGGAACGCAAAAAAGCTCTGGAGGAGATTAAAAAAGCCAAAGATGACTGGGAACGCACGTTTGATGCCGTGCCTGACTTAATCGCAATAATCGATTTAAATCACAGGCTCGTTCGAGCAAACAAGCCAATGGCAGAACAGCTTGGAGTTACACCCCAACAGGCTGTCGGACAGAAATGTTATAAGTGCGTTCATGGAACAGATGCTCCGCCAGAGAATTGTCCACATACACAAACCATCGAAGATGGACAGCGGCATATCGCTGAGGTGCATGAGCCACGGCTTGGCGGTGACTTCATCGTCAGCACGACACCTCTGAGGGATCATAACGGGGAACTCGTCGGTTCTATCCATGTGGCACACGATATAACAAAACGTAAACAAGCCGAAGAGGAACTGAAAAAACTCAACGATGAGTTAGAAGAAAAAGTTCAGCAGCGTACAAAAGAAATCGGTAAAGAACGCCAGCGCCTGTACAACGTTCTGGAAACGCTTCCCTCCTATGTTTGTCTTCTTGATGAAAATTACAGTATGCCGTTTGCTAACAAGGTATTCAGGGAACAGTTTGGCGAATCTAAAGGTGGGCGCTGCTACGAATTCCTTTTTAACCGTGACTCTCCCTGTGAGGACTGTGAAACCTACAAAGTCCTGAAAACTAAGCGTCCACACCGGTGGGAATGGACAGGCCCCAACGGAAGAGACTACGACATCTATGATTTTCCGTTCTATGAAGCGGACGGTTCGATGTTAATACTTGAAATGGGTGTTGACGTAACTGACCGCAAAAAAGTAGAAGCTACAGTCCAGACAGAACGCAAAAGACTCTACGATGTTCTAGAAACGTTACCCACCATGGTTGCCCTTCTAACTCCCGATCGCCATATTGCTTTTGCAAACCGGAGCTTCCGCGAAAAATTCGGGGAATCAAAAGGTCGATACTGCTACGAATCCTGTTTTGGCAAGGCTGAGCCTTGTGGATTCTGCGAATCCTTCACACCTTTGAAGACTGGTAAACCACACCATTGGGAAGTTAAAACCTCCGATGGCAGCATTATCGATGCCCACGATTTTCCATTCACGGACGCTGATGGCTCACCAATGATTCTAGAAATGGACATGGACATCACTGCACAAAGACTCGCTGAGAGCGAGTTAAAAAAATACAGAGAACACTTAGAACAGCTAGTTACAGAACGCGCCTCGCAGTTACGTGAAAGCGAACAGCGGTGGGCAACTACCCTATCAAGTATTGGTGATGCTGTAATAGCTACAGATACGGATGCCAAAATCACTTTTATGAATGCAGTTGCCGAAGCCTTAACTGGCTGGACACTAAAGGAAGTTGAACAGAAACCTATCGCCCAGGTTTTTAACATAATAAACGAGCAAACAGGGGAAGAAGTGGAGAATCCAGTTACAAAGGTCCTAGAAAAAGGGGTTATTGTAGGTTTAGCCAACCATACTTTGCTCGTACGCAAAGATGGAACCAAAATTCCAATTGACGACAGTGGAGCGCCAATCGTAACCAACGATGGAGTATTCAAAGGTGTAGTGCTTGTCTTCCGAGACATAACTGAACGCCGGAAAGCTGAACGTGCATTAAGGGAAAGTGAAGAACGCCTCAAGAGAAGCCAAGAAATCGCTCATCTGGGCAGCTGGGAACTTGATTTGGCACAAAACAAGCTAACGTGGTCTGATGAAGTCTACAGAATCTTTGGGCTTAAACCTCAAGAGTTTGGGGCAACCTACGAGGCTTTTTTGGCCGCTGTTCACCCAGACGATCGTCCTGCAGTGGATCAAGCGTACTCTAGTTCAGTCAGCGAAGATCAATGCGGCTATGAAATCGAGCACAGAGTTGTAAGAAAAGACAACGGTGAAATAAGAATTGTCCATGAGAAATGCACCCATATCCGTGATGAGACTGGCAGGATTATCCGCTCTTTGGGCATGGTTCATGATATTACTGAACGCAAAAAGGCAGAAGAAGCCATTCAGCGCCAAGCCGCCCTCATCGATCTGAGCCCCGACGCAATAATCGTGCGTAAAGTAGATGGCACAATAACCTTCTGGAGCAGAGGCGCCGAGAAGCTGTATGGCTGGAGCAAAGCAGAAGCCGTCGGAAAAAGAACGCATGCGCTTCTCCGAACAGAGTTTCCCCAGCCCTTCGAAGTTATTGTTGCGGAGCTTAAAACCAAGTTTAGCTGGAGCGGCGAGGTTGTTCAGCATACCAAGGATGGACAGGCAGTTACGATGCAGAGTTGGTGGCTTGCTGAGAAAACCGAGCACGGCGAAGTTACAAGCATCTTGGAATCCAACGTTGACTTGACTGAACGCAAGGAGGCTGAACGTGAAATCGCCCGCTTAGCCACTTTCCCCACTCTTAATCCTAACCCAATCATAGAAGTTGACTTGAACGGCGAAATAACCTACGCTAACCCCGCAACTAAACTGCTGTTCCCAGACCTTGAAAAAGAGGGTTTGAATCACGTTTTCTTATCCGGCTGGAAAATAGTCAAGCAGGCCTTCGCCGACAAAAGCATAAACGCCTATGGAACAGAAATGGAAATCAACGGTCACTGGTACCATCAGCAGTTCTATCGGTTCCCGCAGACCGAGTTGATACGTATCTACACAACCGACATAGATGAGTTGAAGCAGACCGAGCTTGCGCGTGCTAAAGCGCAGGCGAAGCTGGAAGAAAATGCCCTGGTACTCGAGGAGTATGCTAGCCAGATGGAGGAGCTTGCTGAACAACGTGCCAAGCAGCTTCAAAGCGCCGAGCGATTAGCCGCCATCGGACAGACTGCGGGTATGGTGGGGCATGACATCCGCAACCCCTTGCAGGCAATCACCAGCGATATGTACATCATAGCCCAAGAAGTCAAGGACCTGCAGGATGGCGAGAGCAAAGAGGCTATACTTGAAAGCATAGAATCCGTCAACCAGAATCTAACCTACATTAACAAAATCGTTAGCGACCTGCAGGACTACACAAGACCCCTAAAACCCAACCTCCAAGCATCGGACCTCAGCGAACTTGTCGAGGGCACCCTATTAACCATAAACATCCCCAAGGACATAGAGGTCCAAACGCAAATACACGCTGAAGCCCAACCCATCGTAACCGACGTTGCCTACATGCGTAGAATCCTAACTAACCTCATCACCAACGCAATCCAAGCCATGACCAACGGAGGCAACTTAACCATTGCAGCCTCAAAAAAGGAAAGCGCGGTCGCAATAACCATTCAGGACACAGGCGTAGGTATCTCCCAGGATGTGAGAGCCAAAATGTTCACGCCGCTTTTCACCACCAAGTCCAAGGGGCAAGGCCTGGGTCTAGCGGTGGTTAAACGCTTGGTAGACGCGTTAGGCGGCACCATAGACTTTGAGAGCCAAACGAACTCGGGGACGAAATTCATCCTCCACTTCCCCCTCTCCGCCAATGTGAAATCCACTGCTTAAGCTGCTCTTTGGGTGACATATGCTTTAGGAAAAGAAAATTTTTATATGACGAGCCGCTGACTACAGGGACATGGCGCCCAGAAACCGAAAAGCACACAAAAAGCCAATCAAAACCGAAAAGTTAGAAACCAGGAGAGGCAACAAGTCCCTTTTATTGGCTTTAGGGGTTGTTGTAGTAGTAGTCATAGTTTTGGGGGTTGTGGCAGCAGTTAATCCCTCATGGAATCCAGCCAACGCGACGGTTACACCTGCGCCTACGTCTTCCCCGACTGCAACCCCGATTTCCTCGGCTGAAGACCCCTATTCAGGCGCCAAGCAGGTTATCATCCGCACCACCATGGGCGACATCACGGTGGCGCTGCGCAACGACATGCCTATAACCACAGGCAACTTCCTGAGCCTAGTCAACGAAGGTGTATACAACGGCAGCCAATTCCACCGCGTCATCGACGGCTTCATGATTCAAGGCGGCAAACCCGCAGACAACGGCTTTAGCAGAACCGAAATACCCAGCATAAAAGACGAGTTCACCGACACCAACCACAATTACAACGGCACCCTATCCATGGCAAATGCGGGGCGAAACAGTGGAACCAGTGAATTCTTCATCAACGTCGCTAACAACAACAGCACTTACTTCGACGCGAACTATGTGAGCTTCGGCAAGGTTGTTTCTGGCATGGACGTGGTCATGGCTATCTCGCATATTCAAACGGACTCAGATGATGCACCCACAACGCCTGTAGTGATAATCGGCGCCAAGGTGCTATCATAAACCAATCGCCCTCTTCTACTCTTATTCTAACGCGATATTTTGTTTGCAATAGGCATAACTAATAGACCGCACATACTTTTTGCGGTCAAAGATTATGTCAAACCAAAACCCAACTAAAATCCTGCTTCACACAAGCCTTGGCGACATCACAATCGCCCTACGCAGCGACATGCCCATAACCGCTGGGAACTTTAAAAGCCTAGTTGAGAAAGGCACCTTCAACGGCACCATCTTCCATCGTGTCATCGATGGCTTCATGATTCAGGGCGGCGATCCCACCGGGACAGGCTACGGTGACCCTAAAATCCCCAACATCAAGGATGAATTCACCAAGAAAAACTTTAACGACCGCGGAACCCTCGCTATGGCAAACGCGGGCCCCAACACGGGCAGCAGCCAATTCTTCATAAACCTAGTCGATAACAACTACCTTGACAGCAAGCACCCGGTCTTCGGAAATGTCGTGGAAGGCATGGATGTCGTAGATAAAATCGCCAAAGTAAAAACCAACGCACGCGACAAGCCCTTAACGGCCGTCACGATTATCTCAGCGTCGGTGCTGCCCTAAAAAATTAAGAAGCTAAAAAGTAGCTACTTTTTCTTCTCTTCTTTAGGCTTGGAGCCGATTTCCACAACTTGGATGCTTATCTGATACTTTTTGCCGCCAGCCACCATCTTGCCTGTTCCATAGTACCCTTTGCTGCCGGTTTTGAAGTCTTTTTTGTCGATGATGAAGTTTTGTTTATCGCCGTTTAACTGGATGGTTGCCATGTTGGGTTGTTCACTCATTTCTGTATCTCCTATGTTGGTATTGCCGCGGTTGCTTTTCACCTTTTCGCCTCCACTGCAAACCGCCGCCTGAAAAGCATAAAAATGCATCAGGCAATAGGTACAGGTTAGCGTCATCTAAAGGCAACTTTAAGCGCAAATAGAGGGAAAGTCAGGTGGGCAACAAAGGGACTCTTAAAATCATAGCCTTATGCATAGCCTGTTTGCTTGTTGGCGTCGCCATCGGCATCTACATCACTGTGCCGCCTAACGCGCCGGACTACGTTATCAGCCAACAGGGCCGCTTGGTGGTTGCCGAAAACTCCCTGGGCATCGTAGCCTTCAGCGGCGCAGACGCCTCCCAAGTCATAAACGACGCCACCCACAGCGGCAACTCCGTTTACATAAAATCAGGCACCTACAACCTCACCGCTCCAATCGTGGTTTTCTCCAACAGCATCCTTATAGGCGAAGGCACCGACGACCCCGTGCTGGGCACCAGCGACTCCGCCACGCGCCTGGTCCGCAGCCCCACCCTAAATGGGTCCATCATCACCGGAGCCAACGTATACAACGTGCTTATCAAAACCCTCTCCATAGACGGCGCCCGAATAAACAGCACCATCACAAACGAGTTCTGCGACGGCGTACACTTCGACGTAATCAAACGCAGCCGCCTCGAAGGCATCGCTGTGTATGACTGCATGGGCAACGGCATCTGCCTCACAGGTTCAGGAAGCATCGAGAACCGAATCGTCTACTGCAGCGTCCGCCACAACAACATGAACGGTATTCTGCAGCAGTTGCAGTCGGATTCGTCGGTGTACTTCTGTGAAGTAGGCGGCAACGGCTACGATGGGCTACGCCTCTACACCTCAGGCAACAACCTAGTGGAGGGCTGCACAGTGTTTCTCAACAAGGGCTGCGGCATCCAACTTGCCGACGCCCAGCAGAACCGCATCTTAGGCAACCGCGTGAACACCAACTACGGCGACGGCATCCGCGTTTCCATCCGCACCGAGAGTGCCTCCGATAAGAACATCATCAGCCAAAACACCATCTACGACAACGGCTACCGAGGCAAAGGTGGCTTCTCCGGCATAGCACTCGTCGGCGGCAACACAAGCTCTGCTTTAGCGATCCATGACTGCGTAGTCTCAAATAACGAGGTCTTCAACACCAAAGACTGGGGGCAGCCGCAGAGCTTTGGCATCCGGGAATACGGCGCCAACATCGGCAACCTGCTATTGGGCAACGCATGCACAAACAACACGGCGGTAAACATCCGAACCGTCGGCGCCACCACTCAATGTGCCAGCAGCTGGAACGGAACCAGCTACATCTCCGGGTACTCGCCTGCACCTACTTCTCAAGCCATTAAAACAAAGTAGTAAAAAACATCAGAAATGATTTTTTTTAATGAGATTTCGTGGTCGTCGGGATTTGAACCGGCAGGTCATGAGGTTTTAAGAGTAACGGTTAGAGCGAAACGGATATGAAAAAGCCCATTTCATGTAATATGTTGTGGCGGGGTTTTTTGAGGATCTTCATTTTAGACAACGGCCGACTTGAGGGCGACTACAACTGGATAGTGGCAATGTCCACCGTTGGCACACTCGAAAACAAGACGCCGCCCGCAAAATGGATAAGCATACCCACCTACTGCGTACTCATCGATTCTTCTGGGGGAAAAATCCTCTATGACACAGGCTGCCACCCGGAGGCGATGCGGGGGTATTGGCCGCAGAATTTAAGGTCAATTTTCCCCTACTTCTTCACTGACCACCAGCTTCTAATCAAGCAATTAGCGCTAACGGGCACTGCGCCCCAGGACATAAAAACGGTAATTCTTTCCCATCTGCATCTGGACCACGCCGGAAACAACCACCTGTTCAGGCATGCGGATTTCTATGTTCACAAGAAAGATTACGCTTATGCAAGGCACCTTGTTGATTCAAGCCCTGATCCAAACGAGCATGGAGCATACGTTAAAGCAGACCTCGAAATCCCATCGGATAAGCTTCGCCTCGTTGACGGCGACATGCGTATGTCGGATGGCATTGAGCTGGTTTCGCTGCCGGGGCACACACCGGGAATTCTGGGTTTGGTGGCGCATCTGAAGAACGAAGGCACGCTGATTTTTCCCTCAGACGCCCTCTATACCCAAGAGAACTATGGTCCACCCACCAAGATGTCGGGGATAGTGTACGATAGCGTCGCATTCAAGGAGTCAATAGAGAAAATCAGGGACTTACAGAAGAAATTTGACGCGAAAATCATGTTTTCCCATGATCTGCCCATCTTTAAAACCTTCAAAGTAGCGCCAGAATACTACAGTTAACTGGTTTAGAGACTGATGGGTGCCGTCGGCGGGATTTGGAATTGGGCTCATTAACTTGGAGGCCAAAGTCTAAGCAGGGTTTTTCTCCCGATAGTTGAGAAATAGCGAAGTTATGGCAGCTTCTATTGATTGCGATGCCTCAGTGTCAGAATAACCATCAAACCCTTCTCAAGGGGGGCATTAACCAAGTAATCTCTCTCAATGAGCACTGCTGCTTTAGACTAACGTTAATTCAAGTTTTCCGCAGGGCCCCATGACTAACTTGCCGCTGGACTTTTAGGGACCCGCTTTTTGGATTTCCTAAAAACCAGTAAACCCAATATCAAAAGAATTAGTCCCACAGGTATCAGCACAAACGGGAGCCAGCCATAGAGGGGTATTCTGGAGCCTAACTGTATTTCGGCTTTAATGCCGCTTGAGCCATCCGCGTTCATGATGACAAGCATGCTCATTTTGTCCCCTTCATTGTTTGGGTCACAGTACAGTGTAGTTGAACTTGAGGTGGTAGCAGTGTTAAGCCAGAGGGGCTCTTGAGGAGGCACCAGAGGAGGGCTGTTCTGGTTGACTACATGTAGTTTTGAAATGTTTAATGCTGCATAGTAGGCTCTGGCGGTGTAGCCCCATCCTGACTCAGGCGTGGCATACTGGTAGTTTCCTGTGTACGCATTAACCGTGCTTGCGGCGCCCCAACCAGCAAAAACCGATTGGTTAGGTTCAATTGAGGTAACTATCCACTTTAGTCTAGCTTCACTCACTGGGGAACCGACCCACAATAGGAAAGCACTTGCGGGGGTATCTATGGTGTAGTTTTCGCTCAGTGCATAGCCTTCAAAATCGTTACCAGCGTTAAGATAGAGTATAGCCGCTCCAGCAACTAACGCCATTAAAGATAGCGCTAGCAGCAAAAGGCTACAAACAAGCATAAGCCATTTTTTACGTGGTTTACTGTGTGAAACCTCATTAGCAGTCAAGTAACCTTCCCCTTAGTTATGGCTAAGCTGCTTGGTTGCAATAAAAGCTTTTCCAAGCAACTTAAGCGCAATATCGGGTTGTCTGGTTTATTACATATTTTTCACTATTAGATGATGGCAGGAACTGCCTATACTCATCATCTCCTGGTGGCTTTGCTGAAGGCTGCTTTTTGGATTCAGCGAGTGGTTTGAGTTCCATGTTGGTTGTGGCAGTATCCTCAAGCAGATCGTCTGCGTGTACCTCTGATCTTTGTTGCTCCACCGAGACCTCCCTCCCCTTATAAAAAGCTAAAATGACGTGGTGCGGTCGCCGGGATTTGAACCCGGGATCATTAGCTTGGAAGGCTAAAGTCCTAAACCAGACTAGACGACGGCCGCCCATGTTTGCTGATTAAGGCTGTCATTGGGTTTTTGCCCACTAATACTTAACCAGTAGTCAGATTGATGTTTTGAGGTTTTAATAAATCTTTCAGGAAATATGCGTCATCTGTTTTATCTCAGTTGGTTATGGGGGTTGTATGCTTGTGTTTGGGCCTCCGCTTCTTCTTTCAAGAAACGGCAATCTGCCCAGTTTCCTGCTTTGCCTCCAACTGCTGTTATCAGTCTTAATGCTTAAGTCATGTTAGTGGTGACATATTTCGTAATTGGAAATATGCCTTTTAAGCGAAAACGCACACATCTATTCTTGTAAGAAAGGAGCACCACAATAACACACGGGATAGCCACAAAGTTAAGCGGATCTGGCTGTTAGCAGAAAAGAAGGCGAACCACACCACTACTTTTACGCCCCTTATCTGCCAACACAAGGCTACATCCGCTTACCCAAACATTCTACCCTTCTGGCAAAAAACCTACCTCTTTGCCAAGACATATGGCGCCTTCTGATTAAATGCTATTCAGCAGCTTATCAGGCAAGGTATGCTTATTCTGAGAAGTACTCCTTTGCTAATTCAATATGCCGTTCAATGTCTGCCTTTTCATAAGACAGCATAGCAGTATGCGCCAAGCACCAATCATAATACTTTTTGAGAGAATCAAAGAGCTCCAAAGCAAGTGCATCTTCCATTGGATGTTTCCACCACTTCCAATAAGTTCCAGACATAGGGGTTTCCTTATTTGGCGCAAAAGAGCGAACCGATTCGTGCAAGGCTACACCGAAAGGCGCAGCTTTTCTTTCTATTTGAAATGCTTGAGTCAACGGAGCGCCAAAAAACACTTGATTAATATGTTTAGAATTTTCTCGAAGTTCGTTAGCGCATGCTAATGTTTCTTTTCCGGTAATGACGGGTCCATATGCTAGCCCGCTTCTTATCATGAATTTATGAAGGGCGGTCGGTTCAAGTATGAATGTAATTGCAAGGGCTGCGTTGACTTTATTGATGAAATTCAAAATAGATTTTTGTGAAGATGCACAGGCGTATATTCCGTCAATTACGGGAAATAACTGAATGGATGTATCGTGGGCGTGCAAGGAGGCTAGATGCAGTTTCATCAGAAAGTGAGCCGACATGTTTAGAGATCGCAGCATCACACTTTGAGAACCCATCACGTCGATCCAGCAAACATATTTGTTTATTGGTGGAAGCATTTTTTCGTGGGCAAATAGCGGTTGTTCATCTTTGCGTTGCTCAGCAATCGAGGGCAGGGCAGGTGTGCTAACAGTTTTGTGACTCATAAAATCACATTTCATAGAGGTGTACATGTATTTAGGGTTTCTATTGATTCATTGCCTTTTGTAACAGTTACCATTTGGGTTCAAGACCCAACTGTCCCTGTTTATGTAGGGTTAAGCGTTTTAAAAGGCAAGTATGTCTGAATATTCTTACCTATTTATCAAGTGACCACACGGTTTCTTTCTTTTCTTGAACATTTTGCTTGTTCCCCTGATGTAGTCGGCTTGTATTGGACTCGATCTTTTAACGGTTGATACCTCGCGCTTATCGTAGGGGGTTTGGACTCATGGACCTTGGTTTTTACTTTTTCCACATGGCTTCCGGCCAAAAACCAAATCATGTATATTAACTACATCTTCCAAACTTAGAGAGGTACGGGGATCGCCTTCATAATTTAAACCTTATCGGGTTTTTTGATTTTGGTGCTCCGTAAATACTGGAGTCAAAATGAGCATAATTCAAAATAGTATAAATAAAGAAGCCCCAAAGACGGCTCAGCGCTTAACTGAAAAATGCCCTGAATGTGCAAGCAAAAACCTCGTTCATGACTACGATAGCGGCGAAACGATCTGCGGCGACTGCGGCCTTGTTTTGTACGAACAGATGCTGGATAAGGGGCCCGAATGGCGGGCTTTCACTCAACAAGAAAAAGCCTCAAGAAGCCGCGTCGGTATGCCAACATCCTATTCCATTCATGATAAAGGCTTATCTACAACAATCAGTCAAGTTGACAGAGATGCATTCGGGAGAAAACTGCCATTATCCACAAGAATACAGATGTGGCGTCTTAGAAAGTGGCAAATACGCAGTCGAGTGCACTCATCCATCGACCGTAACCTTGCTCAAGCCATGAGCGAACTTGATCGTTTATCGGGTAAAGTTTCCGTCTCACCGTCCATCAAAGAAAAAGCCGCTCTTGTCTACAGAAAAGCACTCGACAAAGGCTTAGTTCGGGGAAGATCTATATCCGCCATCGCTGCTGCCTCTTTGTATGCTGCTTGTCGCCAAAGCGGAACCCCCCGAACCCTTCGCGAAATCGCTGAATCAAGTCTTGTTGATAGGAAAGATGTTGCGCGATGTTATAGATTGCTTCTTCATGAGCTTGACTTTCACATGCCTATCTCTGACCCGTTATCTTATATTTCGAAAATTGCAGAAAAGAATGGAGTATCGGGGAAAACACAGGGCGCAGCCATTCAAATTCTAAGGGATGCAAGACGAAATCGAGTTTCATCAGGAAAAGATCCAATGGGCATGGCTTCAGCTGCAATTTACATAGCTTGTCTGCAGAATAACGAGAAGATAACACAAAAAGATATTGCGGAAGCGGCTGGAGTCACAGAAGTTACAGTTAGAAACAGGTACAAAGCACTAAAGAGGCAGCTAAGTCTTGAAGTACCCGAAAGAGCTCATTTTTAGCTCTCTCTGCTTTCCATGATTTTCTCAACCTGTAGCCTAATCGCAAGTTTCCCTTAGACTTGATGCTCACAAAAGATTCCGCAAAAAACTAGTTGAGGTAGCTTGTTGTAGAAGAGAAAGAACAATCATTTAATGAAAGAAATATAGAAAGACAGAAATCCATCGCCTGTTATACATTACCGAGAAGATTTTGTGACTAAAGGCAGATTTTTTGATTCACCAAATTGTGGGAGCTGCATCTACAAAGGAAGCAGTTACTGTTGGGGTCAATGTTCCCTTAACATCTGGAAAAAAGACAGAGAATATTAGTGTTCTTTTCTGGCAGTCCAAATGGGAGACAGCCTAGATTTAATTTCATTATTCTTCACCCATGCCGCCGGGCATTCCACCGCCTGATCCACCCCTGGGCGCTTTGGCGGTTATAATGTCGTCTACGCGTAGGATCATGGCTGCTGATTCCGCTGCTGATTTGA